>JBEOKA010000506.1:0-40324 GCA_040275325.1 Myxococcaceae bacterium | reverse complement strand
TCACCGAGGAGGCTGCAGCATGAAAAAGCGCTTGCTGGACGTCACGGCATCTCAGTGCAGTGGGCCGTCATCGGCGGCGAGCATCTGTGCGGCCTTGTCGAACGTGGCGCCCAGCTCGGTGTCGGCCCAGTGCGTGGTGACGCTTCCACCGCGGCTCAGCTCCGAGGTCTTGCCCATCGCGGTGGCGTGCGAGGCGCTGGTGACGAAGCGGTACATCGAGGCCTCGTCCTTCCACACCGAGAGCGTGCGCGCCGTGAGGCAGGTGTTCGAGTTGCCGAAGCGCGCGCCGATGAGGCCCTCGGTCGTCGGCAGCGAGCGCGAGATGGGGTCGACGAGCGACTGGAAGAGCGACATCGCCTGCTGCGTGGGTTTGCCCTGCAGGTACGTGGCGGCGATGACGTAGCGGCCCGGAGGAATCGCGCCGTCGACGACACCGGGGCCAGTGAATGGGCCGGTCTGGTCGAGGTCGGTTTCGAGCGTGCCGCGCAGGCATTTGGTGTCATCGGGCGTCGGCAGGCCGCAGGCCGTGAGAAGGAGAACGAAGGCGAGGCGTTTCATGGTGACTCCACGACTGCGGGGGAAACGGAACCGAACGAGAGCGGCGAGAAGTCGCGCGAGAGCCGGCTCGAGTGGAAGGTCTCGGCGCGCGCAAAGACGGTGACGCGAACGTCGTCCCCCGACGCAGCCGTGCGGCGCAGCGTGGCGACCCAGTGAAGCGCGCCCGAGGCGTCCGCGACGCGAAGGTAGAGGTAGCTGCCCGCCGGCAGCCGCTCGACGACGTGGCCCACGAGGGTCTCTGGCTGCTTCAGCGAGTAGGCGGCGAGCGGGTTTCCCGGCGGTGGCGCCGTGGTGATCAGCAGTGAAAGCAGCAGCAGTCGTGACATGACCACGCTGAAACACCGGCACCGTGAGGAACTGTCACCTCAGGCAGAAAGCGGGGCGCCTGCGCTCAGACCCCGAGCCGCTTCAGCACGTCTTGCACGACGGGCGCGCCCAGCAGCACGACGAGCGTTCCCGAGAACGTGGGCGCGTTCGTCGACACGAAGCCGGCGAGCACCGCCGTCTCGGGAGCGCCCTCTCCTTCGGCGATGAGCGCCTCGACCGTCGTGGGCACCACCTTCGGCGTCGAGGGCAACATCTTCGCGTTGAGCATCGAGCCCATCGACGAGCAGCACGCCGACGCGACGATGTTCGCGGCTTCGGCCAGCGCAGCCGTGCGCGACGACGCGAGCGGGCCCGTCACGCCGGGGCGACGGAGCAGCCGCTGGCCGAGCCGCTCCGCAGACTCCATGGGCAACACCCACCAGAGCGTTCCCGGAACGTCGCCTTCGAGCGCAAACGACGCGGCGAGCACCGGCACGTCACGCCCGCCGAGCAGCCAGCCGAGCTGCTGCCGCGTCACCTCGATGACCCGCGGCACCTCGACGAGCACACCCACGTCACCGACCAGGCGGGCCAGCATCGACGCGGCCTGCGCGCTTCCCAGGTGCACCACCTCACGCAGCGCGTCCTCCTGGCGGGCGAGCGGAGCCGTCACGCCGTCACCAGCCTGGCGACGTCGAGAATGAACACCGGCTGCCCGTTGCCCAGAATCGTCACGCCCGCGAGCCCCGGCACGAGGTCGAGCGGCCTCGCGAGCGCTTTGAGCACGACCTCTTCCTGACCCAGCAACCGGTCGACCGCGAGCGCGAGCCGGCCGCTGTCTCCATCGACGACGACGAACGGAGACTGCGCGCGCCGCACGTCATCAGCAGGCACCTCGAGCAGCGACGACAGCTCGTGCACGGGCAACACGCTCTGGCCAAACTGGAGCACGGGCGCATTCTGACTCATCGCGAGCCGTTCGCGCGCGGTCTCGACGACGCCGCTCACTTTTCCGATGGGCAGCCCGTAGACCTCTGGCCCCACCCCGACGAGCAGCAGGTTCACCATCGCGACCGTGAGCGGCAGCGAGAGCCTGAAGGTGGTGCCACGCCCGGCCTTCGTCTCGATGTCGAGCGTGCCGCCGACCTGCTCGAGCGCGCGCTTCACCGCGTCCATTCCCACGCCGCGGCCCGAGATGTCGGTGACGTCGGTGGCCGTCGAGAGGCCGGGCAGACAGACGAGCATCAGGCCATCGCGCTCCGAGAGCAGACGCGTCTGCTCGGGCGTCATCAGCCCTCGCTCGACCACCAGCGACTTGAGCCGCTCGACGTCGATGCCGCGCCCGTCGTCACCGAGCTCGAGCACCACGCGGTCGCGCTGCCGCGTCACCGTCAGCGTCACCCTGCCTTTTGGTGTCTTGCCCGCGGCCTTGCGCTCGTCGGGCGTCTCGACGCCGTGGTCGATGGCGTTGCGCAGCAGGTGCAGCACCGGGTCGGCGAGCTCGTCGACAATGGCGCGATCGAGCTCGATGTCTTCACCGGTGATGACGAGGTCGACGTCACGGCCACGACGGCGGGCGATGTCGCGGGCGGCGCGGGGCAGGCGGTCGGTGATGACGGCGATGGGCGTCATGCGCGCGGCCATCACCTTGTCGTGCAGCCCCTTCACCAGCAGGTGCAGGCGATCGACCGCTTCATCGAGCGGCGGCCGCAGCACCTCGGGCATGCCACGCGAGAGCTCACGCACGCGGGCCGTCGCCAGCAGCAGCTCTCCGGCCTGGTCGAGGAACTGATCCATCACCTCGGTGCGAACGCGAATGGTGCGCGCGGGCTCCTGACCAACGACGCGGTTCGGGTCGGCCTCGCTCGACGGCGGCGGCGCGGGCGGCGCCTTCACCACGAGCGCGATGGACTCGAGCTCGATGTCAGCCACCGTGCGCATGGTGCGCGTGATGGCGTCTTCGGTCTGGTCGGTCTCGAGCTCGAGCGTGATGGTGCCCTGCGGCACGCGGCCGGCCTTGATGTCGTCGAGCGGCGGCTTCAGGTCGAAGACGTTGCCCAGCGTGCCGAGGCGTTTGTACGCGAGGAAGCCGCGCACGCCGGGCTGGTTCGAGCCGGGGTTGATCTTCAGCTTGAGCGAGAAGCGCGGTGGCGCGGCGGGGTCGACGACGGCCGGCGACGACGCGCTCGACTTCACGGGCGGCGGCGACGGCTCGCTCGAGAACGCGGGGGCCGGTGGTGGCGGTGCGCTCGGCGCAGGCATCGGCTTGCCCGAGAGCGAAGAGTTCAGCTCGGCCAGCTTCGTCACCAGCGCCGACGAGTCGGGCAGCGCCTCGTTCGCCGCGGCGGCCTTCACGTGCGCGCCCAGCGCGTCGACGGTCTGCAGAATGAGGTCGGCCACCGATGAGTCGACGCGGGCGACGTCGGCGCGCAGGGTGTCGAGCAGATCTTCGAGCCGGTGCGCGAGCTTCGCCGTGGCTTCGAAGGCCATCGACGACGCCATGCCCTTCACCGAGTGCGCGTGACGGAACATCGAGTCGACGAGCGCGGGCGTGGCGCCCTTCTCGAGCGACACCACGTCTTTCCCGAGGCCGTCGAGGTGCTCGGCCGCTTCACCGGCGAAGAGCGCGAGGTAACGAGAGGTGTCCCACGAAGGACCGGCCACGGAGCCTCACAGCCGCACTGCAAGGTGGACTCAGGCCTCGCCGAGGACCTTCTTCACGACGGCGAGCACGTCTTCAGCGCGAGGTGGCTTGACGATGAAGTCGACGGCGCCGGCTTCGATGGCCTCCATCACCATCGTCTCCTGGCCGAGCGCGCTGCACATGACGACGAGCGCCTTGGTGTCGGTGCGGAGGATCTCGCGGGTCGCGTCGATGCCGTTCCGGTAGGGCATCACCAGGTCCATCGTCACGAGGTCGGGCTTGAGCTCTTTGTACTTCTCGACGGCCTCGACGCCGTTGCCAGCCTCTCCGATGACCGTGAAGCCACCGGCCGCGAAGATGTCCTTGATGATGTCTCGCATGAAGACCGAATCGTCGACCACGAGAACCTTCTTTGCCGTCGCGCTCACCGTGCCGCGAACCTACTTGGTTGTGAACGCGCGGGCTACCGTCGCGTCGAGCGCGTCGGGATCGAGCACCGTCACCGGCATCGCCCCCAGTCGCGCCAACCCCTTCACCGCCATGGAGGCTTTGGGCGCAGGTGGGCCCACCTTCTCGAGGCTCTCGATGCCGTCGACGTCGGAGATCAGCAGCCCCAGCTCGCGGCGGCCGCGATCGAGCAGCACCACCCGGCCCTGCCCTTCAGGCTCGGCGACGCCCGAGACGTCGAGCAGCACGCGCAGGTCGACGACGGGCACAACGCGGCCGCGCAGGTTCATCACGCCCTTCATGGCCTTCGGGCTGCGGGGCACCCTCGTCCACGTCTCGGGAGCGACCACCACCTCTCGAATCGACGCGAGCGGCAGGGCGTAGCGATCTTTCTCGAGGCGGAAGAGCACGTGTCTCACGGCGTTCCTCAGTTCGACTCCGGCTGCGGTGAACCACATTCGGCGCGGCCGTGGACCTGCCTTGACTCGGTGCCGCCCCTCATCAGGTTCACCTTCGCCTTCGTCTTCACGGCGTTCCTCAGTTCGACTCCGGCTGCGGTGAACCACATTCGGCGCGGCTGTGGACCTGCCTTGACTCGGTGCCGCCCCTCATCAGGTTCACCTTCGCCTTCGTCTTCACGGCGTTCCTCAGTTCGACTCCGGCTGCACGGGTCATCGCGCCTTCACCGGCACTGGCTTCTTTGCCGCGGGCCCCGACGCCTTGCCCACCACGAGCTCGTCTTCGAGCAGGCGCACCATCTCGTCGACCTTCGCGCGGTAGCCGGCGTACTCGGCGGGCGTGACGCGGTCGCACGTCACCTGAAACACCGCACGGCTGGTGACGGTGCGGCCCGTCTGCGTGACCGAGCGCTCGAGCTTCAGACACGTCTGCTCGAACGTTCCGGCGGCGGGCAGCTTCTTCGCCTCGAAGCCCTCGGGCAGCGTGATGCTGACGCGCGCCTCGTCAGTGAAGGGCGTGCCGAGCACGAGCGTGTGCCGCCGGCTGGCGAGCTGGAACTGGCTGCGCGGGTTCCACGAGATGGGCAGCTTCACACGCAGGGTCTCGCCTTCGGGCCGCGCGAACGTCTTCGCCTCGAGCAGCGCCTTCAGCGCCGCCGGCTTGCGCAGGTCTTTCGCTTCGACCACCACCACCTCGCTCGTCGAGGCGTTCGGTACGAGGCCCGAGGCGATGCGCTGCACCGCCTGCTGGAACATCTCGGCGTCACGCGAAGCGACCCGAATCGCCGACCCAGCGCGCCCCTTCGCCTCGAGCGTGAAGAGCCCGCGCGCGCTGCCATCGACCGAGAGGTCCAGCTCGAGCTGGCTGGTGAGCCGGTGCTTGTCCGAGCCCTGATACCGAATCTCGCGAAAGGTGTGCTCGCCCGAGACCGGGTCGATGACGAGGCTCTGCGTGCCCACGTCGTCGTGCCGCACGACATCGAGGTCGAGCATGTCGGCGGTCGGGTCGAAGAAGCGGCCTTCGGCCACGCCCGCCTGCTTCGGCACGTAGACGATGGCGTGGTTGAACTGCTGCATGGGCACGTCGCGAGAGATCTGCCCCGCGTCGCGCGTGCGAACGTTCGCGAAGTGCGCCTCGAGCCCGAGCTTCTTCGCGAGCGTGATGAAGAGCACCGCCTTGTCCTTGCAGTCGCCATAGCGGCGCTCGAGCACCATCGGCGCCGCGTGCGGCTTCACGCCGGCGATGAAGCTCTCGTAGTCCTGTTGGTAGCGGATCTCCTCCATCACGAACTGGTGCACGCGCTCGAGCTTGTCGGTCGCGTCGCCAGCGCCATCGGCGAGCTTCTTCGCCACCGCGTCGATCTCGGGGCTGTCGCGGAACACGCCGTCGAGCAGCGACTTCTCCCACGAGAGGTACGTCTTCCAGTCGGGCACGGTCGAGAGGCGAATGTTCGCGGCCACCTCGGAGAGCGGCGGCATCGCGGGCTCGGCCACCAGCGGCGGGCTCTCGTTGGTGAACCACTCGACGCGAAGCTGCTCGCCGCGCTTCTCTTCTTTGCGCTCGACGGCGCCGACGCGATTTTCGTTCAGCGTGGTGCCCAGCGGCATCCACATGACGAAGCGGGCGTGCCGGCGCTGCTCCGAGAGCGACTGGAACGACCAGCTCTTCGTGAGGTACCGCGAGAGGTAGCCGGTGGGCGGCACGTCGACGCGGTACTGCAGCACCAGCGTCGAGCCTGGCTGCATGCCGCGGAAGAAGATCTGCCGGCTGCGCTCGCTCGAGGCCTCGCTGCGGGTGCCCTTCTCGTCGATGGAGTAGCTGTGAATGACGCGCAGCCGCCCCGATGGAACGGTCTGCTTGATGATGCGGTCGCGGCCCTGCGCGTTGAAGGCGTGCACGACGAGCGTCACCACGTTCGAGGTGCTGCCGTCGGTGTTGAGCAGCGTGACCTCGTCGTCGATGAGCCACGCCACGTCGGCGCCAGGCGTCTGCTTGAGCGAGGCGCGCCCCGCGATGGCCTTCGCGATGGCGTTCTCGTCGGGCGCGTCGTCGGCCCACGGGCCGCGAGCTTCGGGCGCGAGGAAGTCGACGCGGTTCGCCAGCGCGTCGTTCTCGGGGTTGCGCTCGAGCGCCTTCTTCCAGGCGGCGACGGCGCTGGCCTGATCACCCGCTTCGTAGAAGAGGTCACCCCGCTTCACCCAGGGGTTCGAGGCCTCGGGAGCGAGCGCGGCAGCCTTGTCGAGGGCCTCCCGCGCGCCCTCGACGTCTTTCAGGCGGCGGCGAAGCTCGGCGAGCTGCATCCACGCGCCGAAGTCGGTGGGCCACGACTCGAGCCGGGCTTCGAGCAGGTCTTCGGCGCGCTCGAGGTCTCCGCTGTCTTGCGCGAAGTCGACGAGGCGGCGCTGCGCGTCGACGTGGTTGGGAAGCTGACGCAGCACCTCGACCAGCAGCGCCTCGGCGTCGGAGCGCCGGCCGAACCGCTGGTACGTGCGCGAGAGTTCGAGCAGCCGGTCGGGCCCTTCACCGAACTTCGCCTTGCGAACGCGCTGCGCCGCCAGCTCGTCCTCCGTCCACCCTTCGCTGCGGTAGGCCTCGATGAGCAGCTCGTGCGCCTCGGACAGCTCGGGCTCCTTCGTCGTCATTTCCAGCAGCGCAGTGCGGGCCTTCTGCTTGAGGCCCTGCTGCTGCCAGAAGCGAATCTGCCGCAGGTGCACGAAGCGCAGCTCGGCGCCGACCTGCTGGTCGAGCAACGCGAGCGCGTCGGCTGCGCGCCCACGCTCCTGGTTGAACCACAGCGCGTCGACCTGCAGCGTGCGCGCCATCACCGAGTCAGGGAACGCCTTCGCGTAGCGCTCGGCCGCCTTCACGCTGATGGAGCCACCAGCCGCGAGGTGAGCCCACAGCGCCTCGTGCGCGAGCGTGCGGGCAGCGAGCGGCGGCATCGAGCGAACGTGGAACGCCACCATGCGCTCGAGATCGGGCACGGCGAAGGGCACCGATGACGAGGGCACGAGCCGCGCGGCCAGGCTCCAGGCGCCCTCTTTGTGGGCTGACTTGAAGAAGACGGTGTGCGAGCCCTTCGTCAGCTTGAGCGGCACGACGACGTTGTCCCAGACGCTGCGCTCGAGCATCGACGCGCCGAAGAGCAGCTTGCCGTCGACCCACACCTTGAGCGGGCCCGTGGTGAAGACGCGGAGCTGGTAGAAACCGTCTTCGGCGGCCTCCACTCTTCCTTGCGCGTAGGCGACGGCGAAGCGCGCGGGCGTCATGAGCGAGCTCAGCTCGACGCGGCCGCGGGCATCGACCGGCGCGGCCCTGCGCCACACGAGCGGCCCGAAGCGGCCCTCGTACGTCTCGTCGAGCCCCGAGCGCGTCTCAGGCGGCAGCTCGAGGTCGAAGCCCTTGCCCTGGTCGTTGTCCCACGTGCCGACGATGGCGAGCGGAATGCGGCCGGGCTGCGCGGCGGCGAGTTCGTCGCGCTCCGAGAGGCGGCCTTCACCGTTGAGCAGCGAGGTGAGGTGGAACGCCGCCAGCGAGCGCACCTCGGGGCGCGGGTGGTTGTCGACCAGCTCGCGCAAGAGCGACCGCACGTGTTTGCGCTGCGTGAACGTGAAGTCGTTCAGCATGAGCAGGTGCAGCTGCAGCGTCGCGGCCGGGTTGGTCGAGTCGAGCAGCGCGAGGTGCAGGTGCGCGAGCTCTTCGGCTTCACGGCCTTCGAGGCCCGCCAACAGTCCAGCCAGCTCGTGAAAGGTGCCGCTGTCGGGGCCGGCCGCGCGGGCCTGCTCCACCGCCGCCTTCAACGCCTTCGCGTCAGGAGCTCGAAAGAAGGCCTCTGCCGCAGCGTCGAGCGTCTTTGGGTCAGTGGGCGACACTTCGCGCAGCGTCGGCGCGAGGGTGAGGCAGGCAGAGAGGAGTGGGAGCGCGAAGAGGGAAGCGAGGCGTCGCATGGGCCGCGCATCGTGTACCAGCGGCCGAGTCGTGTCGCGGAAGACGTCAGCGACGAGCGCGGCGCGTCTTCACCGGCACCGGTACGCGCGCGACCGGTCGCCACCCGAACGCCAGCACCGCGAGGGCCGCAGCGGCCACCAGAGGAAGGAGCGTGGAGAGCGAGTGCGCGTCGAACATGTTCATGACTTAACCACGCCGAGCCGTCGGTGGAGAATCGGGGGAGTTTCCCCACACCTGATCAGGCAGTCAGCGTCGGCGTTTGCGCTCGAACTCGACCATCGCCTTGTCGAGGAACACGAGCGCCGACGCCTCGTCTTTGAAGAAATCGGTGTTCGGGTTACCGCTCGCCCGCATCACCAGCGACACGGCCATGCGCATCAGCGCCGAAGGAATCACCAGCGCGACGGGCGGCGGGTTGTTCGGGTCGGGCGGCTTCTCGGAGCCGAGGATCTTTCGCACCTCGCCCGAGACCTCGAGGATTCGCCCCAGCACGAGGT
The DNA here is from genome assembly GCA_040275325.1 of Myxococcaceae bacterium. GTDB lineage: Bacteria > Myxococcota > Myxococcia > Myxococcales > Myxococcaceae > Xiheimicrobium. Next base: position 31,465 of record JBEOKA010000506.1, on the reverse strand, counting down.
GCCCGTGGAAGTGGTACGGCGCGCCCGGCTTCACCTGCTCGATGAAGCGCCGCGCCTCTTCGACGGTGATGTCGCCTTCATAGACGCTGCGCAGCACCGGGTGCCCAGACTCGGTTCGCAGCTCGCTGGTCGTGATCACGCGCGGCCAGTCTACGCCGTCACGCGCAGGCGACGCAGCGATCACTTTCACGCACCGCGCAGCGCCGTGCGCTACGGTCGCCTCGAACGAACGTTGGGAGGACGCATGCCGAAGATCGCTGGCTGGGCCACGACGACGAACACCAACCGCAGACTGCCCGAGACGGGCGCCGCGCGCTTCGAGCTCTCGGGCAAGGTGAAGTCGAGCGTGCGTGAAGCCTCTGACGTGACGGCGCTGCCGAACGGCGCCTTCGCCATCGTCGGAGATCGCTCCGACCGCATCACCCTCGTCGACAAGAACGGCAAGGCGAAAGAGGTCGAGCTGCCCGGCCTCAAGAACGGCAAGAGCCAGCTCGAGGGCGTCGCGTACGACCCGGTTCGCAAGCACCTCTTCGTCGCGCGCGAGGAGTCGGGCGAGCTGCTCCGCTACGAGTGGGACCCGGCCAGCACGAAGGCCCCGAAGCTCGAGAAGACGTTCGAGCTGCCGAAGGGTGACTCGAAGAACAAGGGCGTCGAGGGACTCGCCTACCTGTCTGAAGACCTCTCGCCGACCGGCAAGCCGCAGCTGCTCATCGCCAACGAAGGCAAGCCGCGCCGGCTTTCGCTGCTCGACGATGGCGGTGGCGGCAAGCCGCTCGACGTGAAGCTCGAGCGTGAGGTGTTCGCGGTGTGCCGTGACTTCTCGGCCATCGCCGTCGACCCGCGCACGGGCAACGTGTTCCTCTCGAGCGACGAGTCGGCGACGGTGGCTCAGGTGAAGCTGGTGCGTGACGGCAACGTGGTGCGCGGCCAGCTCGTGCAGTCATTTCCCCTGCGCACGGGCAAGGACAAGGCGCTCGAGCGCGTCGAAGGGCTGGCGTTCAACGACAAGGGCGACCTGTTCGTCTTGACCGAGAACGACGGCGACCTGCGCACGCTCAGCCGCAAGTAATCACTTCGGCGGCTCGAAGCCGGGCGCGACGATGGAGCCGATCAGCGCCTCCCAGTCCTCGTCGCAGTCGAGCTCCGAGCCTGCCGCGCCGCACACGGCCGCCACCCGCACCGTCCAGATGGGGGTGCGATGGTCCCACAGGTGCCACGAGATCTGCCTCGGCACGGTGCCGTCGAGCACGTTGGCGGCGCGCTGCGCCCTGCCCTCACGCAGCTTCGGCTCGTCATCACCGGGCCAGGTCAACCGCCCCTTCGCCTGCAGCGCGACCTCGGCGGTCGCGAGCAGGAAGGCGCGCGCATCGAGCGCCGGCGTGCGCCGCTTCACCTCGAAGAGAATGGTGGGGTTCAGCCCGCGCCGCGTCTTGAAGCGCTGCACGCTCGTCACCCGCCGCGAGACCGACGGGTCGACCCGCTCCCAGGCCGCCGGCACGCGCGCGTAGAACGAGAGCACGCCGAGCAGGTTGCGGGCGGCGATGAAGGCCCACTCGGGGTGGTCGCGCCACGCCGTGAGCAACTCCTTCGTGTGCGCCTCGAGGCGGTCCCACCGCGCCGACTCGCCATCGTCTCCGTCGAGCACCCACGTGTCGCGCTCGGGAATCGGCACGGCCACCACCAGCTGCTCGTCGTCGCGGCTCTGAATCGACACCGAGTAGCCGGTGCCGTCCTTTCGTTTCGCGACGAGCGTGCCCTGCTTCACGTCGGCGTCTTCGACCGTGAGCCCCATACGGCCCAGCGAGAGCACCGTCGCGTCGAACACCTCGTCGAAGGCGCCCTGGTGGCGGCGGGTGGCGAACGACTCGAGCTGCGACTGACCGAGCGCGCGCGGGCCGGTGACACACCCGCTCGACAGCACGAGCAGCGCGAGCCAGGGCCGCATCACCACACCTCCGTCGAGCGCCGCCTGCTGCTCACGTCATCGCGTCGATGATCGCCTTCGTGAACTCTGCCGTGTTGGCCGAGCCGCCGAGGTCGCGCGTCTTCACCTTGCCCTCACGGAAGACGGTGTCGAGCGCCTTCTCGACGCGCCGCGCTTCGGTGGTGAGGTTCAGGTAGTCGAGCATCATCACCGCCGAGAGCAGCAGCGCGGTCGGGTTCGCGAGGCCCTTGCCGGCGATGTCGGGCGCCGTACCGTGCACTGCCTCGAAGACGGCCGTCGACGCGCCGATGTTCGCGCCAGGCACCACGCCGAGCCCGCCGACGAGGCCCGCACACAGGTCGGACACGATGTCGCCGTACAGGTTCTCCATCACCAGCACGTCGTACTTCTCGGGGTTGCGCACCAGCTGCATGCACAGGTTGTCGACGATGACCTCTTCCGCCTGAATCTCGGGGAAGTCGCGCGCCTGCTTGCGGAAGCAGTCGAGGAACAGGCCGTCGCTGAGCTTCATGATGTTGGCCTTGTGCACCGCCGACACCTTCTTGCGGCCGTGCTTCTTCGCGTACTCGAAGGCGAAGCGGCAGATGCGGCTCGAGGCCTTCTCGGTGATGATCTTGAGCGACTCGACGACGCCCGGCACCACGATGTGCTCGAGGCCCGCGTAGAGGTCTTCGGTGTTCTCGCGCACCACCACGAGGTCGACGTTCTCGTAGCGCGTCTTCACGCCGTGCACCGACTTCACGGGGCGGAGCGACGCATAGAGGTCGAGGCGTTTGCGCAGGCCCACGTTGGCCGACTGCTGGCCGCTGCCGATGCCGGTCGCCGTCGGGCCCTTCAGGCCGAGCCCGCTCTTGAGCACCTTGTCGACGGTGGAGTCGGGCAGGTTGGTGCCAAAGCGCGCCGAGGCGTCACCACCCGCGTCGGCGTACTCGTACGAGAGCGGCGCCTTTGCCGCCTCGAGGATCTTCCGCGTCGCGTCCATCACCTCGGGGCCGATGCCATCGCCGTTGATCATCGTGACTGTTCGGGTCGTCATGACCCCGAGTCAAAGCAGAGAGCTGCGCCGCTTTCCGCCCAATTCCTGTCGCGTTCGGCTGGGGTGCTCTCGACTCCATGGCGAACCGGGCCACGGCTCCTCTACGATGGGCGTCCCCGTGGAAATCGAGCGAATTCAGAAGAAGGTCGAGGCTGGCGAGAAGCTCGAAGGCACCGAGTTCGAGGCGCTCAAGCACGCGGCCACGCAGCAGGGGAGCCCGCAGCTGCGCACCGCCGTCGCGCAGGCGCTGTTGAACGCCGACGCCGTCATCGAGGCGCTGCAGCTGCTCGAGACGCTCAAACGCGACTTCCCCACCAACATGCACGTGCACCTGGCCATCGGCCGCGCCGCCATCAGCCAGGAGAAGTGGGGCGACGCCGAGGCTGCGCTGCTCGAGGGGCTTCGCCTGCAGGCTGACGACCCCGAGATTCTCACCGCGCTCGCGGTCGTGGCGCTGCGGCGCGGAGAACGCACGCGGGCGCGCGCGCTCGTCGACGACGTCTTGTCGCGAGACCCGTTTCACGCCGAGGCCCAGCTGCTCGCCGGAGAGCTTCGTCAGACGGCCACCGTCTCTGAATTCAAGGCCTCGAAGGACGACTTCGTGCACGCGCTGCTCGATCAGTTGAAGCGACAGTCGACGCCCCATCTCGTGCAGAAGGGGCAGCTGCTGGTTCGGCTCTCGCGCAAGGGCATCGCGAAGCTCGACCTCGACGCGCTCTACGAAGACTTCAACGACTCGGGGCGGTCACTCGACGAGGGCGTGACGTCGGTGGGCAAGGAGATCGCCGAGAAGGCGCTCGCGCTGCCCGGCGGTCGGCTGCAGTTCCTCGCGCGGGTGTTGCCGGTGCTGCGCGACTCGTCGTTCCTCGAGCGGTCGGAGGGTGCGGTTCGCCGCGAAGGCCCGGCGGGGTTGTGGATCTTCTACGCCGTCGAAGATCCCGAGTCGGTGCTCTACGTGCCGCAGGGTCTGCTCGACGCGCACCGCATGGGTGTCGATCAGCTCGACAGCGTGGCGTGGAAGAACCTGGACGCGCGGCCGGCCGAGGTGCGGGCCATCGAGCTCGAGCAGGGGGCGTTGCGGCTGTCTCCGAAGCCGACTGGTCTCTGGTGCATCGCGCACGGAGACGGGCACGACGGCGCGCGGCTGCTGACCCCGGCGCATCAAGCGGCGATGGAGAAGGCCGCCGGGCCCGACCCGTTCCGCGTGTACCTGGGCCTGCGCGAACTCGTGCTGTTCTGTCGTGAAGGCGACCCGATCAATTCGGGCAAGCTCGAAGGGCTCGACGCGGCGCGAGACGGCATCGCGGGAGCGTGGCGTCTGCACGACGGCAAGCTCACGCAGCTCAACGACTGGGCTGGCGTCGGCTGATTTCGGAGCAGCGAAGGAAGAGGGCCGTGCTTCACTCGCAGCATGGTCTTCGTCGTCGCGCTCGCCTCCCTGGCCGCAACGCCCAACCTCGCAGCGCCCGGCTTCCAGTGCGCGGGCATCGAGCCGTCGCTCTGTGATGTTTACCTCGAGCACTTCGTCGGCACGCTGACGTCGAACGGCGTGAAGGTGACGACGAAGAACGACATGGCGCAGGTGCTCGGCGTCGAGCGGCAGAAGCAGCTGTTGGGGTGTACGAGCGACTCCACCTCATGCCTCGCCGAGCTCGCCGGAGCCCTCGGCGTCGCTCAGCTGCTCTCGGGCTCGGTGGCGAAGACCGAGTCTGGCTACGTGTCGACGCTGAAGGTCATCGACTCGCAGACGGGCGAGCCGAAGTGGACTGCGACCACGCGCGTCGACACCGAGAAGCAGCTGTTCGCGTTCTTCGAGGAGCGTGCGTTGGCGCTGACCGCTCAGCTGGTTCCGCCCTCAGGGCCGCCGCCGGTCGTGAAGTGGATCCCTGCGATGGTGGGCGGGCTCTTCGCGCTGGCCGGTGGCGCGTTCCTGCTCGTGGCCGACGACGAAGCGGCAGCGTTGCGTGACTACAGCCGAAACGGGATCTCGCTCGTCGAGGGCACCACCACCGCGGACGACATTCGAAACACGGCAGACTAGGGCCGCACCGCTGAGTTCCTCGGCTGGTTGGGAATGGGGCTCGCTGGCGCGGCGGTCGCGTCGTCGGTGATCTGGGCGCTGCTGCCCTCTTCGCCGGTCACTGCGGTGGTGGTTCCAACGCCGCACGGCGCCACGCTTGGCCTGACCCTGGAGCTGCCATGAAGCGCCTCCTGCTCGTCCTGACAGTGCTGGGAGGCTGCATCCCTTTCGACCAACTCGAAGATGAAGCGCTGGACGCTGGAGGGTTCCTGGGCGGCGGCACTGCGTCTGCTGGCGGTTCCTCTTCTGCTGGCGGTTCCGCGTTTGCTGGCGGCTTTGCAACAAGCGGTGGTTCTGCTTCGGCTGGTGGTTCTGCAACAGGCGGTGGTTCTGCTTCCGCTGGTGGTTCTGCTTCCGCTGGTGGTTCTGCAACAGGCGGTGGTTCTACTTCCGCTGGGGGCTCGGCTTCCGCTGGCGGCTCCGCGGCTGCTGGTGGCTCCGCATCAGCGGGCGGAGCTGCATCGGCGGGTGGTGCGGCAGGTGGAGCTGCAACCGGGGGCGGGGGTGGCGGAAGCGCAACGGGTGGCGGAGCGACTGCGGGCGGGACTGCTGCCCCGCGCGGGCTTCAGATTGCGCAGTGGAGCGGCCTCCCGGTTCACTCGACCAATGCCCAATTGGTGGCGATGGCAGCGACGACGGGCAACGGCAACCTGATTCACGTCGAGCGAGATTCGAACCGCGTCCTGGTGCAGGCCATCAACAACACCAGTTTCATTCTCGATGCCGGCGTTCAGGTGAACGACCTCGACGCCAGGTTCAGCATCGCAGCGCTCACCACGTCTGCCGGTGTTTGGACTCTGAGCTCGACTGGCACCTGGTACCCGCTCCAGGTTTCGGCAACCCCTGCGGGTACGCCGATCTCGACGGCCATCTACCAGGTGAACGGCAACACCCGCCTCGCCTCGTTCTGGGCCGCCTCGGGTCAAGTCGGAGTCGCTGGTGCCGCTGCAACGGCAACTGGCTTCTCGCTCGACACCACGGCGACGTCGATTGGATCCCTGGGGAACATCATTGGGCGACCAACGGAGAACGGTGATGCTGGCCTCGTCGTCTCGTCCGGTCAGCTGGTGCGCGTCGACAGCTTCAACTCCTCAGCCAGTCCCTTCCCGAACGCTGGCAGCTTGCAGGACCTGCGCGTTGCGACTTCCGAGGGCCAGGTTTCGGTGCTCGCCTGGAGACAGCAGACCGCAGGTCGACAGGCAGCCTGGTTCTGGAGCCCAGGCACGCAGCGAACGCTCCCGTCTCGGCCTGACCTTCTCCTCGAGGGCAGTGCTGGCATTCCCACCCTTCACGCACTCGCCACCAACGGAAATTGGACCGCAGCCGTCATCGGGCCAACAGCCATGTCCACCTTCTGGATCGACGGCGCCTCTGGCGCTGGAGTGTCTGTCGGAGACAACCAGATGATGCTGCTCACCAGCTCGTCGGTCGGCCCCGTCACACTCCACAACCTTGGAACGGCCGTCACCGGCCCCATCGCCTTGAGCGCAGGCGTCCTTCCTGATGCAGGGGCCGGCTTCTTCGTCATGGTGAACTGCGGCAGCGGAAACAGAATCTGCCGTCAGGACGGCGGCGTCATCGGGTTCCTGCCCTCACCCTGAGATCCCTCGAAGTTCTGAGATCCCCGCGCGCACCCTCTGCGTTCCGGCAGGTTTCTGAGTGCCCGAGCCCGGCTAACCCTCGATGTCGTCAGGCCTTTCAGCTGGCCCGTCGCTCGCACTGGTCGGTGGGCGACTTCGGCCGGAAACGAACGAACACGACTCAACAAGCGGGGTGACACATGGGCTCGACTCGATGGTGGAAGTGGCTGACGGCAGCAGGCGCGGTGGGCGCCCTGGGAACCGGGTGCGGCAACCAGAACCCGACCCCCGAGCCGGTGCAGAACCGCGTCTCGCTCACCGCCTTCAACGGAGCGAACGCCTGCAAGGATCTCGAGCAGTACCTCGAAGACACCGCGGTGCTGCAGATGAAGACACAGCTCGAGGCCTCGCGTGACGAGGTGCCGTCGTGGGGCTGGTGGGGTGGTGGCTTCTTCGGTCGTGGCGGCCCCGAGGCGTTCGCGGGCACGGCCAACGACGCGAGCAAAGGAGCGGCGCCTCCGCAGGCGGCTCCAACCAACTTCACCACCACCAACAACCAGGTCGCTGGCGTCGACGAAGCAGACTTCGTGAAGAACGACGGCACGCGCATCTTCGCGCTCTCGGGTCAGACCCTGTACGCGTCTCGCTCGTGGCCCGCGACCGACCTCGCCGTTCGCGGCACGCTGAAGATCGAAGGCTACCCGCGCGAGATGTTCCTCGAGGGCACCGACCGCGCCGTCATCTTCTCGAGCATCTACGCCTGGTACCCGCTCTCGAACGCTCGCGGCGACGTCTGCAACGATCTCGACTGCGGCTTCCAGTCGGCGAACACGGTGAAGATCACCGTCGTCGACGTCTCAGACCTCTCGAACCTGCGCGTCACGCACGAGTACAAGCTGCCCGGCCACTACAACTCGGCCCGCAAGGTCGGCTCGTCGGTGCGCATGGTCATCAGCGACGACTTCAACTTCCCCTCCTCGGTGCGCTGGTGGCCCGAGGTGCAGGGCGTGAACCTGTGGGAGCCGATCAACAAGGGCCGCCGCACCGACGAGTTCAACAAGCTCATCGTCGCCAACGAGAAGGCGATTCGCGCGCAGACGCTGGCCGAGTGGGTGCCTGCCGGCAAGGTGACGGTCAACGGCGTCACGAGCACGGTGCCGCACGAGTGCACGGCCTTCCAGAAGGTGAACGCGCCCACGCGGCTCGGCACGGTCTCGGTGGCGACGCTCAACCTCACCAACCCGACGCGCATCGATCGCTCGACCATCATCGCCGAGCCCGGTGAGATCTACGCCTCGCAGAAGAACCTCTACGTCGCGACCCGTCACTGGTGGTGGTGGCCGGCGCCGGGCCAGCGCGACACGACGTACCTGCACAAGTTCGACATCTCGAACCCCGACGCCGCGCTGTACGTCGCCTCGGGCACCGTCGATGGCCACATCGTCGACCAGTTCTCGATGGACGAGAACTCGAAGGGCTTCTTCCGCGTCGCGACCACCACGCAGTTCCGCGTGCCCGACACCATGAACCCGGGCAACTGGTGGGGCCGCATGGAGACCACCAACCGCGTCAACGTGCTGGCCGAGAACTCGGGCTCGCTCGACGTGGTGGGTCAGTCGGAAGAGCTCGCGAAGGGTGAGCGCATCACCTCGTCGCGCTTCATCGAAGACAAGGGCTTCGTCGTCACCTTCCGCCAGGTCGACCCGCTCTTCACCTTCGACCTCTCTGACCCGACGAAGCCGACGAAGCTGGCTGAGCTCAAGATTCCCGGCTTCTCGACCTACCTGCACCCGATGGACGCGAACCACCTGCTCACCATCGGCACCTACGTGCCCGAGCCCGTCAACGGCGTGCAGCCCGACTGGCGCCAGCGCGCGCTGCAGCTGAGCATCTTCGACGTCACCGACATGCGAAACCCGCGGCAGACGTTCACGCAGCTGGTCGGCACCTCGAGCGGCTACAGCGAGGCGCAGAACGAGCACAAGGCGTTCAACTACTTCCCCGCGAAGAAGCTGCTCGCGATTCCCTTCATCGACTGGAACTACAACGCCTCGGGCGACGCGTACTGGACGTACTTCATCTCGGATCTGCGCGTGTTCTCGGTCGACCCGCTCACCGGCTTCACGCCGCGCGGTGGCATCTCGATGCGCGACATGTACCAGGTCGAGCGCTACTCGAACTGGACGTACTACTGGACTCCGCAGGTGCGCCGCAGCGTGATGGCCGACGACTTCGTCTACGCCATCAGTGACTCGGGCATTCGCGTGGCGAACGTGAACAACCTGTCGGCGCCCATCGCGACGACGCGCTTCACCCGCTACGACACGGGCCGCTGAGCACCGCTTGGAGTGCACGTGAACGGGTCGTCGGCTTCGCTGCCGGCGGCCCGCTTCGCTTTTCGGACTACAGCACGAGTGACTGATGCGGGTTTGCGCCGAAGGGCTGAGCCGGCGCCTGCAGCACCTTCGCGAGGAACGACCACAGGCCGGGAGCCGACGGGGCTCCAGCCGGCAGCTGCACGCGATCGTTCATTCGCCCGGTCGTGCCCACGCGCACGTACTTGCCGATGACGGTCGCCGAGAGCGCCGACGCGTGGTCCGAGCCCGGCAGGCTGCGCGCGAAGTCACCCATGATGGCGACGACGACGTTGCGGTTTGGTGCGTTCACCATGCGCGAGATGAAGGTGCGCAGGCCCGGCAGGATTCGCTGCGTCATCATGGTGCGTACGGTCGAGCCGCTGCGATCGCCGTGCGTGTCCCACCCTCCATCCATCGCGAGGGCGACGTTGGTGCCCGAGGTGATCATCAGCTCGGCGGCGGCCATCTGCGCCGAGAACGAGTTCACGCTGGTGGCGCCGTTGGTCAACCCGTACGCCGTCGCGAGGTCGGCGAAGTTGAACTGCCGCACCGGCTGCCGGAGCGTCTCGATGGCGGCCTGGTAGCCCTCGCCCAGCTGCTTCGTCATCGCGGGGCTGTTGAACAACGTGGTCGCGCTCATCGTGTACGACGCCGACAGGGCCTTCTCGGCGACGGTGCGGTCGGGCCGGGTGGTGTCGAGCGAGCCACCGAGCGCCTCGATGGTGCTGCGCATGTCGGTGATGACCTGCAGCGACACTCCATTCTCGGTGGGCCGCGGGCCGGGCATGCCGCGCGTTCCCAGCTGCGCGCACTTGATGGAGGCCTCTCCACCGAGCGCCGACGCCAGCTTGAGCGCGTACGAACGGCTGCCGTCGGAGAAGCACGCGTTCTGCGCGGCGCCGTGGTTGCTGATGCCGTGACGAACGCCGACCGTGGCCATGTGCGAGAGCGCGAAGGCCGGCAACGTTCCGAACGTGGGCGCGTCGACGACGAGGCCGTTGCCGAGGTCGCGCTGGTTGCTGCCCGTGACGCCGAAGGTGCCCGCGGTGGCGAAGCTGTTCGCGCTCGAGAACAGCGCGTTGTACCCGCCCGAGAGAAACACCACGAGCAACGCCGGCTTCTCGCCTTGCTGCGCGAACGCGGTCGACGGGAAGAGGCCCATCTTCGCCACGAGCGAGCCGCCCGCGAGTCGAGCGAGGCCCTGGAACAACGAACGTCGTGAGAGGCGGTTCATGTCGGGCTCCGGTCAGAAGGTGAGGAAGTCGGATGCGGACAGCGTGGCAGCGCAGCCGTACGCCCAGCGGCGGCGCGCGCTCGTCTCGACGGCGGCGTCACGCACCGTCACCTGCACGCACGCGGAGAGCTCGGGCTCGAGGGCTTTTCGGCTCCAGAACCGCTCGGCCCACGCGGCGCACTCGGCGCGGGCGGTCGTCTCGGTCGGCGCGGTGTTGTACTTCGCAGGCTGCGCGGTCAGCGTCAGGCAGCCCTGAAACGCGATGCGAAACGCGGTGTAGACCGACACGGCGCTCAACGTCGGCTCGGCGTGCCAGCGCGCGGGAATCGTGCCGAAGGTCGACTCCGACGAAGCGAGCAGCGCGGGCGTGTTCCCGAGCACGCGCGTGAACTCGGTCGACAACGCGGTGAACGGCTTCGGCCGGCGGGTCTCTTCACCGACCTCGCCTGTCACGCGATCGCCAGCGAGATCGAACCCACCGAAGCCGACGTACTGGCGACCCGGGTCACACGCAGGCGCCTGCGCCGCGGGGCCCGTCTGCTCGGGCTGCACGTGGGGCGATTCGGTCGCCTCGGTGTCGACGACCTTCACCACCCCGTCCTTCGGGTTGAAGGCGCCTTCACAGCCGAGCAGCGCGACGACTGACGAGAGCAGGAGCGTTCGGTTCATGGCGGGCCTCAGCGGCAGAACGACGAGTCCTTCGTGAGCGTGGCGATGGCCGCCTGCATCGTGCGCTGCGCGCGGAAGGCGTCGACGCAGCGGTCGAACAGCGGGCCTTCACACGCGAGCTCCTTGCGGCCGTAGACGAAGCCGAAGGCGATGCGGCACGCGTTGAACTCGAACTCGGTGCTGTTCACGAGCGCGGTGGCCAGGCCCTTGTCGTCGGCGATGGTCTGACCGTTCAGCAGCTGCTGCGGGCCGGCCGTCGGAGGCTCGAAGCGCATCGTGTCTCCGCTGCCCACGCGCTTCGTCAGCACCGAGGCGAGCTTGTCGAGCGCGAACCACGAGTCGAAGTGACAGCCCGAGCAGGCGGCGTTGCGTCGGCCCTGCGCGCTCACGTCGAGGCCGGGCACCACCACCGCGGCCGTCAGCGTCACGCCGGTGATGTTGTTCAACACGCGGTAGGCGGTGCTCAGCTTGATGCCCTGCTCCTCGTTGCCCGCGTAGCGCTCGAGCCAGGCGCGCGAGCGCAGGTAGCCGAGCCCGTTGCCGTCCGGCACCACCGCGACCGCGTTGTTGACCGTGTCGACGCGAAAGGAGCCGAGGAACAGGTCGCTCCACGGCAGCCGGTTCGTCAGCACGTGCTTCGTGAGGTGGTACGCGGAGTCTTCGACCGACGTCGCGCCGGGCTCGTCATTGAAGCGCGCGTTCACGAAGCGGCTGAAGCGCTCGATGAAGGCGGTGTCGGTGAGCAGCGCGTCGACCTGCGCCTGCGGGGTCGGGTTGGCGAGGAGCGCCGACGAGGGACTCCGGCCCGTCAGCGTCACCGCCAGCTTCACCGCGCAGCGGTTCGTCTCGAGCGTCTGCGCGAACCCCAGCAGCGGCAACGACACAGCGAGCGTGGCGACGAGTCGGTGCATGCGCGGCTCCGGTGGGAGGACGCGTTGACGCAGAGCAACGCTCGTGCCCTGAGGCGCACCGCACGCCGGCTCTCGGAGAACGAGACGAGTGCAAAGCGAACTGACTGCCCACTCGGAGCATCTCGGCTCCGCTCGGGTGTGCTCTTCGCTGAGCAGGCGCACACGCCCGCCAATGCGACGCGGAGGTTTCTCGACGAAGGTGACGCGCCGCTGTGATCAGCAGTGCACAGGCCGCCGAACGCCAAGCGGGTTGACGCCGAGGTGGACACCTCACGCGCGCACCACCCGCCAGAACAGCTCCCCTCACTCCGCCGCGCCCGTCACCTGACATCACGACGTTGAGTCGAGCGCCCCGCGAGGCATCACGCGTGCACTGGAGCGTTCGTATGAGCGCACTCTCGAAGATCCTGAACCGCGTCACCCGGCAGGTCCGCAACGAACTCAAGCCCGCGCTGAAGCCCGTCGCAGCGCCCGTCATTCGAGACGTCTTCGAGACGACGCCGACGCGAGCCACTCCACCGCCACAGGTGATGAACGTCGACGAGCTGCGACGCGCGCGCGCCGCGAGCATGAGCCGTACCGCCATTCCCGACGCCGACGCGTACCAGCGCTTCCTCGAAGGCGCTGATCAGGTCTACCGCGAAGAGCTCAAGCGGCCGCTCCTTGGAGCCAACGTCGATGTCGCTGGTGTGGCCGCGTACGGCTCGCGCTTTCTCAACGAGGGTTGGTCGCTCGAGCAGGTGCGCGCCTCGGTGCGGCAGTCGTCGGAGTGGCGAGAGAAGAACCCGGGCGTCACTCCCGGCCCCGACGCGCGCCCCGGCAACAGCCGCAACGCCGTCACCGAGCGTCAACTCGCCGACACCACCCAGGCCCTGAAGGACGTCTACGGCGAGGAGCTGCGGCGTGGCATCGACCCCTCGGGTCTCGCGCACTCGAGCGCGCAGCTGCTCAACGGTGGCGCGTCGCTCGAGCAGGTTCGTGAGGGCATTCGGAGCAGCGACGAGTTCAAGGCGCTCTCCACCACCCCGCCTCTCGAGCCCGGCCCCTCCATCACGAAGCGCACCGGCAAGGTTCGCCTCGACGGCAGCTCGTTCGCCGACGACCAGGGCAAGTTCAACGCGCTCGGCGCGACGTACATGAGCGCGCTGTGGCAGTACCAGAACGACCGGCCGCGGCTCGAGCGCACGCTCACCGAGCTCAAGGCCAACGGCGTCGACTACATCCGCGCGCTCGGCGTCGTCGGTGACGTGAACAACCCCGACTATTGGGACGGCCGCGAGCTCGACTGGAAGGCGCCTGGCTACAAAGAGGCCGTCGCCGGGCTCACCGACCTCGCGTACGACAAGTTCGGGCTGCGAATGGAGTGGACGCTCATTGGTGACGGGCAGAAGAACCTGCCCAACGAGCGCGACCGCTTCGGCCTCGTCGACACCTTCCTCGACGTGTCTCGGGGCCGCGAAGAGAAGATCATGCACTTCGAGATCGCCAACGAGGCCTGGCAGAACGGCTTCGCGGGTGACGCAGGCGCCGAGCAGCTCAAGCGCCTCACGAAGTACATGAACGATCGCACCGACGTGCTGGTGGCCGCGAGCGCTCCAGACGGCTCGACGCCGGCCGACGTCGAGAAGATCTACGCGGGCGGCGTGGCCGATCTCGCGACGTACCACTTCGATCGCGACACCACGAAGACCGAGGGCAGCTGGCGCCCGGTTCGGCAACCGTGGGAGTGGCAGTACCTCGGCGGGACCAACGGCGTGCCGCGCGTGGCGACGAACAACGAGCCCATCGGCCCCGGCGCGTCGGTCGCATCGGAGAACGACCCGCTCAAGCTCGTCAGCGGCGCCATCGTCTCGCACCTGTCGGGCCTGCCAGGCTACGTCTTCCACACCCGCGCCGGCGTGCGCGGTGACGAGGAGTTCGCCTCGATGCCAGGCCTCGACGCCTTCAAGGCGATGAAGGCGTACCTGCCCGCAGACCTCTCGAGCTGGTCGCACAAGAACGCGCACTGGGCCGACTCGCCTTTCAAGGTCTACGCGAAGGACGATCGCGGCACGCTGCAAGCCGACAAGATGTGGCCAGACCTGCCGGGTGCGACGGGCGCAGTGCGCTCGTACGGCGCGGTCAACGGCGACGCGTTCTTCGTCTACCCGATGGGCATCAAAGGCAGCGTCACCATGGAGCCCCGCCGCAACGTCGAGTTCGACGTCATTCACCCGCTCACGGGAGAGATCGTTCGCCACCAGCAGGTGCGCGCAGGAGAGCAGTTCACGCTCGCGGGCCTCGAGGCCTACGTGCTCAAGGGCCGCTTCGTGTGATCGTTTCGGCGACTTCCGGCAACGAAGAGGCGTGGCCCGAAGTTCACGAAGTGACTCATGCGTCTGTGCCTCATTCTGCTGCTCATCGTCTCTGGCTGTCGCGCCGCTGAACCGCTCGCGGGTGACGGGCTCGCCACCACGAAGGAGTGGCCGCTCCCGCAGGTGAACCGCGTGGTCGTCTCTGGCCCGATGAGCGTGCAGGTGCTGGTGGGCCCCGCCTTCGAGCCCGAGCTGCGGGTGGAAGGCGACTCGAACGTGGTCGCGGCGCTGCGACGAGACGTGACGGGCCGAAGCCTCACCCTCGACGCGTCGATGACGTCGCCCTCTCAGCCGCTGTCGATCACCATCACCACGCCCTCGCTCGTCTCGATCTCCGCAGCCGATCGCGCCGTGGTGTCAGCGAACGCGATGCGAGGTGGGCGGCTCACGGTCGACGCCGAGGGCTCGTCCCGCGTGCTGCTCAACGGCGTCGATGGAGACTCGCTGGCGGTGAACGTGACGCGCGCCGCGACGGTCGACGCGGCCGGCACGGTGCGGCTCGTCGACGTGCGCGCTGCCGACGTGGGCACGGTCTCGCTCTCGTCGCTCGTCGCGCGCGTCGCGCTCGTTCGGGCGACCGAGCTGTCGACGGTGAAGGTGCAGGCCACCGAAGCGCTGAAGGGAGACGCCACGCGCTCGAGCCGGGTCGTGGTGACGGGCGCTCCGGCCCTCGAGCGGATCGTCGCCGATGAGGGCTCGGTGGTGCAGTCGGTGCCGCGGGCTGGTGAGCCGGTCAGCTCTTCGGCACGGCGCGGAGATCGAACTTCGCCGCGGTGAGCAGCGGCGTGCGCGGGTCGAACACGAAGTCGACGTAGTGCGCGTTCGACTCCTTCTCGGCGAGCTCGACCTTCGCGCGGCCCACCTCGCGCTCCTCGGCGTCGTACGCGCGCAGCTCGACCGCGCCCGTCCACGCCTTCTCGAACGTCAGGTACACGGTGACGGTGTGCGCGGCGGTGCCGTCTTCGCCGCGGGTCGCGCGCGTGGCGGTGAGGCCCTGCGGAGCCAGCGACTCGTGCGCGGCGATCTTCACTTCCTTGAAGCCCTTCTCGATGCCGGTGCCGATGCCCTTCACGACCTGGCCCGTACCCTCGGCGAGCGTCTCGGCCGCCTCTTTGCCTTCCTTCTTCACGGCCTCGGCGGCGCCCTTGATGAGCTTCGCCTTGGTGGCGACCAGCAGGTTGCCCTCCTCCTCGGCGTCCTTGAGCTTCTCTTCGCGGCTCTTGCAGCCCGACAACGACAGCACGGTGACGGCGGCGGCGAACATCAACGAACGCATCGGTGGAGTCCTTTCAGGAGAAACGGCTCGAAAATCACGGCGCAACCCAGCGTCGATTTCGCTGCGCACGAAGCTGCGCAACGTGCTGCCAGAACTTCAACCGCCTGCGCGCTTCTTCTGAAACGCGGCGAGGCCCTTTGCGGCGCGCGCCTGCACCTGCTTCTGCATCCACGAGGTCCACCCGAGCAGCAGCCCCGACGTGCCCAGCGCCTGCTTCGCCCAGCGGTAGAAGTCGAACGAGTCGCGGTGCTCGACGATGCGGCCGTCTTTGAAGCGAAACTGCGCGCGAATGTCGTTCACGACTTTTCGGCCCGTCGCGCTGAAGGTGTACGTGGCGATCCACCGCGCCTTGCCGGTGGTGTCGTCGGCTTCGATCTCCGAGGCCTCGACGCGCAGGTCCTTCCCCGACTCGCAGAGCATGCGCCACATGTCGCCGGCGCTCTTGCCGCGCAGGTCGGGGAACGCGCCGTCACCGAACTGAACGTCATCGGCGTAGCAGGCAGCCATGCCCTCGGCGTCTCGTTTGCCGAAGGCGTCGTAGAAGCGGCGAATCAGCTCGGCGTTGGGGTGGCTCGGGGGCATGGCCGACGACATAGCGCCGCCCCTCGAGTCAGCAGAATGGAAACGCCTCAGTTGGGCGTCACGCACGTCGGCGCGCCGTTCTGAATCAGACAGAGCTGGGCGCTGCCGCACTGGGGTGAAGCGCCGCAGCCACAGGCTTGCCCGATGGAGCCGACCGCGACTGGGCGGCAGGCGTTGCTGCGCAGCACGTCGCACGCCACGCAGTCGCCCGTCGCACTGGGGCACATGGGCCACTGGGAGCTCACCATTCCGGCGCCTGAGCAGCACTGGCCCTGGCTGCTCATCGGGCTTGGAGGCGGGCAGGTGTTCACCGTGCAGCGCCCCGTGAGGCCGCAGAAGTTCCCGGCACCCTCGCAACGCACGCACTGATTGCCGGCGTTGCCGCATGCCCCACGTGAGACGTCACAGCCGTTGTTGGAGCAGCAGCCACGACACCCCGAGCTCGAGTCGCAGACGCACCGCCCATTCGTGTTCTGGCCCTGACAACGCACACCCTCACCGCAGGCGGCGGTGGCGCCGCACAAGCAGGTGTTGTTCAGGAACTGGCTCGTCTTCCCAAGCGGGCAGACGCCATTGCAGAACTCGCCCGTTCGCCCCGACAGGATGGCCAGCAACGTGTTCCGCGAGCCGAGCACCAGGGGCACCGGTGCCGCGCACCGCCCACTCCCGTCGCAACATCCCGTCGTGCAGGTGCAGCGCACGCCCGCGTCAGGTGCGCCCGCGTCGATGCTCACCCCCGCGTCTGAGCTCACGCCACCATCGGCGTCGACGGTGTCGGTGAAGGGCTTGATCGTGATGGTGACGCTCGTCTCGGCCTGCGCGACGGGCGTGACGGTCTGCGTGGCGGCTTCGACCGGGTCGCCATCGGCGTTGATGCCGATGACGGTGAGCTGCAGCGGAATGCCGCCGCGGCTGTCGTTGAGCAGAATGCGCACGGTCTGCGGAACGGGGAACGCGGCGCCCGTCAGCTGCTCGGGGCGTTGACTGGTGGGGAAGACGTTGACCGGCACGCCGTCGACCTCGGCGGTGCCCGAGATGACGAGCGCCTTCGCCCCGCGCGATTCGCTGAAATAGACCTCGAGCACCAGCGCGGTCGGCCCAATCGTCTTCACCGCACCGCATGACGTCGCCGCGACGACGCCCAGCCCCATCGCCACGAGGAACAGCAGGAGCTGACGCATCACCGTCTCCCGTCGATGTCGGGCAGCGAGGTCGTGCGCGGCACGTACATGACCGTCTGCGGTTGGCTCAGCAGCACGCCGGCCGTGACACCGGCGGCGGTCGCCACGACGGCGCCTCCGATGACGACCCAGAACCAGGCCTTCTTCGTGACGGGCTCGGGCTCGACCGCAGGAGGAGGCGGCGGTGGCAGCGTCGACAGCTCGACCGGCGTGAGCGGCGGCGCGACCGGCGCATCACTCTTCGCCTTCTCGGCCGCGGCCTTCTCGTCGGCGGCCTTTCGCTCGGCGTCGAGCTTCTCGGCCTGGCGCTTCTCCATGTCGGCCTTCAGCTCTTTCGCGAGCGCGACGTTGGCGGCCTCGGGCTTCGAGTTGTCGACGAAGCGGCCGAAGAAGAACGCCGCGCGCTCGTAGTTGCCGAGCTGCTTGTGGCACTGACCGATGTTGAAGAGGAAGCCCGGCAGCGACTTGAGCTTGTACGCGTCGGAGTAGAGGGTGAGCGCGCGCTCGAACTCGCCCAGGTCGTACGCCTTCTGCCCATCGGCGAAGAGAGCGCGCGCGGCCTGCTCGTCGGCGTTCTTCTTCGGCTGGGCGAGGGCGACGCAGGCGAGCGAGAGGCAGAGCCCCAGCGCGAGGCGGCTACTGATTGAACGGGTCCACGACACCATCACGACTCACCGGTTTCTTGCCGCCCGGGCCTTTGGACTTCGTCGGAGCGACGGGAACATCCTGCTTGAGGGCGGGGGTGAGGTCTATCGAGAGCGACGCGTTCGACGAGAGGCGCACGTCGCGGGTCTCGGGTTGGTGGCCGTCGAGCGCGAACGCGAGCCTGAGCGACTCGACGGGCGGCAGCTCGACCCTCAGCGGCGTGACGCCGAGCTCGTCGTTGGAGTCGGCGCGCGTCACCCTGGCGCCCGGCGGCATGGTGGTGACGTCGAGCCACACCTTCGTGGGAGCGGAAGGCTCCAGCGCGGCAGCCACCGGCGGCGGCTTCGGGGGCTCGACGGCGACGGTCGGCACCGCGGGGACCTCGGCAGGCATGAAGAGCGCCACGCCAGCGATGAGCAGCGCCACCACCACGAGCGCGGCCACCACCATCGGGGCCTTCGATGGGCGCACCACGAGGGCGTCGTCGGGCTCGTCGATGGTGGGCGCCGGCAACGCCACCTGCGTCGGCATCGGCGTCGGCGCGAGGGCGCGAATCTCGCCGCCCGTCACGAAGGGCTCGAGCGCCAGGGCCAGCTCGTCCGCCGTCTGAAAGCGGCGCTCGGGCTCCTTCTCGAGGCAGCGCCCGATGATGCGCTTGAGGGTCGGGTGAATGGCCTCTCCGAGCGCGTTCTGGTCGGGCAGCGCAGGCGGCGGCTTGCTGCTGATCTCGACGACGAGCTTGCCGAAGGTGTCGGCCCGAAACGGCTGCACGCCAGCGATGAGCTCGTACAGCACGAGGCCCACCGCGTAGATGTCGGCGCGGCGGTCGGTGGTGGTGCCCAGCGCCTGCTCGGGCGCCATGTACTCGGGCGTGCCGATGACGATGCCAGCCGCGGTGCCCGACTGCGGAATGTCTCCGATGGGCTTGAGCAGCTTGGCGATGCCGAAGTCGAGCACCTTGAGGAACTCGGCGTCGTCACCCCGACGCGCGAGGAACATGTTCTCGGGCTTCACGTCGCGGTGCACGACGCCGATCTGATGCGCCGCGTGCAGCGCCTTCGAGAGCTGGTACCCGAGCCGCACCGTGCGGGCGACGGTGAAGTGCTGTGTCATCACGTCAGAGAGCGGCTTGCCTTCGAGCAGCTCCATCACGCACCAGGCCAGCGAGCTGCCGTCGGGCTGCAGCTGCTCGCCGAAGTCGAAGACCTCGACGATGTGCTCGTTGCGAATCGCGTTCACCGCGGTGGCCTCGGCGATGAACCGCTGCACGAGGTCGGGGTTCTTCGCGTGCTCGGCCTTCAGCACTTTCACCGCGGCGGTGCGGCCGATGCGCTGGTGCTTCGCGAGGTACACGGTGCCCATCGCGCCTTCGCCCAGCACCCGCTCGAGGTGCCACGGGCCCAGCGCGCTGCCGCTCAAGTCGTAGTCCATCGACTCGACGACGGCGCTCGACTGCGAAGGAGACGTGCGCGAGGGAGAACTCACCGTCTGCTCCAGACGAATCGGAGTCTCGAGGGTCGGGAGCAGGCTTTGGCCGAGCGGCGCGAGACGCACATCGATGAAACCCGCGACGCCGTGAGTGGTTGCGCAGGCGCGCTCACTGTAGCCCCGATGATTGGCCGCGGCTGGAAATAGAGCCGCTTGCCCGTGTGCGCCCCTGTGTGTTCAGGCTGGCGGAATCAACGCGGTGCCGACGGTGCGAAGGACGACGGCCAGCACGAGGCCGCCGATGGCGCCGGCGAGCACGAGGCCCTTGCGGCGGTGCTCGAACTGCGTGAACGCGTAGACCACGTTGTAGATGGGCAGCAGCAGCACCATCACGCCGGTGCCGAGGCTGCGCTGAAACGCGTGCGCGAAGATGAGCACCCAGCACACGACGGCGACGAGCTGGAACACGAGACCGAGGAGGACGAGCGGCACGAGCGACCTCGTAGCACCACTCGCCTGCCCGGGTCTTCAGCCGCTCAGTGCTCGAGACGTTGTTTGAGCTCGAGCAGGCGCCGCTTCAGGTCGACGAACACCTCATCGGTGACGATGGCGGCGCTGCTGGCCGCGCGGTCGAGCTGTGGCTCGAGGCGCTCCCACTCGGCCTTCACGTCCATTGCGGCGAGGTGCAGCTTGAGACGAACCTCATCGGCCAGCCCACGCACGTCTCGCTCGAGAAGCCGCGGTTCCTTCTTCAGCTCCGTCTTGTTGGTGGTCATGACTGCCTCCTGCGCGTGCGCCGAAGAGGGGCGCACGGGTGAAGGTGGTTCAAGGTGTGTGCCCCTGCCAACGGTTCGAGATCGTGAGCTGCGCTGTCGAGCCGCGCTGCACCCATTGCGTCGTGACTTCAAGGTCGCTGCGAACGGGCCACCGGCTTGCGTGAAATCAGCGCGAGCTTCTGGGCCCGGCTGAGCTGCTTGAGCGCGTACTCCTCACGCAGGGCCCCGGGCTTGTCGCGTTTGCGACGGCTCCACATCAGCGTCACCGGGGCACGCGAGCGTGTGTAGCGAGCGCCCTTCCCCGTCGAGTGTGCCTCGACGCGCCGCGCGAGGTCGTTGGTGATGCCCGTGTAGAGCGAGTCGTCGGCGCAGCGCACGATGTAGACGAACCACGGCATCGGCCGTCGACCATCGCAGCGTCAGCCGCGCGGCGTCGAGCGCTTCGGCAGCACCGAGGGCACCTCACGGCCCAGCACCCAGTCGTCGAGCACCGCGTCGTTGAGCGCGTCTCCCACCACGTACAGGCTCGAGGCGAAGGCGCCCGCGGCCACCGGCTCCTCGCACGTCATCACGCCGGGCTCGAGGTACGAGGCGTGACAGAAGCTGGCGCGCACGCCCTCGAGGCGCACGAAGCCGACGTGCAGGTCGAAGCCGACGACGAGCAGCTTCGCCTCGGGGAACGCCTGTCGCATCGACGCGAGCGCGCTGGCCGAGTCCTTCGGCCTGAGCCACTCCACCTTCGTGCCCCGGGCGAGGGTCGAGACGAGGTACGCCGAAGCCTGCTGGGCCAGCTTCACGCGCTCGAGCTTGAACGAAGCCTGCTCGAGCACGGTGGTGACGAAGTAGCCGCAGGCGATGGCGCCCTCGCGGGGCGTGGTGGTCGTTCCGTAGAAGGCCCACGGCGTGCCGCTCCACGAGGGGAACGCGACCTCGTCGACGTAGTCGAGCAGGGCCTGTCGCGCGGCGCTTCGGGTGCCCTGCTTGTCCCGCTTCCAGCCCTTCGCGAGCTCGAGCCGCCGCGCCTCGAGCGCCGTTCGCCCTTCGTCGTAGCCAGGAGCCGCGGTCAGCGTGAGGGCGAGGAGCGCTGGGAGCATGGCGGTTGAGACGCCGCCCGGTCGCCCGATCGTTCCCCGCTGTTGCACGCCAGGGCCGCATTCCCCACAATCGACCGTGAGATGGCAGACGAGATCGACGACCGCACGAAAGACGTCCTCAAGGCCGTCGTTCAGGAGTTCATCACCACCGGCGAGCCCGTCGGCTCGAACCAGCTCACGCGCCGCAGCGAGTTCGACGTCTCGCCGGCGACGATGCGCAACGTGCTCGCCGAGCTGGAGGAGCTCGGGTACCTCGAGAAGCCGCACACCTCGGCCGGGCGCGTGCCCACCGACCACGGCTACCGCTTCTTCGTCGACTCGCTGCTGCAGCTGAACGACCCGTCGCCGAAGGAGCGCAAAGCCATCGAAGACGGCATCGCACAGACGACGGTCGAAGAGCGCCTGCAGGAGGCCGGGCGCGTGCTGCACCACCTCTCTCGCCACGCGAGCGTCGTGCTCATTCCCCGCCCGTCGGCCGCCACGCTCACGCGCATCGAGTTCGTGCGCATGAAGGGCGACAAGGTGCTGGCGATTCTCGTGTCGTCGGGCGGGCAGGTGCAGAACAAGCTGCTGTCGGTCGACTTCCCCGTCACCACCGAAGAGCTCGCCGCGTCGGCCAACTACCTCAACGAGATTCTGCGTCAGGGCCTGCCCATCGAAGAGGTGCGCGGGCGCATTCTGGCCGAGCTCGACAGTGAACGGGCCCAGTACGACGTGCTCGCCGCGCGCGCGCTGCAGCTGGGGGCCGCGGCCACCGACGTGTCCTCGAACGAGCGCCTCGTCGTCGAAGGCACCGGCACGTTCCTCGAGCAGCCCGAGTTCGCCGACGACGTGAAGCGAATGCGCGCGCTGTTCCGTGCGCTCGACGAGAAGCACAAGCTGCTGCAGCTGCTCGACCGCGTTCAGCGCGCGAGGGAGATGCAGATCTTCATCGGCGCCGAGAGCGAGTTCTCGTCACAGGGCGACGTGAGCGTCATCGTCAGCCCCTATGGCCCGCCCGAGACCGTCGTCGGCACCGTCGGCGTCATCGGCCCCACGCGCATGAACTACCAGCGCGTGATTCCCCTCGTGAACTTCACCGCACAGGTGCTCTCACGCGCGCTCGAAGACGAGTGAGGCCTGACACCGCAGCTCGAGCTCAGCTCCGCGACTTGCGCATCACGCCGACCTCGAGCGCCTCGAACCAGTCGATGAAGCGCATCACGTCATCGCCCCGGTAGATGGCGCCATGCTGCGGGCACAACATCGTCGGCTTGAGGGCTCGCGCCCGATGACACCAGTCGTTCTTGGCCGCGGCAGAGCCCATCCACCGTTTGTGAAAGCCCTCGGCCTGCTTGATGTGCTCGCTGAAGTTCTCGACGAACAGCGGCGCTTCGGGAGGCTGCAGCGCGGCGCCGACGTCTCCAGAGAAGAGAATGCCCGCCTCGGGGTCGAAGAGGTGGAAGTTGCCCGACGAGTGGAGGAAGTGCGCAGGCACGGCCTGCAGCATGAAGCCGCCCACCTCGATGCTCCCACCCTCGTCGGGAATCGGAATGAGCGTCGCTTCGTCGCCACCGAAGTGCGGAATGAACGAGCACCACAGCCAGCTCGTGTGGCACTTGATGGCCGGGTTGAAGTCGAGCCACAGCGCCAACGACGAGATGACGTCGGGGTCCTGGTGGCTCGAGAAGAGCGTGTTGATCTTTCGCGGGTCCCACCCCTCGGCGATGGCCGCGAAGACGGCGGGGAACACCTCCTGGCCGCCCGGGTCCGTCAGCAGGGTCGCGTCGCCATGACTGATCAGGTACTCGTTGGTGTCGATGAGGTGGTTGGGCCGCGACGGGTCTCTCGCCACCACACGCCACGAGTGCGCGCCCTTCTCGTACAGCGTGACCATCTTCTTCATGCAGCCTCCCTGGCCGACCGTGCGAGTGGCACCAGTCTTTTTCCGATGCGCAACACCGAGTTGGCGTGTTCCCCGAATTCACGCGCCACCTGAGAGAGCACCGCGCGCTCGGGGTGCCCTGCGCCCGCAGCTTCGATCATCGCCGTGTGCGAGAGCACGATGGCCATCAGCCCGAGCTGCGTCAGCGCCTCGAGCTCCATGATGGTGCGGTGAAGCTCTGCCAGCCGTGTGGAGCGAACCTTCGCGTCTCGCAGCGAGGTGGCGACCAGGCAGTGCTCGACGGCGCCCGCGGGCGCGAGCTGGGCTGCGCGCTCCATCAACCGACGCTTGCGCATCATCGTGCGGAACTGGCTCTCACGAACCACCGACTCGCCACACAGCTTCTGCAGCGACTCGAGCTGCGTCCCGAGATCGTCGCTCCAGCGTCGCATCTGGTGCGACACCTCACGGAAGCCCGCCAGCCCCGAGGACTGCTGCTTGGCGCTGCGCACGAGCGCGTCGAGCGCCCGAATTCGCACCTGAAACGAGTGCTCCCGCATGTCCTTGGCGGCCTCGTTCAGCGCCACCACCACGGTCAGACCGTTCACGGAGCTCACGATGCGGCGATCACCAGCAAGGCACGGGCCGCCTCGAATCGCGTCACAGAGCTGACGGTCAGCTGATCTTCCTCACCTCGAAGGCAGACATGGTGGGGCGCAGGCCGTCATCTTGCGCCAACACCGTGACCCGCTCCGTCACCGCCGACCCACCAGCTCATTTCGCCTTTGGCCGGAAGACCTTCGGAGCCCGTTCGGCCCCCTCGAGGAAGGCGCCTCCGATCAGATCGAGGCAGTACGGAATGGCAGGGAACACGGCCTCGAGGCACTCGCGAATCGCGGCGGGCTTTCCCGGCAGGTTGACGATGAGCGCCTGCTTGCGAATGCCAGCGGTCTGCCTCGAGAGAATCGCCGTCGGCACGCTCTTCAGCGACACCTGGCGCATCAGCTCGCCGAAGCCCGGCATCACCTTCTCGCACACCGCCTCGGTCGCCTCGGGCGTCACGTCTCGAGGCGCGGGGCCGGTGCCACCGGTCGTCACCACCAGGCTGCAGCGCGCGTCGTCGACGAGCTCGATGAGCGTGCGCTCGATGGTCGCGCGGTCGTCAGGAATGAGGCGGTACTGCTTCTCCCAGGGGCTCGCGAGCCACTCGGTGAGCGTGGCCTCGATGGCCTTGCCCGAGAGGTCTTCGTAGACGCCGGCCGAGGCGCGGTCAGACATGGTCACGATGCCGATGCGTGCGGGAGTGCTCATGGGCGACGGTTTATCGCGATGACGGCCCGTGGCGGCTCTGGCATAGGGGGTTCTTCCGTTTCCTTCCCGCGAGGAGTCGTTCGATGACCATCAAGGCCGACAAGTGGATTCGCCGCATGGCGCTCGAGCGGAAGATGATCGAGCCCTTCGAGCCGAAGATGGTGCGTGAGACCGACGGGCGGAAGATCGTCTCGTACGGCACCTCGAGCTACGGCTACGACGTTCGCTGCGCCGACGAGTTCAAGGTCTTCACGAACATCAACAGCACCATCGTCGACCCGAAGACGTTCGACCCGCGCAGCTTCGTCGACGTGAAGGGCCCCGAGTGCATCATTCCGCCCAACTCGTTCGCGCTCGCGCGCACCGTCGAGTACTTCCGCATTCCGCGTGAGGTGCTCGTCGTGTGCCTCGGCAAGTCGACGTACGCCCGCTGCGGCATCATCGTGAACGTGACCCCGCTCGAGCCCGAGTGGGAGGGCCACGTGACGCTCGAGTTCTCGAACACCACGCCGCTGCCCGCGCGCATCTACGCGAACGAGGGCGTCGCTCAGATGTTGTTCTTCCAGAGCGACGAGCTCTGCGACACCAGCTACCGCGATCGCGGCGGCAAGTATCAGGGCCAGACCGGCGTCACCCTGCCCAAGACCTGACAGCGGGGAGCAGCACCGTCAGCAAGTCGCGCGCGCCGACTGACACTCCGCCGAGCACAACTCCAACCACCGGCCAGGTGGTCGAACTCGTGCTCGTTCGCCGTGGGCAATGGGAGACGCGGCCGAGAGCAGGTTCGACCCTTCGAGCGCGAGCACAACTCCCACCACCCGCCAGGTCGTCTAACTCGTGCTCGTTCGCCGTGGGCGATGGGAGGCTCGAGAGGCCACGCGCGAGCGCAACTTCAACCACCGGCCTGGTGGTCGAACTCGTGCTCGTGCTCGGCCGTGCGCAATGGGAGCACTCGCGCGCGGGAAATCGCACCACAGACCTGGTGGGTGAATACTCCCCGCTCCTCGTCGTCCCGGAGCGGCCATGCCCCCTCGCCTCGCAGCGCTGGCTGTCGCTGTCACCTGTGCGTCATGCACGTGCGGCAGCTCGAACCCGCCACCCGAGAGCGAGTGCGTCCGCAACAGCGACTGCGCGCGGAACCGGGTGTGCCTCGACGGCCTGTGCGTCGATGGCGTGACCGCAGGCGGAACAGCGGCGGCTGGCGGTGCTGCGATGGGTGGCGGCCAGGCAACGGCCGGCGGCTTCGTCACCTCAGGTGGCGCTGCAGGCGGAGCTGCCGGAGGCGCTCCGACCGCCGGCGGCGTGGCGGGCGGCTCGGCCGTGGACTCGGGAGTCGACGCTGGCGCGCCCGACGGTGGAGCGCCCGACGCCGGCTGCGAATGCGCCGACCTCGACGAGTGTGTCGGGGGCCTCGTCTGCGTGCCCCGCTACGCGTTGGTGCAGTGGCGCGCGCCATCGAACGGCGCCGTCTTTCCCGCCGGTGCACTCGTCCCGCTCGAGGCCTCGCTCGTGCTCGCCAGTGGGCGCACCCGCAACGACCCCGCCGCCCTCTCGTTCGAAGCGAGCGGTGACGGTGGGCGGGTGACGGGGCTGCTCCAGCGCGTCGACGCGGGCCTCTTCTCGACGAGCCTGACCTTTCCCCTCGGAAGCTGGGCGGCGACCGTCGCGATCGCTGACGCGGGTCTGGCCGATGGGCCCCTCACGTTCTCGGTCATCACCAACGACTTCAGCGTGACGTGGGCACCGCCGCCCACGAGGGTCGACGGGCCGGGCCTTCAGCAGCACGACCCCTCGCAAGACGCTGGCACGTTCTTTCGCCGCGACGAGACGACGACGGTGGTGGTGACGAATGCCTCGCCCGCGACGAACGTCACCCTCACCGTGTTCGGGCTCTCGGGTGACGGAGGCAGCCCCGCCCTCACGCTGACCTCGGCTCCGACGTGCACAGCCTGCTCAGGCGCAGGGTTCTGCGCGTGCTACCCGCTCGACCTCTCGCGCCCCGTCCTCGAGGCCTTCCGTGGCCGCTTCTCGTTCTCGGTGAGCGGCACCATCAATGGCTCCATCGTGACGAACACCAGCCAGAGCCACCCCTCACGGGTGCCCACGCTGCCGGTGACCCGCTGGAAATGGGCGTGGGTGAACGGCGCTCCTGGTGGCGACGGCGGCGTGGCGGTGACGACGAACGCGGCCCTCGACCGTCGCGGCTCGCTGTACTTCGGCTACGCCGAGGTCTCGTCAGGCTTCCCCGCGAGCGGAGTGAGGGCGCTCTCGCATGAGGGCGTGGTGCAGCTCACCACGCAGACCATCGTGCCCACCACCGACGTCGTCATCGCCTCGTCAGACTCGGGGGTCGAGACCCCCATGGTCGGCGCGCAGGGAGCCGGGCTCGTCACGCTCTCATCGGACGGCGGCGTCGCCGTCATCTGCGACCCCAACGCAGGCCAGGGCTATCTGCTGACCGGCCCGCTGGGCCTCGTGAACGTGCCCTCGGCGATTCCCGGGCCGTTCCCCTCGGAGCTGCCCTTCGGCATCGCAGGCCAGCCGCTCGGCACCCAGCGCAGGCTGGTCGTGGCCGCGCCGTTCTCGACCTGCGCCTTCACCCAACTCCTCCCCGGCAGCGCATCATCGAAGAGCCCATTCTTCGCGACCAACCAGACGATCACCTTCGCCACTGAGAATGGGCCGGTTCGCCTGGCCACGTACAACGGAGTGAGCGTCAACCTGGGAGGCGCAGCAGCACTCCCCGTCGGCCTCGGCCCGCTGACCGACCTCTTCCCGACCTTGCACTTCTCGAGCTCGCAGGTCGCGATGGGCACCGCGGCCGCCGGCACCTTCTGGGTGGGCTCGAATAGTGCCAGCGCGATGTCAGGCAGCGCTGCCGGCTCGGGCGCCGTCGCGAATGGAACCCAGGCGAACGTCATCTGGTACCCGACCATCGACGCCAGCGGGCTCAAGCTGCAGTCGGTGCAGGCTGATGACGTGATGGGGCTCACCGCGGGCAGCTCGATTCCCATCGCGGCCTCGGGCACTGCCTCGGTCGCGCTTGGCCAGGGCGGCGCCGTGCTCGCGGCCTCTGACAATGGCGTGCTGACGGTGGTGCAGAACGGCCACCTCGTCTGGGCCACGCCGGCTGACGCGCGCCTGACTGGCCGGTTCTCGTCACGGCTGATGCTCGACTGCAGCCGCGACAGCACCAACGCTCCGATTCCGGGCAAGCCGGGAGTCGCGTACCTGGTCGGCGCGCCGCAGCAGGTCCAGGCCATCATCACCGACTCGCGCGGCCTCGACGTCACCGCTCCGTGGCCGATGAACGGGCATGACCCGCGTGGCAGCTCGAACTTCACGACTCCGCTCGCGCCCTTCGCGTGCCCGTGAAGACGGTTGCGTCGGGCGGCGCTCCCGTCGCAGTGTGACGACATGTCGCGGGCTCCGATTCCGACGTACTCCTTCGCACTGGTGGTGGTGAAGGCTGGCCGCAAGGTGGCGCTGGTGCGCGACCGTCGCGACGGCGTGGCGTGGTCGCTGCCCGGTGGCCGGGTGAACGGTGGAGAAGAGCTGCTCGCGGCCGCCCGTCGCTACGCCGCGACCGATACCGGCATGCCGGTCGAGCTCGAGGGTGTGCTGCGGGTGCAACACACCCTGGTCGATGGTGGTGAGGCGCGCCTGAGAATCTGTGTGGTGGCGAGGCCGGCTGACGATCGCGCGCTGAAGACAGTGGCCGACGAGCACTCGGTACTGGCCCAGTGGTTCACCCGTGAGCAGCTCACCACCCTGTCGCTGAAGAGCCATGACGTGAAGCAGTTCGTCGAGCTCGCACTCGATGGTCCTGTGTACCCGCTGACGTTGCTGAGCTGGGAGCAGTAGCCCGCGTCATTCGGCGAGTTCAAACCCGCCGCGATGGTCCTTCTGGACCGCTCGTCCACTGCCTTCGGCTGGCTCCTCTTCCGTGTGGAGCACGAGCGGCGACGACGGTGGTGTTCACCCCGGCGACACGTTCGAAGACGGCGGGCCGCTCTCGGTGGGCTGCGGCGGAGAGCCGATCGACGGCGTGTTCATCACCACGAACTCTGCGCAGAAGGCGCAGCCCGCGACGACGCCCGTCTTTCCGCGCAGCATCTTCTTTGGAACGCAGCGCTCGTCGACGCGGTTCGCCTTCACTGCTGCGAGG
Organism: Myxococcaceae bacterium; assembly: GCA_040275325.1. GTDB lineage: Bacteria > Myxococcota > Myxococcia > Myxococcales > Myxococcaceae > Xiheimicrobium. The sequence goes on along the minus strand of JBEOKA010000506.1, from coordinate 2,974 downwards.
CGTTCGTCTCGCCAGCGCTTCGCCTGGAGCTGGCGGCAGCGCACACTTCGATCGCGTCGACCGCAAGCCCTGCCGCGCTCTTCCCCGGCTGCTCAGCGCCTGACCTTCTGGGAAGGGACCAGCTTCCACGCACGCGCTCGTCGGAAGTCGGCTCGGAGCCGGCCTACCTCACGTGCGCGAGCAACGACCGCACGGTGCCCTCGAAGTCGTCGACATGCACCCAGTGGCCGGTCTGGAGCAGGTCGACGGTGCATCGCCCCGAGGAGCGGGCAGCGAGGGCCTCTGCGCGCTCACGCTCGTTCACGTCGAACACCTTCGAGCGCGCCCCGATGATCAGATGAAAGCGCGGGCCATCGAGGGCGAGGCGCTCGAGCAGCGGCCAGCAGTCGGTGGCGAAGTACGACGCGAGCAGGCTGCGAATCCGGCTGAGCGAGAGTCGAAACCGCAGGCCGGTCTCGTCGCGCTCGAGGTTCATGCCGAGCCACTGACCAATGCCCCTGTCGATGCCCGCGGCGGCGAGGTGCGCGACGAACGCCTCTCTCGACGGGAACACGGCTGGAGCATCTTCGAGCGTCGCCAGCACGGTCATCGTCAGCTCGCTGCCGCGGAAGTCGGTGCGCTGGCCGGGCCCGCTGTCGAGAATGACGAGGTGCTCGAGGCCCGCGAGACGCTCGGCGAGCAGCATGGCGACCTTGCCGCCGAACGAATGACCCAACACTGCGTGAACCGGAGCGGCCAGTGTGCTGGCGGTCTCTGCGACATCGTCGGCGGCGCGAGTGACGGTGTCGTCGCCCTCGACGCCCTGTGATTGGCCGTGGGCTCGCAGATCGACGAGCACTGCCTGCCAGCCTGGCCTCGCGTCGACGAAGCGGCGGGCGAGCGTTCGCAGGTTCGTCCCCTGTCCCAGAATTCCGTGGAGGAGCAGCAGGGAGCGCTCGGCGACGGGCGTGGAAGCGGGGGTCACGAGCTCGAGGTGGAGGCGCACATGAGGTCGCTATCGCTGGAGGCCGCCTGGCGCAATCGCGGACCCTTCGTGTGACCGCCGCGTCACCGCACCTGGATCATCAGCTCGATTGGCGCTCCGTTCGCGTGGAGCGTGACGAAACGTCGGCGCCGAACACGAGTCTGGCCACCGTGTTGGTGGTCATTGTCGTGGTCACGGGACGACAGCCCCTCACTGCTCACACCAACCGCTGGCGCGATGGAGGCGGCTCGTTCGCGCAGGAACCGGCTGCGGCCGGCGTGGCAACCTCCCCGAGAACGACTTCGACCACCCCTCCGGTGGTTGAGCGAGTGCTCGCACCGACTGGGTCGAACTTGGGCGTGAGATCACATTGAGGAGGCGGCCAGGCATCTGCGCCTCTCGCGAGTGCCTTCGCGTGCGTAGCGGAAGTGGCCGCGGCGCCAAGAGTGCATCGCGGTGCGAGCGCGCTTTCGAGCGCGCTGGATGCCTTCATCAAGGCGCAGTGGCCCACCAGTGCTGGCCGGCTCGCTTCATGCGGGCCTGGAGTACGTGGGGGTAGCCAGCTTCGCGGTAGAGCGCGTAGCGCATGCGGTGCTGGTTGGCCCGGTAGGAGCGGACGAGGTTGTCGAGGGCCTCGAGGCTCTTGTTGCGCGAGCGCCTCGAGACGAGCGGCACGCACGCCATGAGTTCGCCGATGAGGGCAGCCGGCTCGCCAGCGGCGAGGAGCTGCGTCGCGCGCTCCTGCCAGGCAGGGAGCAGCGGGCTCTCTTCACCGAGCAGGACTTTCCCGCAGTCCACCGCGTGCTGAAGCGCGTGGTACCAGTCGAGGATTTGGATGGCGTCGGGGAGCAGTTGCTCGGCCAGGCGCCAGTTCCCGACGGCACCAGCACCGAGCCACAGCACGGTGTGGACTTCCTCGGCGCGCTCGACGCGCAGCGCATCCTCGTTGACGACGGCGACGTAGCGGGCGCTGCCCGGTACCGGCTTCTGCGTCTCGGCGTCGTGTCGGTAGATGACGCCCACCTTCGCTTCCTTCCAGGGCTCGGGCCCGCGGATGGGCAGCATGCTGCCGTCCATCTCGACGAGCGCATCGGGCGCAGGCTTGAGCTCTTCCTGCAGGACCTGCTGGTCGACGGCCATGCAGTGCGCACCGACGCGCGAGACGACGCGGCGGAAGAGGTTGTCGGACGCTGGCTCGGCGTTGTGCACGCGCCAGCGCGCCGCGCACTCGCCGTAGACGTCGTTGAGCGCGAAATCGAGCACGCGCTTCTCCATCTCGCGGTCCAGCGGGTAGAAGCCGAGCTGGCACCTCTCGCAGTAGTGGCAGTTCCGCTTCAGCGTCACGCGGCCCGCCATCGTGCGCAGCTCGCGCTCGCGCTCCTTTGCTTTCACAGGCACGCGCGAGCATCGAGCTGAGCGCGCGGAGCGCGGCCGGGTTCTCCATGCCGCACGCCCGCCAGATGAGCAGCTCCATCTCGGACATCGTCATGCCGCGACGGAAGTGCTGGTCGGTGAAGCGCTCGGTGGGCTCGTGTTGAAGGTCGTCGAGGTGAGGTCTTTGAGGGTCTTCTTGCGCGTCATGCGCGAGGGAGATCACACCCAACAGGACGCTGTCGATCCTCTGCAGAATCTTCCGGCTCAGGTCACCAGGAGTCGGATCAACCCCGCCGCACCTCGCGGCGGAAAATCGCGCCTCGGACGCGAGCGCTGATCAGCGGCTGCAAAATCCCCTCACTCCGGTCCTGCGCCCTTCGAACTTGAATGTCACCCCCATCTGCTACGAGCTGTTGGTGGGGGTGGGTATGGGCGAGCGGGGAGTGTTGCGTCTGGCAGCACGTCAAAACGGGGTGGTGTCACGAGCACAGGTTCTGGCCGAGGGCGTGACGGCGCGTCAGATCGATCGCCGTCGAGAAAAGCGCCACTGGGTTTCGGTCTTTTCCGGTGTCTACCGAATCGAAGGAGCCCCACTCACGTGGATGCAGCAAGCCAACGCCGCAGCGCTCTGGGTTG
>JBEOKA010000505.1:0-11021 GCA_040275325.1 Myxococcaceae bacterium | reverse complement strand
ACGCAGCGGTCGAGGCGGCGCGCGCGGGAGCGCAGGGCCAGGGCTTCGCGGTCGTCGCCGAAGAGGTGCGGGCGCTGGCGCTGCGGGCCGCGCAGGCGTCGAAGGAGAGCGCCGAGCACGTCGACCAGGCCGTCAGCACCACCAGCCGCGGCGCGACGACGCTCGAGCAGCTGAGCGCGCTGCTGACGCAGATCTCTGGCACTGGCACGCGCACCACCTCGCTCGTCGGCAGCATCTCGGAGGCCTCGCACCAGCAGTCCCAGGGTCTCGGCGAGGTGTCGACTGCGATGGGAGAGATGAACGCCGTCGTGCAGCGCACGGCCGCCACGGCCGAAGAGTCAGCCGCGGCGGCAGAGCAGCTGAGCGCGCAGGCCGAGCAGCTCGACGCGTGGGTGCGGGACCTGAGCCTGCTCGTCGGTGGCGTGCGGACGAGCCACTGAGGTGAACGGGAGGTTGTGGAGGCACCAGTCATTGAGCAGGTCGCTCGTGAGAGCGCCACGGGTAGACTGCTGATCAGGGGGTTCGCACGATGGAAGCTGGTGCCGGAGTCGCCTGCCTGTTTCTGGGCACGGCTGGAGTCGTCGGCCTGATGTGGCTCTTCGTGAAGATGACCGCGAACCAGCCGCCGTCGGCGCCGCAACTCATCGTCTCGCAGTACCGGGGCAACTGCCCGGCTTGCCTGCGCGTCATTCTCCCGGGCATGAACATCTGGTGGGTTCGCGGGCAGAAGGCGCGCCACCAAGACTGCGCCATCGCTCGAGCAGCTGAAGAGGCGCTGGGCAAGATTACCGAGCAACCCCGTCGAGAGAAGCTGCTCATCGAGGCTGCACGCATCGGCGTGCAGGCCACCCTCGACAAGGTCGACACGCTGAAGGGCGTTCGAGCGAAGCGGCGACTTCTCGAGGAAGCGCTGGTGACGCTGCGCGCCGATCCCGTGCCCGACGAGTTGCAGGTCGAAGAAGTTGCGTGGCTCAGCGATGCCCTGAAGCAGCTCGACGAGAGCTGATTGACCTGCAGGGGGGGGCGATGTGCTTTCCATCGAAGCTCGGGTGACGTCGCTCGGCATGTTCACGAGTCGAAACACTGCGACGGTCTTTCGTGTCGTGGTCCCTGTCCGAGCCGAAAGTGATGCGTGACCGACCCCGCGTCGGTTGCCGAGTTGACGGGCATCGAACTCCTGCAGTTGCGTGCGGAGTTCGGCGATGTGCTGGAGCTTCGCGGCTCAACGAGTTCGTTGCCGGGCGCTCGTTCGTCAGCCTGAATTCGCGAGAAGCTCAGGGCTTTTGTCGAGCGCACTGGAGCGTTTTCTGGACTGATCAGCGCAGAGCAGGAGCGGCTGAGGAGGTCGCGACTCAGACTTTCTCTCAACGCCAGCGCGCACATCGGGAATGATGCCCGCTCCATGGCTCACCCCGACCTGTTGATCCGCGGCCGCCGCGTTCTGCTCCCGACCGGCGTCGCTCCCGCCACGCTGCACGTCTCGAACGGGCGCATCATCGCCGTCACCGCCTTCGACGCGCCGGTACCCTCCGACGTCACGCTGGTCGACGCGAAGGACCTGCTGGTGACTCCGGGCCTCGTCGACTCGCACGTGCACATCAACGAGCCGGGCCGCACCGAGTGGGAGGGCTTTCGCACCGCCACCGAAGCCGCCGCCGCCGGAGGCATCACCACGGTCGTCGACATGCCGCTCAACTCGATTCCACCCACGACCTCGGAAGACGCCGCGAAACGAAAGCTCGACGCGCTCGCTGACCAGCTGCACATCAACGTCGCCTTCTGGGGCGGCGTCGTTCCCGGCAACGCGAAAGACCTCGCCGGCCTGCAGCGCTTCGGCGTGCCCGGCTGCAAGTGCTTCACCTGCGAGTCGGGCGTCGACGAGTTCCCCATGTCGCGGCGCGAAGACCTCGAGCTGGCCATGCCCGTGCTGCGTGACCTCGGCCGTGTGTTGCTCGTGCACGCCGAAGCACCCGGCCCGCTCGCCGCCGCCGAGCAGTTGGTCGCGAAGGAGGACCCACGCCGCTACCAGACGTACCTGCGCTCTCGGCCTCCGTCGGCCGAAGACGAGGCGGTGCAGATGGTCATCGACCTCGTTCGCAAACACCGCTGCCCCGCGCACATCGTTCACCTCTCGAGCGCGTCGGCGATTCCACTGCTCGCCGCGGCGCAGGCCGAGGGGCTGCCCGTCACCGCCGAGACGTGCCTGCACTACCTCGCGTTCACGGCCGAGGAGATTCCCGACGGCGCCACCCAGTACAAGTGCGCGCCGCCCATTCGTGAAGCCGCCAACCGCGAGCTGCTGTGGAAGGGGCTCGAGGCGGGGGTGATCAGCCAGGTCGTCTCTGATCATTCTCCGTGCACGCCGGCGCTCAAGCGCCCCGAGACGGGAGACTTCCTCGGCGCCTGGGGCGGCATCGCGGGCCTGCAGCTGGGCCTGTCGGTGCTGTGGACGCTGGCGACCGAGCGCGGCGTCTCGCTCGAGCAGGTCGTGCGGTGGAACACGCTGGGGCCGGCGAAGCTGGCGGGGCTGGCGACGCGAAAGGGTCAGCTGGCGCCGGGCTTCGACGCCGACGTGGTGCTGTGGGACGACACGGCCTCGTTCGTCGTCGCGCCTGCGCAGCTGCACCACCGCCACAAGGTGACGCCGTACGCAGGCAAGACGCTGCGCGGGGTGGTGCACCAGACGTTCGTGGGCGGACGGCTCGCGTGGTCTCGGGAGCAGGGGCTGCGGCCCGCAGGTGGCCACTTCGAAGCCGTTCGCTGAGTCACACCGCGCGCAGCAGCCGCTCGAGGTCCTGCTGTCGCAGCGGCTTCTCGAGGAAGCCGTTCATGCCCGCTTCGCGCGCCCGGTTGGCGTCTTCGGGGTCTGAGCTCGCGGTCAGCGCGATGATGGGCACGTCACGGGTGGGTGCCGCGCCCGCCCGAATCTGGCGGGTCGCCTCGAAGCCGTCGACCTCGGGCATGTGACAGTCCATCACCACCAGGTCGAAGCCTCCGTGCGTGACTGCTTCCACGGCCTCGCTCCCGCCCGCCGCCGTCTCGACCCGACACCTCAGCCGCTCGAGCATCGTCGCCGCCATGCGCAGGTTGATGGGGTTGTCGTCGACCACCAGCACGCGCGCGAGCTCGAGCGTCTCGAGGTGAATGGTGGGCGCTTCGGCCTCGAGCCCGGTCGTCTCTTTCGCCTGCTGGAACACGTCGTGGAGCACGAGCGACAGCTGCCCCGCCGCCTGCAGCGCCGTGGCGAGGTGCGGTCCGACATCGCCGTTCTCATTCGCCTGGGCATCGAGCGCGTTGATGAGCTGGTGCAGTGGCGTCTTCGCCTCGTGGCTCAACTTCGCCAGCACCAGCTCACGGGCGGCGATGGCGCGCTTGATTTGGTCGTTCGAGCGGCGGTGCTCCCGGTCGAGCACGAAGAACGCGAAGGCCAGCGCGCCCACGGCCGTGGCGATTTGCACGAAGCCCGACAGGTTCGAGGTCGAGGGTCGGTCCGTGGTGACGGTGAGCAGCGCGCGCGCCAGCCACGCGAGCGAGATGGCCAGCCAGGTGAGCGCTCCTCTGAGGCCGATGGTGATGGAGGCGATGACCGGCACCAACACGAGCCACACGATGGCGGCGAGCGAGGTCCGTTCATCGAGCATGACGAGCAGCTCGAAGCGCAGCACGACGAGGACGAGGGTCGTGTGCACCAGCCAGGGAAACGCCACGGCCCCGGCGCGGTTGGCGACCAGCAGCACGAGGGCTGCGACGGCCGTGATGAGCGCAGGCGCGGCAGAGTGCAGCTCAGAGGCTTCGACCGCCGCCTCGAACCCGCTCGTGACGAGCATCGCGAGCCAGCCCAGCACCATGAAGCGAACCCGAATGGCGTTGGCCTCGTCGCCGTGTTGTCTGGGCCCGAGCCACCAGGTCAGCGCACGCCGGGCTGTCCTCACGACGGACTCCATGCTGATCACCTAACGAAGCGCCCGGCGAACGCTCGGTCGGACGCGAACCGTCTGCTTTGACCCACCACGTCGGGATTCGATTGACTCCACCCGCGCACGTCGGAAGACACCCGCCCATGCCTCAGGCTCCGTTTCGACCGAAGACGATGTTCAGGCTGGCCGGGCTGGCCGTAGGCGCGGCGATGCTGCCTGCGTCGGCCTCGGAATCTGGCGGCCACAGCGACCCGGCCGCGCCCATCGTGTTGGCGCTCGCCATCATCCTCGTGCTGGCCAAAGTCGGAGGGCACCTCGCGCAGCGCGTGAAGCAACCGGCCGTGCTGGGCGAGCTCGTCGTCGGCGTCGTGCTGGGCAACCTCTCATTGCTCGTCGAGGCGTTCGGCGGCGAGCCGCTGCGCTACTTCCACGCGCTGGCCACCGACACACACCTCGACATGTTGTCGCGACTGGGCGTCATCATTCTGCTCTTCGAGGTCGGCCTCGAGTCGACGGTCGCGCAGATGATGAAGGTGGGGCTGTCGGCGCTGCTGGTGGCGACGGTAGGCGTGGTGACGCCGTTCGCGCTGGGCTGGCTGACGTCGGCGTTGCTGTTGCCGAGCGCGAGCATCTACGTGCACATCTTCATCGGCGCGACGCTGACGGCGACGAGCGTGGGCATCACCGCGCGCGTGCTGAAGGACCTCGAGAAGAGCCACCTGCCCGAGGCGCGCATCGTGCTCGGAGCGGCCGTCATCGACGACGTGATGGGCCTCGTCATTCTCGCGGTGGTGACGGGCATCATCGGCGCGGCGAACGCGGGCACGACGCTGGCGGTGGGAGACATCGTGCTCACGCTCGTGAAGGCGGTCGGCTTCCTCGTCGGCTCGCTGCTCATCGGGCGCTGGTTGTCGCCGCGCATGTTCCAGGTGGCGTCGCGGCTCAAGGCCCAGATGGTGCTGCTCGCGTTCGGCCTGGGCTTCTGCTTCCTGCTCGCGTGGCTGTCAGACCTCATCGGACTGGCGCCCATCGTCGGCGCGTTCGCCGCGGGCCTCATCCTCGAAGACGTCCACTACCAGGACCTCAAGGACAAGGAGCAGCACACGCTCGAAGAGCTCATTCACCCCATCTCGTACTTCCTGGTGCCCATCTTCTTCGTGCTGATGGGCATGCGAACCGACCTGAAGGCGTTCGTCGCGCCGGGCGTGTTGACGCTCGCCGGAGCGCTGGTGGTGGTGGCGATTCTGGGCAAGCTCGTCGCGGGGCTCGGTGCGCTGGGCAAGGGCCTCGACCGGCTCAGCATCGGCATCGGCATGGTGCCGCGCGGTGAGGTCGGCCTCATCTTCGCGAGCATCGGCGCGGGGCTGACGGTGCAGGGGCAGAAGGTGGTCGACCCGAACGTCTTCTCGGCCGTGGTGGTGATGGTCATCGTCACCACGATGGTGACGCCGCCCGTGCTGAAGTGGAGCCTGGAACGCGGCGAGAAGAAGAAGCAGCGCGCCTGAAACCTGTTTAAGACTCCTTGATTGTTCGATTTTGTCCTGTCTTGCTGTCAATGACAGCACTGACTACAGTGCAGTCCTGCGATGGCGACGCTCACCATCAGGAACCTCGACGAGGCGGTCAAGCGGCGGCTGCGCGTGCGAGCGGCCGAACATGGGCGGTCGATGGAGGAGGAGGTTCGCGAGATTCTGCGCGAGGCGGTGAGTGAGGGGCAGGCTGGCACTGACCTCGCTGCGTCGATTCGTGCGCGCGTCGCGGGGCTCGGTGGCGTCGAGCTCGAACTCCCAGCACGTGAGCCGGTTCGCGAACCGCCGCTGGTCGACTGACGTGCTCGTTCTCGATACCAACGTCATCTCGGAGCTGATGCGCCCGGGGCCAGCGCCGACGGTGACGACGTGGCTGGCGCTCCAGACGCCAACCGACGTCTTCCTCACGGCCGTCACCGAGGCTGAGCTCAGGTACGGCGTTGCGTTGATTCCCGATGGACGCAGACGCAGAGCCCTCGAGCGCGTGGTTGACGGAATCATCAGCGAGGACTTTCGCGGTCGAGTGCTCCCGTTCGACAGTCAGGTCGCGCCTGCCTACGCGCGCATCGTCTCGGAGCGGCGCGCTGCGGGAAGACCCATCAGCCAGCTCGACGCGCAGATTGCAGCCATCGCGTTCACGCACGCCGCCACGCTCGCGACCCGCAACGTTCGTGACTTCGAGGGGTGCAATCTCGAGCTCGTCGACCCGTGGACAGAACGTGACTGACCTCCAGATGCTCCTGTTGCCGGTGCTCATGCTGCTGGGTCTCTTCTGGCTGAAGAGAGCTGCTGCGTGAGTGGTGGAACGGTCTGACCGTCTGAGGTGTGCTGTCACGATGCGCAGCGCACTCCTGTTGCTGGTGACTTCGTTCACGGTTCACGCTGCTCCGGCCATCACGGTGTTCGCGAGCGATGACACGCGTTCCGTCGAGGGACCGCCGCCGAAGACGCTGAGTCAGGGCGTCACCCAGCACGCACTCTCTCCCGATGGTCGCTGGGTCTTCTCGATGGAGGTCGCGGGCCTGGTCGTGCGCTCGCTCGAGGGTGGAGCGCCCGTCACGCTCGCGGCTCCAGGAGCACGCTTCGCCGTCACGCCCGACTCGAAGTTCGTCGTCACGTTCGACACGGCGTTCACGCGGCACCCGCTGGCCTCGAAGGACGGCAAGGCCACGCTCGCGAGGGGGCTCACGCTGTTGCCGAACGCTCCGTTCATCGTCTCGAACACGCAGCTCGCGTTCGTCGCGGCCGAGGGGTCTCTGCAGGTCGCCGACCTCGTCGAAGGCACGGCCCGGCCGCTGTCGGTCGAGCCGCCCGAGGACAGGCGCTGTCTCACCGGCAACGCCGTTCCTTCAGCCATCTCGGATGATCAGAACTGGCTGCTCTTCCAGCACGGCTGTGGGTTCGACGTGATTCGCACCGATGGCAGCAAGACGCGCGAGCTCGGGTTCTCGTCGGCCCTACTCGTGGGCACGCTCGTCATCGGCGACCTGGGACCGACGAGAGACGGCGAGGCCACGCAGCTGAAGGTGATGGAGCTGAACACCGGCGCGAAGTGGTTCATCGAGGGCGTTCGACTGCACGCGCGCACGGTGCGAATCCCCGGCACCGAGAACGTGCTGATGCTCGACGACAAGGGGCGCGTGCTGTTCGTCGAGCTGCGACCAAAACGCGTGAAGGTGCTGCGCGACGTGACGCCGCGCGCGGTGACGCTCGAGCCGACGAGCCAGGGCAGGGCGCTCGTGGTGGCGCATGACTTCGCGGAGCAGGTCGACCTCGTGCTCGAGCTCGACCCCGCGACGGGCCAGCAGCGTCGCCTCGCGAAGGTGAATGGCGCCGAGCAGTGTTTCGCGCACCCGACGAAGACCGGGGCCATCGTCTTCGCGTGGCGCCTCGGCGGCCGAGAGCAATCAGTGCTCGCTGAGGTCGACTCGAAGGGCAAGGTCCGACAGCGGGGAGGGGCGCTGAGCTCCATCGGCAACCTCGAGGCGCGCGGCGGAGCGTGGGCGCTGATGACACGAAGTCGAGCGCTGCTGATGCCATGACGGTTTCGTGAGACCTGCGGCCCGCGTGGCCGTCTGCGGTCGTTCCATCAGGAGAACGACCGAATGTTCCGAACGACGCTGCTGCTGACGTGCCTCGCGCTTCCCGCCTTTGCCCAGACCGCTGCGCAGGTCTGCGCGAAGATTCTGTACGCCGACCAGAAGGTCGCGTGCGTGCGCACCATCGCGGGCCACGACGTCGAGCCCGAGGCCGCGCAAGTGTGCGGCACGATTCTGTACGCCGACCAGGTCGTGCAGTGCATGGCCGGAGCGCTCGACAAACACTTCGAGCCCGATGAGTTGGCGGCGTGCCGCTCGATTCTCTACGCCGACCAGAAGGCGCAGTGCATCGCGTCGGCGGGTCGAAAGCCCTCGCCGCGTCGTCAGCGTGACCGGGACGACGAGCGTGAAGACCGGCGCCGCTCCAGAGACCGCGAAGACGACGAGGAGCGTGACGTCGCCCGCTACGACAGCACGGTGACGTTCGAGAACCGCACGAGCCGGGTCTCGGCCTCGCGCTTCTACTGGCGCGTGGCGGGCCGGGGCCGATGGACCGAGTTCGGAGGCCGGCGTCGGCTCGGCCCTGGCGAAGAAGTGAGCCTCGAGTCGTCATCAGGCCTGTACGACTTCTGTGTCGAGACCACCGATGGGCGCTCGGGGTACTGGGCGCGCATTCGGCTCGAGCGCAACGAGCACCGGCTCTGGTTCAAGAGCGACGCGCTCGACGACTTCGACTGCCGCGACCGCTGAATCACCTTTCCCCCCCTGGAGAAAACCCATGTTCCGAACCGTGTTGTGTCTCGTCGTGTGTCTGTCGTCGTCGGTGTTCGCGGCTTCCCGTGCTGACCTGGTGGCTCGAGCTGCCGAGGGTGTGAAGGAGGCGGTGGACGAAGTGCAAGACGCTCCTTCGGCGTGCAGGAAGAAGCTCGCTGGAAAGGTGGAGTCGCTCGATGACGCGCTTCGGGCGGCGAAGAAGGACCCGTCAGATGCCGCGGTGAAGTCGGCGAGGCGCGCGGCTGATCAGGCGGCCGACGTGGCGCGCGAGGCGTGCAGTGGCTCCGCCGGCAAGCGGTTGGTGAAGGCGCTCGAGGCCGCGTCGTCGTCGTTCGATGACGCGTTGAGCGCGAAGGAGGAGTCGGTGCCGCCGCCCGTGCTGGGGGCGATTGCGCAGGGCATCGGTGGTTTGTTCGCGGGCGCGGCGCAGGCGCACTCCGAGACGACGTCGTCGTCGAGGTCGACCTCGAAGACGACGCGCACCGAGCAGGTGAACGGCGAAGACCTCGAGGAGGGTGAGCCGCGCGAGAACGAGCGGCCGGCGAAGAAGGAGAAGAAGTCAGACGGGCCGAAGCGCGGCGAGTTCGGAGCGACGTGCCGCAACAACGGCGAGTGTGACTCGAACACCTGCTACCTGGGCTCGGGCTCCATCGGGTACTGCACGAAGATCTGCAGCGAAGACGATGACTGCCCGCGGAAGATGTTCGAGTGGACGTGTTACCGCCCGCGGAACCTGAACGCGCCGCAGAAGCTGTGCCTGCAGAGCAACTGAGACTGCCGAGGCGGCTGATCAAGGCGTCATCGTGTACGTCGGCGTCTGCGCATCGAGCACGGGGAACTGGCCGGCGCGCACGGTCACTCGCGGCGGCGTCGTCTGATTCGTCTTGTAGAGCTTCCCGCCCGTGCCGACCGCCTGGAAGAACACATCGAACGTTCCCTGCGGCAGATACGGGAACACCGTGCCCTGGCCCGTCATCGCGTCGCTGCACGGCACCTCGGCGCCCGCGTTCGGGTACAGGAGCGTCGGCGTCCCCGTCGTGGTGCGCAGGTTGAGGAAGATGGAGGTCACTCCAGCCTGTGCGCACGTCTGCGCGGTGCCGTCACGAAACGCCCACTTCACCGGCAGCGAGCCCACGTCCCAGTCCATCGCGACGGTGACTGGCGTCGTCGTTCCCGCGGGCACCGGCACCTGCTGCTGTTTGCGGAAGTAGACGAAGCCGTTCATGTCGGCCGCGGCCAGGTCGAGCGTCGCGGTGCCGTTCAAGTTGGGCAACGAGAGACCAGCTCCACTCGGCTCACCCGTCGAGCACGTCACCTCACGCGCGGTTCCACCATTCACCGAAACGCTCACCTTGGTGATGGTGGCCTGCGCGCACGTCGGGGTGTTCGACACCGACAGCGCGGGGAACGACCACTTCACCTGCAGCGTGCCCGGCCCGGTCGACGTCACCGGCTCGAGCCTCACCTGTGCCGAGACGTCCTGGTCGACGATTCGAACCTGCGCGGTGCCGCGGAACTTGAGCGCGTTCGTGGCGTCGCGTCCCTCGAGCGTCGCCGTGTACGAGCCCGCGGGAATGCCCTGCACCACCACGCCATCGGTGCCCGAGGTGTTGCAGCGGAACGCCTGATTGCGAACGGTCGTGTTCGGCAGGTTCACCACGACGTTCGACACGGCGGCCTGTGCGCACGTCTGGCCCGAGAAGCTCCACAGCAGAATGACGGAGTACGTCGGCCCGCTCACGCCACCGCCGCTCCCGCCCGCCGTTCCGCCCGCCGTTCCGCCGCCCGTGACGCCACCACCCGAGGCACCGCCGCCGCTCCCGCCGAGACACACGCCGCCAGTGCAGGTGCTGTTCGCGCCCATGCACGCCGAGCACATCGCCCCTCGCTGGCCGCAGGCGTTGGTCGTGTTCCCGTCGAGGCACATGCCCGTCGCGTCGCAGCAGCCATTGCAGTTGTTCGGCGTGCAGTGGTTGCGAATCACGCAGCCCGTGCTGCCGAGAAATGCCGCGAGGAAAAGGAGCTGAAAAGTCCGCATGGTGAGTCTCCGGTACGTCACGGCCGAGGAACGACCTCACCGACGGCGAGGTAAACCACCTTATTCACTGGTGGTGGGGGCTGTGCCCACATGGTTCGGGCATCCTCCTGCTGACCGATGGTCGCGATCAGGGCTCCAACCGATACTTCTTCACGAACAACGCACCGCACTCCAGCGGCGCCCGACCCGGGAGCACCACATGAAGAAGCTGAACAAGAAGCAGATGATGAAGAAGGCCCGCGGTCAGGGCATGACCGAATACATCATCATCGTTGCCCTCATCGCCATCGCCGCCATCGGCGTCATCACCCTCTTCGGCGACAACATTCGCAAGCTGTTCGGCGCCTCGGCCGACGCCCTCGCCGGCGAAGAGTCGGTGACCCCGGCCACCAAGACGTTCAAGGCCGCTGGCGTCGACACCAAGAAGACGCTCTCGACGTTCGGCGAGAAGAACAACGCCAACTACTGATCAGCTGAATCGATCCGCAGTCGTCTCGGGGTCCATCGCGCAAGCGCTGGGCCCCGAAGTCGTTTCAGGGGTCACGAGCCACACTCGTCCCGCCGCTCCTCAGGCTCGCTTTGGGCTTCGTCTCACTGTTTCCCCCGTTCGACTTCGCCGTCGCGAGCCACACTCGCCGCGGCAAGCGTTGGGCTCGAGTCACGCACGTGCCGCCGCTCCTCAGGCTCGCTTTGGGCTTCGTCTCACTGTTTCCCCCGTTCGACT
>JBEOKA010000504.1:0-23734 GCA_040275325.1 Myxococcaceae bacterium | reverse complement strand
CGGATCCACCAGCCGACGCGGATCCACCAGCCGACGCGGATCCACCAGCCGACGCGGATCCACCAGCCGTCGCGGAGCCACCAGCCGACGCGGAGCCACCAGCCGGCGCGGATCCTCCAGCCGTCGCGGATCCACCAGCCGAGGCGGATCCACCAGCCGACGCGGATCCACCAGCCGTCGCGGATCCACCAGCCGTCGCGGATCCACCAGCCGTCGCGGATCCACCGGCCGTCGCGGATCCACCAGCCGTCGTCGCGGACCCACCGGCTGTCGCCGTGCCTCCAGCTGCGGTGCCTCCGTCTTCAACAGAGGAGACGACACCAGCACACGCCGACAGCAGACTCGTGACGACAACGAGCGAACGAAGGAGCATGGCGTGAGCAGACCACACTCACGGTCAACTGCGCGCTGATCAGCGCTCCGTTGCGGAGCCGACGACGACAATCCAATTGCGGTGGTACGGCTCGAACTCGAGCGTCAACCGAACTGCCCAGGCGGCCTCGGTCAGACAGCTTGCCATCTCGGGTGAAGTGCCATCGACCGTCACATCGACGACCTCGTCAGCGGTCGACTCGACCGTCACGCGCCCCGTCGCGACTTCACCGAGCTTCGCCTCGCAGGCCGAGATGCTGGGCTGGAGCAGCCGACGAAGCAGCCCTGAGAGGTCCGTCGTGACGCGACCGCCACGAAGCCCGCAGCGCGACCTCATGGAGCAGCCACCGCAGTGCGAGCTGCTGCTGTAACTGCCCCCGAGCATCAGGCCACCCGCCGTCGACGGCGCCGCGTTCGGTGGAGCCGCGAGATACGCCGTGAAGGGCGAGACCGCCTGCGACAGGAACGCCACCGAGCGCACCTCGTCGTTGGTGAGCTGATCCCTCAAGTCGCGTGCACCCACCGCGAGGCCGGGCAGTCGCTGCGCCAGCGACGCGTCGACGGGCACCACGCGGCGGAACTCGCGCGCCCAGATCTTCCCCGTGACCGTGACGAACTGAGGCGGGAGGGCGTCGACGCCGTGCAACCGCAACGTCGCGCCTTCATCGAGCACGTCGTCGACGAGGAGCTCCATGGCTTCAGCCTCGACCTTGAAGTCGTCGACGCGAATCGGGCGCACGAGGTGACGCAGTGTCTCTGCCGCTTCCTCGGGGCCGTGACCGTTCACTCTGACGAAGATGCCTCCGCTGGCGGTGGCGATGGGCGCAAGCGACGCTTCGTCCTCACGCGTGAGCTTCAGCGTCCCCGAGGTGTCTCCCGTTCGACGCACCACGTGCACCACGGTCTCGCGCGGAGCGACCTGCAGCCCGGCGAGCGTCACCTCATTCGAGAAGCGGCCGCGCAGCGCCTCGTCGGTGAAGAGCACGATGCGCGCCGGCCCACCCACTTCAGCGAGCGCACGGGCCGCCAGCGCGGCGCCGTCATCGAGGTTCGAGCCGTTGCCCGGCGCGAGCTTGTCGGCGTTCTGCTGGAGCAACGACGCCACGTCGGCCGCCGGAACGAAGCGACCGAAGAGGCGCTCGGAGAAGCGGCGCGTGACGACGACCTCGACCTGCGCGTCTGGCGTGCTGGCAAGGTACGGCGGCAGCAGCTCGAGCTGCGCGGCGATGCCCTCGGGCCCTTCACTGTGCGAGGCGTCGATGACGAAGACGACGCGCGGGTTCACCGGGGCTGGCTCGAGCTGCGGCGCTGCGTCGACCTCGAGCCGCCAGACGGTGCGGTCGGTGTCGAGCTGCGACGTCGCCCAGCGCACGTCGGCCACTGGCTGCGTGAAGTGCTGGCGGTGGACGACGAAACCGTCGACCGTCTCTTCGGCCTCGGCGCGCTCGAAGCGGGGCTGCAACGCGGCGTCGTCCTGGTGGGGAAGGTCGAACGACAGCACGCCGGCCTCGTAGCGGGGCGGCAGCAGCACGTCGTAGCCGACGGTGACGGTCTCGTGCGGCGGCAGGCCGAAGAGGTCGAGGTTCAGCTCTCCGTCGAAGGCCCACTGCAGCTTGCCGACCGGCACCGGTTCCGCTTCTCCGGGGCTCGTCAGCAGGTCCCACTGGGCGGCCACCTGCTCCTCGGTCGAGAGCGGCGCAGGCAGCATCGTCGCTCCCCGGCCCAGGCGCAGCGAGGTCGCGATGGCGCCGTCGGGCAGACGCAGTTGCTGCGAGAAGCCCATGACTTCGTTCGTGTCGTTGCGCAGCTCACGCGTGACCTCGAGCCGCACGCTGCCCTCGAGGAAGTTCACCTTGATGGTGTGGCTGAGCTCGGTGACGTCGCTGTGTTTTGCCTGCACACCCGCGAGCTCTTCTGGCGAGCAGGCCAGCAGCGAGACGAGCGCGGCGACGATGGCAGGCAGGCGCATGGAGCGGCTGACACCGCGGCCTTCAGGCGGGTTCCCGGTTGATCAATCCCGCAACGCGCGGCAGCTTCGCGAGCACGTGAGGGTGGAGCAGACGAGCTGGTCGATCGAGTGAGCGGCCTACCTCGCCAGCATCTGAAGTGCTGGAAGCAACCCGCTCTTCAAGAGCCTTGCCTCAAGTGCAGCCGCGACAGCCGACTCTTCCCACACCGCCTCGAAGAACCCCTCCGACAGCCGCCAACTGAACCAACCGGCCATTAGTGCCATCGCCTCTTCCTTGCCCTGGGCAGGAGGAGGAGCGGGGCGTGAGTTCAAGAACTTCACGACATGCGCAAACCGTGCAGGTTCAGCATCAGCGATGGCCGCAACGACCAGCCGTTCCAGCGTCTGCTTCTGCGGAAGTTGAGGGTCGACCTCATCGGTTGCCCAGACACCAAGCTCGGCGTGGCCGACGCCGGGGACCACAAAGGCCCTGGGGTTCTGAGAGTCGACGGAGCCTGAGCACTTTGCCGCGAGAGTTCTGACCTTCGATTTCACCGGTCCAAGCCAATCAGCTTGGGCGACAACATCTGGGTCGACGACCGCGAGGAGAAGATCGATTGGCTTCGTTATCGCATCCTTCGCATAGAGCTGTACGTTCCTGTCGATACCACCATCACCATTGCTGTGGACGACTCGAACGAACACACCAGTTGGCGATTGATACGCGTACTGGCCACCTGCCACCTTCGCACCCCATGGATCCTTGGGTGGTGGGGCACCATGGGCACCAAGCGGGGTGCATTTCGAACGCTTGAGGAAGCCGGCGAGGAACGCTCGGTCAAGAAACCCCTCAACGACAATCACCCGTTGCGACGTCATCGCAGCTCGAACTCCGCGCCGATACGGGCGTTCGTGACCAGATCTCCGGAGAACGAACTCGTCGTCAGCAGCCCATCGACGAGTGAGAGTCGATGGACTGAGAGCAACTCTTGAAGACCGCGCTTCGCGCAAACCGAGACGAGGGCATCGATAAACTCAACGCTATGGGTAGCAATCACTACCTGGTTTGTGGCGACGCCTTTCGGGGCGACCGTGTACGAAATGGCCTCTGCTACTCGCTGCATTGCACCGAAGTGAAGGTGGGTCTCGGGCTCCTCGACCAGAATCAGCGAGTTGTCAGGGACGCCGAGATCGAGGGAGAGGACAACGCTGTTGCGAACACCATCGCCTGACAACGAGAGCGGAACAGACGCGGTTGACGTACTAACGTGAAGTGTTGGTAGGCCGTCGAGCGTGAGGATCTCGAGGTCGTCAGCAGTCGGTACCAAGCTCTTCAAAATCTGGAGCACCTCCACCTTACGGCCTGTGCGGCGTGCCTCGGAGTACAGCTCGGTAGGCGGCAACCGTGATTTGCTTCCAGATCGCTGGTCGAGAAAGCGAACGTTGACGGGTTGTGGTGGTCCTAGTCCCGAGCTGCTGCTGCTGGACCCAATTTGGGACCGCTTTCCTTGGACCCCTCCAACCGAAGTGAGAAGGCCGCCGTGACCAGCCGAAACCTGGAGTGCGTTCTCTGCGAAGGCGATTGTGACACTGCGGTTCGCTCCGCCTCCCGAGATCTCGATCTTCGACCTCTTCGACCTGCCGCGGTCGTACAAGAGCCACTCAACTCGGAGATGCTCGTCATCTTGACCCCGCCGTGAGATTGAGTCTGCGATTCGCTGAATAGGCTGCGCATCAGCGGCGATCGACAGGGCATCAAGAACAGTGCTCTTTCCGCATCCGTTCCGGCCCACCAACACCGTCATCGCGGTGAGGCCTGAAAACTCCCCAGACTTGATCCCGCGAATACCCTGAAGACTGATTCGTTCAATCACGTGGTCGCCTCGAGCCGACGATACACGCTCGACCATTCCCACCCCAGCTTCTGACTGATTTCGAACCCTCAGCTCTTCGACCACTCAGGCTCGACCGTGATGCCAGCGTCCGACGACCGCAAGACCCAGCCCCGTTTCGGCGCTGATCAGCGAGAGACTGTCTTCGACGACCTCAGGTTGACTGGCGCCGATTCCGTACAGCTTCATCGCATCACGCGACCCGCACGAGGCAGTTGTCCTTCTTGCCGCGCGAGAGCAGCAGGTACCGGTCTGAGAGCAGCGCCGAAGCGTCGATGACCTTCATCGGGTCGCTCACCTTCTCTTTGTTCAGCGCGAGCCCGTTCTGCTCGATGAGCTTTCGCGCCGCGCCCTTCGACTCGACGAAGCCCGTCTTCGTCGTCACCAACTCGACGAAGGGAATGCCCTTCACCAGCTCGTCGCGGGCGACGTCCTTCTGCGGCACGTCCTTGAAGATGGAGCCAATCTGCTGCTCGGTCAGGCTCTTCAGCGTCTCGATGGTGGCCTTGCCGAACAGCACGTCGGCGGCCTTGATGGCGAAGTCGACGTCGCCCTTCGAGTGCACGCGCTCGGTCACGTCGCTGGCGAGGGTGCGCTGCAGGTGACGGGCAGAAGGCTCCTTCGTGTGCGCGGCCTCGAGCGCTTCAATCTCTTCCTTCGTGCGGAGCGTGAAGATGCGAATCCAGTTCGCGGCGTCGGCGTCTGAGGCGTTGAGCCAGAACTGGTAGAACTCGTACGGAGACGTGCGCGCGGGGTCGAGCCACACGTTGCCGCTCTCGGTCTTGCCGAACTTCGTGCCGTCGGCCTTGGTGATGAGGTTCGTGGTGAGCGCCCACGCCTGGCCTTGCGCGCGCCGGCGGATCAGCTCGGTGCCGGTGACGATGTTGCCCCACTGGTCGCTGCCGCCCATCTGCAACTGCACGCCGTGCTCCTTCCACAGGTGGAAGAAGTCGTGGCCCTGCACGAGCTGGTACGTGAACTCGGTGAAGCTCATGCCCTCACCTTCACCCTCGATGCGCTTCTTCACCGAGTCCTTCGAGAGCATGTAGTTGACGGTCAGGTGCTTGCCGATGTCGCGAATGAAGTCGAGGAACCGCATCGAGCGGAACCAGTCGGCGTTGTTCACGAGCGTCGCGCGGCCGCCGCCGAAGTCGATGAACTTCTCGAGCTGCCTGCGAATGCCCGACAGGTTGTGCTCGAGCGTCTCTTCGGTGAGCAGGTTGCGCTCGGCCGACTTGCCCGACGGGTCGCCGACGAGGCCGGTGGCTCCGCCGACGAGGGCCATCGGGTGGTGCCCCGCGCGCTGGAAGTGCAGCAGCGTCATCACCTGCACGAGGTGGCCGACGCCGAGCGAGTCGGCGGTCGGGTCGAAGCCGATGTAGCCCTTGATGGAGTCGCCCTTGCCCAGCAGCGCCTCGGTGCCCGGCATCGCGTCATGCAGCATTCGGCGCCAACGGAGTTCTTCGACGAAGTTCGTGCTCACGAGCCTCGATTGCGGGCAACCGCCGTCGGAGTCAAGCGCTCACACGCTTCACAGCCACGTCATGAACGAGTTGATCACCTTGCGCAGCTTCTCGGGGAACGGGCCGGGGGCGAACAACATCGGCGCGAGCTTCAGCTGCGTCTTCACCACCGCGCGCTCGTGACTGAACGCCTTGAAGCCGTAGTACCCGTGCGCGTTGCCGAGGCCCGAGTTGTTCACGCCGCCGAACGGCAGGTTCCCGTGAAGGAACTGCACCAGCGCGTGGTTCACGCACGCACCGCCGGAGGACGTCTGTGAGAGCACGCGCTCGACGGCGTCGTCGTTGCGGCTGTACATGTAGAGCGCCAGCGGCTTGGGCTCGGCGTTGATCTTCGCAATCACCTCGTCGAGCGACGTGAACTCGAAGATGGGCAGGAGCGGTCCGAAGATCTCCTCCTGCATGATCTTCGCGTCGGGCGAGATGCCGTCGAGCAGCGTGGGCGCGATGTAGTGGTCCTTCTCGTCGATGTGGCCGCCCACCAGCGTGCGCGCGCCCTTCTCTTTCGCGTCGTCGAGCAGCGCCTTGAGCCGTGTCGTGTGCCGCGCGTTCACCACGTGCGCGAAGTGCTCGCTCGGCGGAGCGCCATCTTTTCCGTAGCCCTTCTCGAGCATCACCTTCGCCTTCGCGACGAACGCGTCCTTCACCGAGCGGTGCACGAAGACGTGGTCGGGCGCGATGCAGGTCTGACCGGCGTTCGCGAACTTGCCCCACATGATGTTCTGCGCGGCGAGGTCGAGGTCGGCCGTCTCGTCGATGATGGTGGGGCTCTTGCCGCCGAGCTCGAGCGTCACGCTCGCCAGGTGCTTCGCCGCGGCCGTCATCACGATCTTCCCGATGGCCGGGCTGCCCGTGAAGAAGATGTGGTCGAACGGCAGGTCGAGCAGCGCCTGAGAGACCGCCGCTTCACCTTCGAAGATGGCGACCTCGTCTTCGGGGAAGAGCTCGCCCACGAGCTTCGTCATCGCGGCCGAGAGGTTCGGCGTCAGCTCCGACGGCTTCAGAATGGCCGTGTTGCCCGCGGCGATGGCCGAGACGAGCGGCCCGAAGGTGAGGTTCAGCGGGTAGTTCCACGGAGAGATGATCAGACACCGCCCGCGCGGCTCGTACCGAACCGACGAGGAGGTGCCCGCCATCAACAGCGTCGGCATCACGCTGGTCGGCTTCATCCACGACGAGAGGTGCGCGATGGCGTCGTTGGCTTCGGTGACGACGGGCAGAATCTCGGCGAGGTCGACCTCGGCCTTCGGCTTCTTGAAGTCAGCCCAGCCGGCCTTGTGCCAGGTCTCGGCGTTCGCGAGCACCGCGTCACGCAGGCGGCGCAGCTTCGCGATGCGCTCGTTCGCGGTCGACGTGCGCAGCCTCAGCGCCGTGGCGCGCTGTTTCTCGAAGACCTCACGAATTCGGGCGGTGTTTGGGAGGTGGCTGACGGCAGCGGCGGTGAACATGGGCGACTCCTTCGCGGGGCGGCCATGATGCTCTCAACGAACTCGCCCGGCTACTCCCCACAGCAGACCGTGATGCGCGAGAAGTCGCCCTTCGCGAGCGCGGCACGAGAGATGGAGAAGTACAGCTGGTCGAGGTCGCCCCACTCCATCTTCGCGCGGTGGTCCGAGCAGCACTGGAAGAGCAACACGTCTCGCGGGCTCTGCTCTCCGTCGTACGAGAGGTCGCGAAAGCCCAGCAACTGGTGACGGTCTGACGCCATCGCCGCGTTGCAGACAGCTTCGTAGACGCCCTTCTCGCCGTCGGCCCACTTCATCTTCGTCAGCAGCTGATTCGACGGGTGCACGAGCCTGCGCGCGGGCTCGAGGGTGAGGGCACACGCCGGGTAGCCGTGGTCGAGCAGCTCGCCAGCAGCCATTCGCCGGAACGATGGCGGCGGCTTCGTCGTCACCAGCTTCGACTCCGTGAGGTGCAGCACCACGGCCTTCTCGAGGAACGTGTCGGTGCCTTCGTCGACGAAGAACGAGAGCAGCCCCTTTCTCGGCAGCGCGGGCACGTGCTTCGCGACGTCAGCGAGGTCGAACTGCGCGAGGAACGAGAGCGGACCGCTCTTGCCCGTGGGCCACTTCGCACCGATGGGCAGATCAGGGTCACCTCCGATGCGTGACACTCCCGGTCGACCCTTCACCGTTCTCACCATCACCGCGTTCGCGCGCAGCTTCTCGAGCGTGGCCTTCGTCTCTTTCGAGAGCGGCGCGTCCTCGAGCAGCCGCTTCACGTACGCATCGTGCGTCTCGTGCTTCTTCTGTTTCGCTGGCGGCTTCGGCGCAGGCGGCGGTGGTGGAGGCGCCGACACCTTCACGGGCGTGGCTCCCTTCGCGCGCAGCCTGATCAACTGCAGCGTCACGCCGTGCTTCGTGTGCTTCGCGACAACCTCGAGCGAATACGCGCCAGGCTTCACGATGACGGGCACCCAACCGAAGGGGTGATTCATCTGGCCGAGCGGGCCGAAGGGAGCGTCGGCTCCGTACTTTCCGTCTGCGGGAAACAGGGCGAGCTTGCCGTCCTTCAACACGACCTCGCCGCTCGGCTTCCACGCGTCATCTGGCACTGCGGCGAGCGCGCGAAGAATCAGCTCATCACCAGCAGGCCTCGCGTCGAACCACCGAACGACGGTGCCGCCAGTCGCGTCGGGCACGAACGTCGTGCACACCTCGGGTCCTCCGAACACGAGCGCCTCGAACGGACCGCAGTCGACACTCGCGACCAGGGCCTTCGACTGCTTCTTCGCACGTGAAGCGAAGTCCTTCGCAGCGGCGCCCTGCCACTTCGAGCGAAACCGGTCGGGGATGATGGCCAGCAGCAGCCGACTCTGTGGGTTCCCGCTCCCGATGAAGCTCAGCCTGACGATGTTCTTCGCCATCAGCGCAGCGTACTTTCGGGAGCGGCGCGCGTGATACCTTCACGCAGTGAGTGACCTCGACGGCGACGGCACTGGCGCGACGATGACGCCGAACCAGCGGCGAGGCTCCGAAGGCGACCCGGGGCCGCTGCCTGTCGCGAGCCCCGACCGCTACGTCATCGAAGGCGAGCTCGGCTCTGGCGGTCAGGCCGTCGTCTTCGCCGCGAAAGACGCTGCGCTGAACCGCGACGTCGCGCTGAAGACCGCGCGCAACACCAACGACGCCGCCGACGGCTTCGTGCGTGAGGCCCGTATCACGGGACAGCTCGAGCACCCCGGCATCGTGCCCGTGCACGAGCTCGGGCGCACCGCGAAGGGCGAGCTGTACTGCACGCAGAAGCTCGTGCGCGGCCGCACGCTGCGCACGGCCCTCGAAGAAGCCACCACGCTCGACGCGCGCCTCAAGCTGCTGCCGCACTTCATCGACCTGTGCCACGCCGTCGCCTACGCGCACAGCCGCGGCGTCGTGCACCGCGACTTGAAGCCCGAGAACGTGATGGTGGGCGAGTTCGGAGAGACGGTGCTGCTCGACTGGGGCGTCGCGCGCGTGCTGGCCGACCCCGAGCCGGTGCCTGCGCAGGCGGTGCCCATCGAGCAGGTGAAGCCGCTGCAGACGGTGCGACGGCTCGCGGGAGTCACCTCGAGAGACAGCCAGGGCTCCGTCGTCGGCACCCCGCTGTACATGAGCCCCGAGCAGGCGCGTGGGCAGGTCGACCGCATCGACGCGCGCAGTGACGTCTTCAGCCTGGGCGTGATGCTCTACGAACTCCTCGCCTTCACGCGGCCGTTCGAGGCGAGCGACGTGCACGAACTGCTACTCGAGGTCGGCCGCGGGCGATGCAAGCCGCTGTCTGAGGTGGCGCCCGACGCGCCGGCCGAGCTCGCGGCCATCGTCACGCAGGCGATGCAGGTCGAGCGCGAGCAGCGGCCCGACGCGAAGGCCCTCGCGGCGCAGCTCTCTGACTTTCGCGCGGGCAATCGGGTCGCTGCGTACCAGTACACGTCGATGGAGCTCGCGAAGCGCTTCATCGCACGCAACCGGGCGCTGACGGCGGTGAGCGTCGCGGCGCTCGTGGTGCTGGGGGCCTCAGAGCTGTACGCGTGGCACCTCGTCGGAACGCGTGACGCGGCGCTCGTCGACGCTCGCAGAGGCCTCGCGGCCAGGCTGGTGACGGAAGCGACGAACGCGCAGACGCGCGGTGATTGGAACCTCGCGCTCTCGATGTGGAGGCAGGCCGAGGCTCCGGGCGCTGCGCTCGCGTCGAAGGTGCTGCAGCCGTGGAGCACGCCGCTGCGAACTCGACCAGCGCTCCTTCCGACGGCTGCAAGCGGACTCGGTGCGTTCGATGTCGCGAGCGGGCGTGCGTTGTTCGGTGCTCCCGGGCGCGGCGCGTTCTCCATCGATGATGATCAGGCGTGGCATCTGCTCGAAGGCACCACCGACGCCGAACGGCGCGCGCTGCCCGTCGCCATCGCCAGCGGTGGCACGCACTGGGCCTTCAAGAGCGCCGCGGTGCAGCTCGCGAACCTGGGTGGAAGTCAGCCGCTCGAGGGAACGAAGACCGCGACGGCCGCTGCGTTCTCTCCCGATGGCACCGTGGTGGCGGTCGCGACGCCGACTGAAGTGCGTCGCTTCGAAGTGCCCGGTGGCGCGCTGAAGGACTCGTGGAGCATCGGCGCCGTCGCGCAGGCACTCGCCGTCGGAAAGTTGCACGTCGCGCTGGCGGGAGAAGACGGTTCGCTCGAGTGGTGGAGCGCTGCCGATGCGGGCGTTCGTGCGACGGGAACGTTCACCGCGCTCGCGTTCTCGACTGACGACTCGCTGCTCTTCGCAGCCGACCGCGAGCGTCAGGTGCACGTGCTCGACGTGAAGACCGGCGCCACCCAGCGCACGCTCAGTGGAGACACGCAGACCATCACGTCGCTGGCGACCTCTGCCGATGGAGCGCTGCTCGCTTCGGCCTCGGTCGATGGAGCGGTGGTGCTGTGGCACCTGCCGACGTGGAAGCGGCTCGCGCGGCTCGAAGGTGGTGGCGATGAGCTGCGCGCGGTGTCGTTCACTCGCGATGGTGCTCGTGTTGGAGCGCTCGACCGCGCAGGCCGTCGCTTCGAGTGGTCCATCGAGGCGCTGCGCGCGTTCAGTCCGTTCGCCACGCTCGACGCTCCAGCGCTCTCGCTGCTGCCTGGAGCCGAGGGCCTGTTGTGGCTTCGCACGCGCGACGCGGTGCTGGTGTTGGGTCCCGATGGCAAGGAGCGCTGGCGTCAGAGCGCGCCGAAAGCGACGGCGGTGCTCCCGGTCGAAGGTGGTGTGCTGCTCGGCAAGCCCGGCGCCATCGACCTGCTCGAGATGATCGACGGCTCGGTGATGAACACGCTCACGCCGTGCCCTGCGACTGTGTGGGCGATGGCGGCGACGGCGTCACGCACGTTGTGGCTGAGCTGTGGAAGTGAAGTGCTTTCCATCGATGGCGAGAAGGTCTCGCAGGGCGACCCCGAGCTTCGCGCGCGCTCGTCGATTCGCTGGCTCGCGGTGACGGGCGAAGGCGATGACACGCGGCTCGCGTTCGCGGCAGAAGACGGCAGCGGAGCGCTCGCCCATCCGAACTCGACCCGTCGCGCGCAGAAGTGGACGGGAGGGCGCACGCAGGCGCTGGCGTTTGACGAGTCTGGGCGATGGCTGGTGACCGCGGCTGAAGACGGCGTCGTGGTTCGCGACGGCGAGAGTGGTGACGAGGTGAAGCGGGTGACGACAGCTGATCAGCACGTGCGCGCGGTCGGCTTCGCGATGCAGGGCGCGGTGGTCTGGGCGGCCGGCTCCAATGGCGTGACGTTGTGGACGCGTGGTGGGACGAAGCTGCTCGAACTACCGGGCCTGCACTCGGGCGTGACCGCGGCGCACCTCACGAGCGAGGGAACTGGTCTGTGGATCGCCGACGAGGCCGGGCGGATCTTCAAGGTGCCGTTCGGAACATGAGGAGTGCACCTTGAGGTCGTTGCTGATCAGCACAGCACTCGTCACCTTCGGAGGGTGCCTCTGCGGCGGCGAGCCCATGAGCCACGACGCGAGCGTCGCGAGCGACAGTGGCGCGTCCGAGTGGGATGCAGGCCCGCCGCCGATGGTCTTGACCACCGGGTGTTGGTCGGCGCCGCTCGTGCTCGCGCCCGCGGGCGAAGCATGGGCTCCCAGGCTCGCGCTGCTGCCAACGGGCGAGGCGCTCGTGATGTGGAGTTCGTTGGAGCGGCTCTCGGCCCAACGGTTCATGCCCGATGGCGGCCGAGGGCGTCGCGTCGACCTGGACGCGGCGCCAGCGGTGGATGATCTGGTCTTCTCCGCAAACCAGCAGGGTGACGCCGTCGCGCTGTGGCTGACCTCGCCGGACGGTGGCTTCGAGAAACGACTGCTCGCAAGCCGGCTGAGGCAGGACGGAACCTGGGGGTCCATCGAACAGATCGACGACGGGCCTGCGATGGCACCTCGCTCCGCAGTCACCAGCAACGGAGAGATCATCATCGTCTGGGCCGTTCCCAACACCGTCACCGGCTTCCCATCACTGCGAGCTCGTCGCTTCGATGGCGTCTCCTGGCTCACGACAGAGACCTTGTCTCCATTCGGTTGGCAGTTCGGCTCGGTCGAGCTCGCCGCCGCAGACATGGCAGTCGCAACCTGGACACAGTGGGGCCCGCCGAGCTTCGAGCCGGTCGCGACTTCGAGCCTCTGGACTGAGCGAACTCGGCGCGACCGCATCATCAAGGCCCCTCGCATCGTCGACACCCTTGGAATCGACGCGCTCGCCTCGACCGCCGAACGTGCAGTCTCGTCCCTCGCCAACTCGAGCACGGAGTTCGAGCTTCACCGGTTCGCCGACGACGTCTGGCAGCCGGGTCCTCGAGTCCTTCGAACTGGCGAAGCCATTCCGCGGGCCGGCGTCGACGCCGAGGGCAGGCTCACGGTCTGGTCGACCACGACGAGCGCAACCGGCACGACGCTCATCGCAACGACCGAGCGCGATGGCGGTTGGAGTCTCCCCCGCGAAGTGAGCACGCAGCCCGAGCCGATTCGCTTCATCATCTCTGCGTCCAACTCGCTCGGAAGCGGGCTGGTCGCGTGGTCGCGTGAACGAACGCTCGCCATCGCGCGCACTGAAGCAGATGGAGGGCGGCTCGATCTCATCGATGGCCTCGTCGTGGTTCCAGGACGAAGCCAGCCGCAGCTGGCCGTCTCGTCTTCAGGTGCCCGGTGGATCCTCGGTCATCTTCCCGAGGCATGGCCACGCAGCGTCTTGCTGTTCTGTCCGTGAGGTAGAACGCGTCATGGCTCACGCGGCGCTGGAACGTGCAGCGAAGGCGACGGACCCGAAGAAGCAACTCACCGAACTCCTCGTCGCGTGGCGGGCGCTGCGACACCCTCGTATCGCAGAGCTGATCGATCGACTCGACGCGCAGCTGATCAGGACCGCAGGTAAGATCACCGCGAAGTCGGTTCCCGCTCGCGCCGAAGCGTTGATCAAAGCCGCGAGCACGAAAGACCCGGTGGAGCTCGGCCGCGTTCTCGCCAGCGATTGGCCGAAGGCGTGGCAGGCCGAACTGCCGGTGCTGCAGGCCGTCTGCGAAGCGCCAGACGATCCCCGCGTGGCGAAGAAGCTCGCCGCCATCGTCGACCTCGCCGCGCATCAATCACGTGGCGCGAGCGGCTTCTGGAACATCACCTTTCGCCGGCTGAACGAACTCGGCGACGTGCGGCAACTGCCGATTCTCGAAGCGCAGCTCGGCCGCTCGAAGAGCAGCTACTACCGGGAACGTTCGCAGGAACGCGAAGAGCACTGCGTCGAGGTGCATCGCGCGCTGCAGGTCGCTGAGCTGAGCAAGGCCGAGACGAAGCTGCTCGAGACCCTCGAAGCGCCGTTCGCCGGGCAGTCGAGCACCGAGAAGACGCGCAAACGGTCGGGCAAGGAGCTGCTCGAGCTCGTCTGGGCCAACCCGACCGACGCCAGTGTGCGTGCGGTGTACGGAGACTGGCTCGTCGAGCAGGGCGACCCGCGCGGAGAGCTCATCGCGCTGCAGCTCGCTCCAGCGACCGACAAGTCCCCGCGCCGAATTCAGCTGCTCATCGAGAAGCACTGGAAGCAGTGGCTCGGACCACTCGCCGATTGGTTCAAGGTCGCGCCGCGCTTCGAGCTGGGGTTTCCCGTGACGGGCACGGTCGGCCAGCCCTCGTACACCGATGGGCGCGACCGACTCCTGCCGTTGCTCGCGCGCCCCGAGTGGTCGACGTTTCGCGAACTCGCGATGCCGTGGGAGCTCGTGCCGCCCGCCGAGCTCGTCACCCTGCCCCGCTTCAAGCCGCTCCTCGGGCTTCATCAGCTCGAGCCGCAGTTGGTGCCCGCGCTCGCAGCCGTGAAGCCAGCGGTGACGACGCTCGCGTTCAGCTTCGGCAAGACCGGAGCGGTGCTCCCGAAACAGACGTGGGACTCGTTCGCGCAGCTCGAGCGCATCCGCTGCTCACCACAAACACTCGGCGCGGTGCTGTCCGGCTTCGGGAGCCGCCGTTTGAAGACCCTCGAGCTCGACCTCTCCGGCGGCTGGCTCGACGAGCCGTTC
Organism: Myxococcaceae bacterium; assembly: GCA_040275325.1. Taxonomy (GTDB): domain Bacteria; phylum Myxococcota; class Myxococcia; order Myxococcales; family Myxococcaceae; genus Xiheimicrobium. The sequence continues at coordinate 9,496 of JBEOKA010000504.1, read as the reverse complement.
GACGCGTGGTGGCCGAAGCTCGACGCCGCGCCCATCGAGACCATCGAGCTGCGGGTCTACGAGACGCTCGTTCGTGTCACGCGAGCTGGAGCCGGCCTCACACGCGCGCACATCGTCGAGCCATCTCGCCTCGAGCGCCTGGTGCTCGGCTTCCCTCCCGCGATGACGCACCTCACGCGCGAGCCGGGGCCGATGCTCGAAGCTCCGAAGTCGGCCATCGAGCACTTCGAGAAACAGCTCGCCCGCTACACGAAGCTCGAGGTGCGTGAAGTTCCGTTCGCCCTCGAGGCGCCGCATGTTCACGTGAACATCGAAGATGGCTCGTACGGCGACGACACCATTCCGAAGCTCTGGGAGCTGTGGCGCGACCACCTGGGCGTCACCTTCGACCACGTGCAGATTGGCTACAGCGGCAACGCGCGCCCGCTCGGAGACGACCCGAAGGCCATGCTCGCGAAGACAGCCCGCAGCCGACGCGACAGCTGGCTCTACCTCGAGAAGGTGAACGCCGAGGCGAGGCTGGGCGTGACGCGAACGTCGATGCAGGCGACCGTTCCCGTGTCCCGCCCCGAAGCGGTCTTCGAGTGGCTTCTGGCGGTGCTCGAGTTCGGCGGCGTCGACGTCAGCATCGGCAAGAAGCGCTTCGACATGACCGTCTTCAAGGCCTCGACGCTGAAGAAGAACGAGGCGCAGGTGCTGAAGCTGCTGCGCTGATCAGCTCACACGCCGCGCGCGTTCGGCTCCCACAGGTACTTGTGCTGCTGCAGCTGAAACCGCACGGGCAGGCGGTCGGCGATGATCCACTCCGCGAGCTTCACCGGCTCGAGTGACGTGAAGACCGTCGAGAACAACAGGCCGAACGGCTTCGCGTCGAGCTGGTGCTTGCGAATCATCTCGACGCTGAAGTCGTAGTCTTCACGCGAGCCGATGACGAACTTGAGTTCGTCGCGCTCGTTCATCGAGTCGAAGTTGCGCAGGTCGTTGCGGTCGTGCTCCTTCGACGACGGCGTCTTCAGGTCGACGATCTTGTGCACGTCCTTCGGCACCAGCCGCACGTCGATGGCCCCGCTCGTCTCGAGCAGCACGGTGAGGCCCGCGTCGAGGAACGACTCCATCAGCGGGTAGACGCCGGGCTGCAGCAACGGCTCTCCGCCGGTCACCTCGACCATCGGAGCCTTCTGCGCCAGCACCTGCTTCAACACCTCGGCGTTCGCCAGGCGCTCGCCGCCCTTGAATGAGAACTCGCTGTCACACCACGCGCAGCGCAGGTGGCAGCCCGTGAGGCGCACGAAGGTGCACAGCTTGCCCTGGTGCGACGACTCACCCTGCAGCGAGAGGTAGATCTCCTTCACCACGACGCTGTCAGCGGTGGCGACTCGGCGGGGTTCGACTCGGGGGCGTGCGGCGAGCATCGGGGCCCACATGCCACGGAATGCGCTCGTTCAACCAGACTCCTCGGACAACTCGCAGCGACGCGCGCCAACCCATCCCGTACCATCGGGCCATGTCGGTCGACGACGACGCGCGCTTGCTTCCATCGGTCACGCGGCTGCTCGCGCTCGCGCTGCTGCTGGTGTGTTGCGTGAGCGCCTTCATTCCGACCCACACGCTCGACCAGGTGATGATGACGACCGAGGGGTACCTCTGGGGGTCGAGCGTCGACATGCGCGGGCGGCCACTGCTCGACGTCGCCATGCTGCTCCAGCCCCTCACGTTGCTCGCCACCGTGCTTGCCTGTCTGTGGACGCTGCGCACGGGACGAACGCCAGCCCTGCTCGTCGCGGTCGGTGCATTTCAGGCCGTGCTCGTGCTGACGGGGCTCCACGCGTACGCAGTCGACGGAGGCTCGTGGCGCGGACTGATGCCCCGGCCCTTCTATGACGTGCTGCAGGGGCTCTGCGTCTCGTTCTTCATCGGAGCGGTCATCGTTCATCGCCGCAGGCGTTGAGCCTTCGCACCGCATCAAGGGGAAGTCGGGACGGCGCGCGGTGATGCGCTTGCTCGCGCAGGAAACGACGTAGGCTTCCGCTCGCGTGACCACGTATTCGTTGAGACCCGGAGTCCACTACCCACTCGGCGCCACCTTCGACGGCCACGGCGTGAACTTCGCCGTCTACGCCGCAGGCACCGCCGTCGACCTCTGCCTCTTCGACGAGCACGGCACCGAGACGCGCCTTCGCCTCACCGAGTCGACCAACAGCGTGTGGCACGGCTACGTGCCCGGCCTCGCGCCCGGAGCGCTCTACGCCTGGCGCGTGCACGGCCCCTGGAGCCCCGGCGAAGGCCTCCTCTTCAACCCCAACAAGCTGCTGATGGACCCGTACGCGCGTCTCTTTCGCGGGCAGGTGAACCACGACGGGCCGCTGGTGCCGAACCGCGGGCACGAGCTCGACCCACGCGACTCGGCGCCCTTCGTTCCGCGCTGCGTGGTGGTGCACGACGACTTCGACTGGAGCGGCGAGAAGCGCCCCGAGGTCATCTGGCGCCGCACCGTCATCTACGAGACGCACCTCAAGGGCCTCACCGCGCGTCACCCCGACGTTCCAGCTGAGCACCGCGGCACCTACCTGGGCCTCGCGCACCCCGCTGTCATCGAGCACCTCAAGTCCATCGGCGTCACCTCGGTCGAGCTGCTGCCCGTGCAGGAGCTCGTCTCTGAAGGCTTCATCGTCAAGCGCGGCCTCACCAACGCGTGGGGCTACAACACGCTCGGCTTCTTCGCGCCGCAGCAGCGCTACGCCTCGTCGGGTGGCGCCGGGGCCGTGACCGAGTTCAAGACGATGGTGAAGGCGCTCCATGCCGCGGGGCTCGAGGTGATTCTCGACGTCGCGCCGAACCACACCTGTGAAGGCAACCAGCTCGGGCCGATGCTCTCGTGGAAGGGCTTCGACAACCGCGGCTCATATTGGCTGCAGGACGACAAGTCGAAGTACCGCGACTTCACGGGCTGCGGGAACAGCCTGAACCTGAGCAACCCGTGGGTGCTGAAGCTGGTGCTCGATTCGCTGCGCCACTGGGTGAACGAGTTTCACGTCGACGGCTTTCGCTTCGACCTCGCCACCACGCTCGCGCGCGCGGGCAACGGAGAGTTCTCCTCGAGCGCTCCGTTCCTCACCGCGATTCACCAAGACCCGGTGCTCTCGCGCGTGAAGCTCATCGCCGAGCCGTGGGACCTGGGGCTCGACGGCTACCGGCTCGGCCACTACCCGCCGCTCTTCGCCGAGTGGAACGACCGCTACCGCGACGCCATGCGCCACTTCTGGAAAGGCGACCCCTGGCAGGCCGGAGAGCTGGGCTATCGCCTCACCGGCTCCTCCGACTTCTTCAAGCTGTCGGGGCGTCGGCCGACGGCGAGCATCAACTTCGTCACCGCGCACGACGGCTTCACGCTCAACGACCTCGTCAGCTACTCGAAGAAGCACAACGAGCTGAACCTCGAAGAGAACCGCGATGGCAACGACTCGAACCACTCGTGGAACTGCGGCGTCGAGGGCGAGACGACCGACCCGGCCATCAACGCCCTGCGCGCGCGGCAGACGCGCAATTTCCTGGCGACACTCTTCCTCTCGACCGGCACCCCCATGCTGAACGCGGGCGACGAGCTGCGCCGCGCCCAGCGCGGCAACAACAACGCCTACTGCCAGGACAACGAGCTGCTCTGGCACGACTGGCGAATGACGCCCGAGGTCGCGGAGCATCTGGCCTTCGTGCGTCGCCTCGCCGAGCTGCGCAAACAGCCCGTGCTGCAGCGCCGCAACTTCTTCCTCGGGCAGACGCTCGATGACTCGCACTTCCACGACCTGGTCTGGTTCAACGCCGACGGCACCGAGATGCAGCAGCAGGACTGGAAGGCCGCGCGGCAGTACATGGCCTGGTTCCTCGGTGGCGACGCCATCGGCATGCGCGACCCCGCCGGCAAGCGCGTCATCGGAGACAGCCTGCTCATCTATTTGAACGCGTCGCCGAACGAGCTGTCGGTGAGGTTGCCTGGCATCGAGTGGGGCGCGCGGTGGAAGGTGTGCCTCGACACGGCGCTCGCGCTCGATGGGCAGTCGTACGCGTGTGATGGGCGCTTCGTGGTGCAGTCGCGCTCGGTGGTGGTGCTCGAGCTCATCGCCGCAGAGCCGACCGCGTGACCGATGACCGCGAGCTCAGAGACCTGGTCGAGCAGCTCCAGAGCGAGAACGCCGCTCTGCGCAAACGGTTGCTCAAGAGCGACGAGCTGCAGGCGCGCGTGAAGGCCCTCGAGCAGGACAACGCTGCGCTCAAACGGCAGCTCGAGCTGGCCGATGAGGCGCGCGACAAGTGGGGCGAGAAGCTGGCGCGCATGCAGCGCAAAGACCTCGAGGCGCACGTGAAGTCGCTCGAGGCGAACACCTCGAGCCTGAAGCGGCAGCTCGAACTCGCCGATGAGGTGCGTGACACCTGGTACCGAGATGCTGCCCGCCTTCGCCGTGAGCTCGAGATTGCGCGTGAAGAGCAGCTGCGCCTTCGCCGCATTCTCGACCAGGAGCGCCTCGACCACCGCCGTGAGCTGAAGCGACTGCGAAAACGCTGAGCGTCACAGCACGTCGGCCACGACACCGGCTGTGACGCCAAGCTGTACGGGGCTGGTCTGCCAGAACGTTCCCGCCGCGGGCCGCACGAGCCCGCCGAGCAGCTGCGCCGACGCGCGGAACCGAACCGGGCTGTCTTTGGGGAACTCACCCGCCACCCGAGCACCCGCACTCACGATCGGAAGGAGCCGGTCGTCGAGCGAGAGCGCTCCAGCAGCCACCACGGCACAGGTCGACAGGCTGCCCCACTCGACGCAGACCGGAACCTGCCCGATGAGACCGATGCCTCGAACCTGGCCGACGACCGATCCCGGAGGGGCCAGAATCGCATGCATTGGCACACGCAAGGCCGCGAGCTCATCGATGGTCACGGTCACCCTCCCCGGCATGAGCGGCTGTGCCTCGAGCCCAAAGGAGATGCGGCCCTGACGAAACCGCGCTCCGACGTTGAGCGTGAACGGGTCACCCGGAGACAACCCCCACGCGCCGACCAGCGCACCCGTGAACGAGAGCTGCCGACTCGTCGCGCCTTCGACGCGCGCCTCGACGGCAGGAGCACTCGCAACCAACGACGCGCAGAGGAGAGAGAGCATGTCTGCACTGTAGTGGCCGGCCGTTGGCGATTCCATGGCCTGCGGTCGCTCGAAGTTCGAACACGCCGTGCACTTCCTCTCCGTCGACGGTGTTGGGCATTGGGAGATGAAGATGAAGACCATCCACGTCGTGGTGTGGCTGTCGGTTCTCGCACCGGTCAGCGCGCAGGCTCAGTCAAGCGCCGACGCGGGCGTGACGAAGCGGGCTCCGGCGAAGCAGAAGCGCGACTCGCTCGAGAGCACCGATGTCAGGCTCGTCGTCGACTTCATCAACAAAGGCCAACTGCCCCTGGCTGAGTTCTTCCCCAAGCGGGTCGAGCGCAAGGCCGTCGACGCCGTCTCATTTCGCCCTGCCATGATGATGGGCATGGGCTCGTTGCTGATCAGGTTCAAGCACCGCGCAGAGGCCCTGAGCGAAGAGGAGTGGGCTCAGCTCGAGGCGCACGCCACTCGTCTGCCCGCGACCGACAGTCCCGCTCGCAGCCTGCAGGGCACCACTGGAGAGCGGCTCGCGCCCAGGAAGCAGGTGGTCGGCCATCTCGTCATCAACGGCAGGGACGAGACGGAGTGGAATCACGGCGAGTCGTGGGGCGTCACCCTGCTCGAGGGAGACGCGGTCGTGTTCTGGCACGAGTACTGGTAGCGACCCGTTCGATCAACGCGTCGTCTTGATATCGCTCGGCTTCGGCCCGACCTTCACCGTCGCCTTCTTCTTGAGCGTCACCGACACGGCAGGGTCCGTCGAATCGGTGAGCGTCGTCTGAAACGGCTCGTACCCATCGTGCGAGACCTTCAGCAGCACCGGCAGCTTGTTCTTCTCGACCTTCAGCTCGATGGGCGTCAGCCCGCGCTTGTCACCGGCGAGCTCGACCTCGGCCTGTGCAGGCTCCGAGGTGAGTGAATACGTGACGTACTCGATGACCTGCGGCGGAGGCTCGACCTTCACCAGCTCGGGCGGCTTGACGGGCTGCACCGGTGGGTCGACCGGCTTTGGCGTCTCGTCTCCACGGCCCTTCACGACGGAGCCAACGACGCCGATGAGCAGCACCGCGACGAGGCCGATGCCAGCCCACAACCCCGTGCGTGAGCGCTGCTCGGGGTTCGAGACGGCCTCGGTGCGCGGGTCTCCAGCGGGGAAGACCTGGCCGCCCTGCTGCTTGCTGCGGTCGACGGTGGTGGCCGCCTGCGCGTTCTTCGGCAGGCCGCCCGCGTCGAGGTCGGTGAGGCCAGAGTCTTCTTCGAGCGTGCGCGGGTCGGCTTCTTTCGCGATGCGCTCGGCGTAGAGCGCCTGCATGAACTCGACGAGGTGCGCGTTCGACGCGGGAATCGAGTTCTTGAAGGCGAAGTCTTCGAGCGCCATGCGGAACGCGCCCGCGTCGGCGTAGCGGTCCTTCACGTCCTTCGCGAGCGACTTGAGCACGACGGCATCGAGTGCCTTCGGCAGCGACGGCTCGACCTCGCTCGGCGGAGGCACCTGGCACGCCTTCACCAGCCGCTGCGTCATCAGGTCGTTCTCGCCCTTGAAGAGGCGTTTGCCGGTGAGCAGCTCCCACAAGACGATGCCGAGCGCGAAGACGTCGCTGCGCGCGTCGATGTCGAGCCCGTCGGCCTGCTCGGGCGACATGTACGGGAACTTGCCCTTCAGAATGCCGGTCGCCGTGTGCTGCGCGCGGCCGGCGGCTTTCGCGACGCCGAAGTCGATGAGCTTCACCGAGCCGTCGAAGCCGACGAGCACGTTCTGCGGAGAGACATCGCGGTGCACGAGGCCCAGCGGGTTGCCCTTCGAGTCCTTCGCCTTGTGCGCGAAGTCGAGGCCCGCGGCGGCGTCGGCGATGACGCGCAGAATGACGCCGAGCGGAACCGGGTGGTTCGCCATGCGCGCGCGTTTGTCCATGCGGCGCACGTCTTCGCCCGAGACGTATTCCATCTCGATGAAGTGCACGCCGTTCTCGACGCCGAACTCGTTGATGCGCGCGATGTTCGGGTGGTCGAGGCGCATGGTGATCTTCGCCTCGTCGATGAACATGGCGAAGAACTCCTCGTCCTCGACGAGGTGCGGAAGGATGCGCTTGATGACGACGAGCTTCTCGAAGCCCTCGGCGCCCTTTCGAGCGAGCAGCACCTGCCCCATGCCACCAGCGGCGATTTTGCGGAGCAGCTCGTACCGGCCGAAAGGAATGCCCATGGGGAGAAGATGGAGCCTAGCGCGCCTGCCTCAGAAGTGATTCAGGACTTCATCCGGTAACCCACCGAGAGCAGTCGGTGCGCAACGGCGGTCGCCACCATCGCGAGCCCCACGAGCAGGCCGAGCCCGAGGTACGAGCCTTCGTCGAGGCCGAGCATGCCCGCGCGCAAGCCTTCGACCATGTGCACGACGGGGTTGAAGAGGCTGATGGTGCGGAACGGCTCGGGCAACGAGCGCACCGAGTAGAAGACGCCGCCGAGGAAGGTGAGCGGCAGCATGAGGAAGGTGGGGAAGAAGTTGATCTGCTCGAACTTCTCCGCCCAGATGCCCGCGATGAGGCCGAGCACCGCGAAGACGTAGGCCGAGAGCAGCAGGAAGAGCAGCGTGGTGGCGGCGTGCGCGAGGTGCCAGCCGGTGAAGACGAGCGCCGCGGCCCAGGTGAGCAGGCCGACGAGCAGCCCGCGCACCATGGCGCCCGAGACGAAGCCGATGAGCAGCTCGGTCGCTCCGAGCGGAGCCACCAGCAGGTCGACGATGGTGCCCTGAATCTTGGTGATGAAGAACGACGACGAGCTGTTGAGGAACGCGTTGTTCGCGATGCCGAGGAACACGAGGCCCGGCACGATGAACGAGACGTAGCTGACGCCGTTCACCTCGCCCTGCCGGCCGCCGAGCGTGTAGCCGAAGACGACGAAGTAGAGCGTGGTGCTGATCAGCGGCTGCAGCACCGTCTGGCCGGGTACGCGCAGGAAGCGGCGAACCTCTTTCGAGAGCAGCGTCCTGGTGCCGATGACGTTCACGCGACACCGCCGTTCCCGCGCAGCACGCGAATGAGCACGTCTTCGAGCTTGGAAGGAGCCATCGAGACTTCGGCGACGGGCAGGTGCGCGGCGTAGAGCGCACCGAGCACGTCGGCACATGACGGCGTGCCCGCGCGCTCGATGAAGACGTAGGTGCGGCGGTCGTCCGAGAGCGTTCCCGTGGAGGCTCCGTCGGGAATGGTGGCGACCGGGTCGCGGAGCTTCACCTCGAGGCGGCGTTCTCCCAGCCGCTTCATGAGCGCGGTCTTCTCTTCGACGAGCAGCAGCTTGCCCTTGTCGATGATGCCGACGCGGTCGGCGAGCTCTTCGGCTTCTTCGAGGTAGTGCGTGGTGAGCACGACGGTGGTGCCCTCCGAGCGCAGCTTGCGAACGTAGGTCCACAAGTCGCGGCGCAGCTCGACGTCGACGCCGGCGGTGGGCTCGTCGAGGAAGACCAGCTTCGGGCGATGCACGAGCGCCTTCGCGATGAGCAGGCGACGCTTCATGCCGCCCGAGAGAGCGCGCGTGGGTTGATAAGCCTTCGAGGTGAGCGAGAGCGCTTCGAGCAGTTCGTCGACGCGGGCCTTGTCGGGTGGGCGACCGAAGTAGCCGAGCTGCAGGTCGAGCGACTCGCGCACCGAGAAGAACGGGTCGAAGTTGATCTCCTGCGGCACGAGGCCGACGTCGCGGCGCGGGGTGATGGCGTCGTGGTCGAGGTCGACACCGAGCAGCTTGATGGAGCCGCTCGTCTTGCGCACGAGCCCGCAGATGGCGCCGATGAGCGTGGTCTTGCCCGCGCCGTTGGGGCCGAGCAGCGCGAAGATCTCTCCCGCGTCGATGGAGACCGAGACGTCTTCGAGCGCGGTGAGCGTCGGGTACTTCTTGGTGAGGTGAGACACTTCGAGCACGGGGGCAGCCACGGGGTGCAGATGGCACAGAAGTCCCGGTCCATGAACCGAGACGTGGGGAACGTTGCGTCCCACAGGCCATTCGGTTGGTTGGCACCGGCATGAGCAGCGCAGCCGAGCAGCGCACTTCTTTCCCCGGAGCCGTCATGAATCGGTTGCTGCTGATGGTCGTGGTGTCTGCATTCGTTGGGTGTGGCGGAGGAACCGCCCGAACCTGTGATGACGTCTGCCCTTCGGGCACCCGCTGTGAGGTGATGACGAACCTGTGCGTTCGTGACGATGCGAAGGCTGGTGGTTCAGCTGGAGCCGGGGGCGGTTCGGCGGGTGGCTCCATCGCGGGCGGTTCGGCAGGTGGCTCCATCGCGGGCGGCTCGGCAGGTGGCTCCATCGCGGGCGGTTCGGCGGGTGGCTCCATCGCGGGCGGTTCTGCGGGGGGCTCCATCGCGGGCGGTTC
>JBEOKA010000503.1:0-21745 GCA_040275325.1 Myxococcaceae bacterium | reverse complement strand
GTGGCACCGCGAGCGCTGGTGGAACGGCGTCGGCTGGTGGCACTGCGAGCGCTGGCGGAACGGCGTCGGCTGGCGGCACCGCGACGGGTGGCGGAACTGCGAGCGCTGGTGGCACCGCGACCGGCGGCGGAACGGCGGCGTGCTCGGGCTGCTTGAGCGGAGGGAGCTGCGTGCCCGTCACGACGTCGGTGAACACCGCCTCCTCGTGCGGCATCGGCGGCGGCGTCTGTGCCGTCTGCTCGGGCTCGACGCCCATCTGCAACAACGGCACGTGCCAGGCGGCGCCCTGCGGCCCGTCGAACTGCGCGAGCGGCTGCTGCCAGGCGGGAGTCTGTCAGCCCGGCAACGTCGCAGGCGCGTGTGGCACTGGCGGCAACACCTGCAACAGCTGCAGTGGTGGCACTCCGGCCTGCATCACGAACACCTGCCAGGCCGCGCCCTGCGGTCCCGGCAACTGCGCGGGTTGCTGTCAGGGCGGGGTGTGCCAGGGCGGTTCGGCGCCAAGCGCGTGCGGCGTCGGCGGTGGTACGTGCAGCGTGTGCAGCGGTGGCACGCCGACCTGCGGCAGCGGAGGCACCTGCGTCGGCGCTCCGCCTTCGTGCGGCCCTTCGAACTGCACCGGCTGCTGCGAGGGCTCTATCTGCCGCACCGGCACGTCGCCGTCGGCGTGCGGCTCGGGTGGCCAGGCGTGCTCGGTGTGCCCGCTCCAGGCCGCCTGCGGTGCGGGCGTCTGCTACTACAACCAGTCGTTCCCGGCCGGCGTGATCGGGGCCACGTGCACGACGGACTCGTCGTGTCAGAACGCGAGCGGCGGTTTCCCCGCGCCCCAGTTCACCTGCGCGACCTCACTGCCCTCTGGCTACTGCGCGCCCGACTGTGCGGTGAGCGGCCAGCCCTGCCTCGCGGGCACCTGCCTCAACGTCGGCGGCGCCGATCTCTGCCTGGCGAACTGCACCGGACCTGGCACGGGTCGCGGGTCGTGCCGTACCAACTACGTCTGCACGCCCATCACGGTCGGAGGCGCCACGGCGCCCTACGGCGTCTGTCTCGACGACTGTCGTGTGGCGGGCCAGGGCTGCACTCCACCCCTGGTGTGCAACTCCACTTCGGGGCTCTGCAACTGATCACTGGCAGCGGTGGCGCTCGAGCTGAGCGCCCTGCTCGGTCCTCCGCAGGAAGAGGATCGAGCCGTCGCCTGAGACCGTCAGCTCTCTGAAGGTCTCGTCTGCGACCGTGTTCGGGAGGAACACCGCCCGCCCGAGCACGGCGCCATCTCGTGCGTCGAGACACAGCACCACGACGCCCACCTTCGGCAGCTCGGGCGTCGAACCGGGCAGCTCGACGTTGGCGCCGACGAAGCTGGTGCCGGTCGCGTCGCTGTCGAGCATCACCAGCTGAACGATGGGCTGGCCAAACGAGAGCTGCCGCGTGAAGCGGTGCTCGAGCGTCGCCTTCGCCACCGCCGTCACCGCGACCAACCCGTCAGCAGCGCTCGCGATCAACGCGGTGAGGTAGCTCGCGCCGTCTTTCGAGGGCCTGCCAGGCACCTCTCCGCGCTCGGGGTCGGCCTTGCCGTCGGTCTTCCCGATGCGCACGAGATCGCCGTGCTCGCGCTCGACCAGCACGTCGTCGCCGTCGTTGAAGAGGCCGGTCGACGCGCCGCCCTCGGTCAGACCTTTACCTTCGATGGGCAGCTCTCCGCGCGGCTTGCCGTCGGGCCCGATGATGGCGACGGTCTTGTCGACGAGGCGATCGATCACCAGCGACGACCCGTCCTTCGTCACCACCACGTCCTGCGCGGCCTGCACTGGAATCGGCGTCGAGCCCACGCGCTTGCCCGACGCGTCGAGCTTCACGAGCCGCTGGTTCACCTGATCGAGGATGACGATCGTTCCATCGGGACCGACCGTGAGGCTCATCGGGCCCTCCGCGTTGCCCTCCTGCTGCCGTTCTCGTCCAAGCGCCTGATCGCCGCTGCCCCAGCCGAAGGTGGCGATGACGTTCTCGGCCGTGGGAGCTGGCGCCAGGCCGCCGGCATCGAGCGCTCCAGCCTGTTGTGCCTGAGTGGGTGTCTTCGAGCTCGTCGCACCACCACCAGCATCGATGACCGGCACCTCATCCCGATCGTGATCGTGCTCACCTCGGGCGTGGTCGCTCTTCGTCAGCCACCAGAAGACGACCGCCCCCAGCACCAGAAAACCAACGCCCACCACCACTGTCCGCCCGCGCGTCATGCCGTCTTCAAAACCACATCTCGGCTGGCGCGCCCACTGTCACGGGCGGGCGACTTCCATACGGGGCGTTCTGGAATCGGTCGGGGGTGTCTGAGGCCACAACACCTTGATGACTGAGTCGAGAGCGCCATGAATGTAACGTTGCTTTGCCTATCTCAGGTGTGATCAACGGGTTGGCGACGAGGGCTGTCCGATGTCGGAACTGGTACGGAAATCGCTCTCTTTGCCTTTCAGTGTGTGTCACCCGCGGGTGACACTCCGAACTTCAGGAGCACGAATGGCCGCAATGACGACGCGAATCGGAGCAGTGGTCCTCACCGCAGCCCTCGTTGGCTGTGCTGGCACTGCAGGCGACACGGCGGCTGACAGTGAGCTGCTCGCGGGCGGCAATGAAGACACGGCGACCATCAGCTCGGAGCTCTCGGGTGGCGTGGCCATCGGCTCGACGCTGAAGACGACCTCGGGTCTGAACCTGCGCACGGGCGCCGGCATGGACTTCCGCGTTCGCCTCGTCATTCCCCAGGGCGCGACCGTCACCACCATCAACCGCAGCACGCCCTCGGGCAGCTGGTACAACATCCGCTACAACGGCATCGAGGGTTGGGCGCACGGTGGCTACCTGACGCTGGTGAGCTCGCCGCAGCCGACGACTCCGACGCAGCCCACGACCCCGACGACCAGCAGCGCGCGTGATCAAGCCATCAGCCGCGCGAAGGGCGCCGTTGGCTTCGGTTACCGCTGGGGCAAGGGCCGCTGGATTCCGAACGGCGTGACGTCGTCGAACAAGGGCGTGTGCACGGGCAGCTGCCCCAACTGCACCTACCGCGGCGACTACGGCGCTGACTGTTCGGGCTTCGTCGCCAAGGTGTGGACGGTGCCGTCGTGGAACAACGTGATGACGACCGAAGCGCACCCGTACAGCACCTGGGACTTCAACAAGGCCAGCAGCCAGTGGTCGATCGTCTCGCGCTCGTCGCTGAAGAAGGCCGACGCGCTCGTGTACAACGACGGCAGCGCAGGCCACGTGCTCATCTATGAGTCGGGCGACGGCTGGGGCTCGGTGTGGAGCTACGAGGCTCGCGGCTGCGCCTACGGCATCGTGCACAACCTGCGCACCGTCGGCTCGGCGTACAAGGGCATCGCGCGCGTCGGTTACTGAGCCTTCTCGAAGCGCCGCTGTTCCAGGCCGGTGCCTCCACCTCGGAGTCACCGGCCTTCTCATGCGTGCTCAGCCACTCAGCTCGGTCGACTTCGTCAGCTCCGAGACGACTCGCCCGCACGCCCACGCGGCCGCGAGGAAGAGGATCGACCCGAACAGGCCGATGAGCTCACCTGCGTTGCCCGTCTTCCCTTCGAGCCGTGAGCCGAGGTTGGTGACGATGTTCGCGCCCAGCCACAGGCCCTGCCACGTGCTGACGGCGCTGGTGCCGGCTTCTGTCGACGCGATCTGCCGGGCGACGGAGTAGGGCCGCGCGAGGTTCACGAAGGGAATGAAGAAGGCGCCGACGGCACCCGCGGGCGTCACCTCGAGGGGCGTTCCTTTCGCCTGCGCGTGGCGCACCAGCAGGTGGAACCAGCGGCAGAAGAGCACCACCGCGATGATGAAGACCACGAGGTAGAGCAGGCCGGAGCAGCCGAGCGCGAGCACCTGTGGCAGCGACTCCGTCTGCTCGGCGCCCTCAGCGCCTTCTGGTGGCAGGCCGAAGCTCAACAGGCTGACGATGAGGCCGAGGCCCGAGGTCGCCCAGACGAAGGGCATGGCCAGCCTGGCGCGTGCGCTCAGTGACGGAAGGCCGACCGCCCCACGGGCGCGGCAGGCTGCACACAGCCGCTGCAGGCCGACGAGCACGAGACACTCGCCACAGCCGAAGGCGCCACAGCGCTCGCAGACGCCCGAGGCTTCGCGCTCAGGGTGAACCGCGCACTGAGATTGGGACATCGGCCCAGACTACAGGCCGGGCACGCCCACGGTGCCGCAGAAGACGTTCTTGTCGAGCTGGCGCGTGAACGACGGCAGCCGCTGCGGCAGGGTGCGAAGCGCAGGGTAGTCGTGCAGCAGCTCGTTCAGATCCTTGTGGCTGAGCACCGACAGGGTCGCGAACTGGGGCGCGTGCATGCGCAGGCGCGCGGGCGTGCCCGTCATGGCCGACGTCACCATGATGAACTGGCCGGGCGTGACCTCGAATGAGCGGGGCTGCTCACCGGGCCGCGAGCGCTCTTCCAGCAGCAGCGAGCCGTGGGTGACGACGGCGATGAGGTTCGTCACCTCGCCAGGCGACATCAGCTGCTCGCCCGTCTCGACGTTGCGGTTCGCGAAGCGGCCGATGAGGCGCGCGCGGGCGATGGAGTCGATGTCGTTGAACAGCTTGCTCGCCATGAAGCTCTCGAGCAGCCGCTCGCGGTGCATCTGCAGCACCCGCGTGTGCACCTGATCATCGTGGTCGAGCAGCGCCTGCAGGCGATCGCCCGAGACCTCGATGACGACGCAGTCTCCGATGGCGCGGCCAGAAGCAGCGCGCAGCTGCGCCGAGAAGAGCCCGAACAGGCCCAGCGACTCGCCCCGGTTCGCGTGCCGCAGCGCGACCTCGCGCCCGTCCTTCTGGCGGAGCAGCTCGATGGTGCCTTCGACGACGACGTAGAAGCTGCGCGCCTCGTCACCCTCGAGGAAGAGGAACTCGCCGTCGGGAATCTCGAGCTGCTTCGCGCCCGCGATGAGCGCCTCCATCGAGTGAATCGGCAGGTCCTTGAACATGCGGACCTGCGAGAGCGCGAACATCGCCACTTCGGGGTCGGCGTCGACCTCGGTGAAGATCGGCAGATCGTCAGGCACCGCGAGCGGCGAGGTGCTGGGCTCTTGATCAGCGACGACCCGCGTCTCCCGCTCGACCTCTTGCAGCACGTCGAACGGAATCAGCGAGGGCTTGAGCACTGGCGGCTGAACAGGCACGGCGACTCGCGTTCGGACTTCACGGGCTGCGAGCGGCGGGAGCTGTTGGGCCATGCGAGGTTCCCCCAGGCGGGTGTGAACGACTGTGGGCGGTGGTGTACGGAAATCGCTGACTTCCCGTCAAGGTGGGCAATGACGATTTCTGATTTCAAGTGGTTGGAGCGAGACTTCGGCAGATGAACGCCCTCTCCGTCGCCATCATCGCTGGAGGCCTCGCGCGTCGGCTTGGAGGCCGCGTGAAGGCGCACCTCGAGGTCGGCGGTCGACCGATTCTGTCGGCGCTGCTCGAGCTGGTCCCCGGGGCTCCCGTGATCGTCGTCACCCAGACTCCCGACGCCTTTCCGGGGCTGCGGTGCGTGGCTGATGTGGTGGCTGGAAAGGGCGCTCCTGGCGGGGTCGTGACGGCGCTGTCGTCGGCTTCGACAGAGTGGGTGCTGGTGGTGGCCTCCGACATGCCGAAGCTGCGCAGCGCTCATGTCGAGGCGCTGCTCGGGGCGAGAACGGAAGCGGTCGACGTGGTGGTGGCGACGCGCGGTGACTCGCTCGAGCCGCTGTTCGGGCTCTACCGCCGCGCGCTGGGCGAGCGCTGGTTGCCGCAGCTCGAGTCGAACCCGTCGCTCCGGGCGCTCATCGGCTCGGTTCCTCACGCGCGGGTGGCGATGGACCCCGAGGCGCTCGACAGCATCAACACGCCGGAAGAGCTCGCGCGACTCGGCGGGTCGTGACGGGCTGGTCGGAAAGTTCTCGTGGCCTCTGGGCTTCTGCTACCTTGCCGACAGGTTCCACCACATGGCCAAGACGTTCGAGAAAGCCGTCACCGGCTTCAACCACAACATCAAGCACAAGGGGAAAGTGTACCACGTCCAGACCGAGGACTCTGGCGTGAACAACCCCCACATCATCACGCACCTCTTCGTGGGCGGGAACATTCTCGCGACGAAGAAGAACTCGTACGCAGACATCACGAAGGCGCCCAACCTCGCCGAGCACGTGCGCGAGATGATGGAAGAGCAGCACAAAGAGATGCTGCGGAACCTGATCAACGGCGTCTACGACAACGTCGGCAACAAGGGCTCGACCTCGTATCAGCCCGGTGAGATCCACACCGAGGGCCCGAAGAAGCCCATTCCCGTGCCCGAGCTGCCGCTCATCGAAGCGCAGCTCACGCCGCCCGCCCTGCCTCCCGAAGTGCTCGCCGCGCGTCAGCTCAAGGAAGCGCCGAAAGAGAACAACGTCGGCGTCGAGACGCTGTTCGGTGAAGATCTCATCAGCGAGAAGAGTCTCGATGAGGTCATCTTGAGCTACCTCGCGGGTGAAGGCGGAAGCTGAATGATCTCGGTGCTGGTGGTGCCCCTGCTCGCGCTCGCGACGGTGGATGGATCTGTCGTCGACGCGGGCGTGCGTGACGCGGGCCTCGCGTGGGACGGCGGCTTCGACGCGAAGGTGCCCGCCTCGTGGGTGCTCTCGGCGAAGGTGGGCAAGGGCAGCGCGCTGCGTGCGGCGCTGGTGAAGGACCTCACCGCGAAGGGCGGCGGCGCCGGAGAGTCTGCGCTGACGGCAGAAGAGGCCGAGGCGCTCTTCGACGACCCTCGCGCGCAGCTCGTCTACGGAGACAAGACGGTCTCGATCGTCGCGCCGTCGATGGTGTCGCGGCACCGGCAGGAGCACCTCGATCTGATGAAGCTCTTCCTCAAGCCCGAGCGCGTCGACGCGGGCAGGGCGTTCGCGAAGCAGTACGCCGAGAAGCTCGCCGCCACCGAGAAGAAGACCGGCGTCGATCGCCACGTGATCATCGGCATTCTCATGTGGGAGTCGAAGCTGGGCACCATCACCGGTGACTACCGCGCGTTCAACGTGTTCACCTCGCAGGCGTTCTTCATCGACGAGGCGAGCGCGGTGGCGCTGTCCAACGTGGACGAGAAGAAGAAGGCGAGCGCGGCGGCGCAGTCGAAGCGGGTCGAGTCGATTCGGGCGCGCGCGCGCGGAAACCTGCTGGCGCTCCTTCGACAGTGCAAGACGCGCGGCATCGACGCGCTCGAGGTGAAGGGCAGCTGGGCCGGAGCGCTCGGCTTTCCACAGTTCATGCCGGCGTCGTTGCGCTGGGCCGACGACGGCAACGGAGACGGGCAGATCGATCTCTTCAACATGGAGGACTCGATCGCCTCGATCGGAAAGTACCTGCAGGCCCACGACTTCAAGGCCGACCGCACGAAGGCGGTGTGGGGCTACAACCATGAAGACGCGTACGTGCAGGGCGTGCTCGCGTTCGCCGATGCGCTCAAGGGCACGGTCGACGGCGGCGTTCCTGCTCGCGACGGCGGCTCGTGAGGTTCCAGATCGTGCCGGTGAGCGTGCCCGCGAACCACGTCACCAGCCGACGCAGGCTCGGAGACGCCGGAACCCGTCCGTGAGCAGCGTCGGCGCGGCTGTCGGCTCGTGAGGCTCCAGCGCGTGCCGTGCCCTCGAACCACGTCGGCAACCCGTCCGTGAGCAGCGTCGGCGCGGCTCGGCACTGCGACGGAATTCTGAGATCGCCCTGCTTCATGCGTCGCGCTCTGGTTGGTTCCAGGTCGCGCGCCGCAGAGGTGACCGCGGCTGGGAATCTGCTTTGCACAATGGCTCGCGCATGACTCGACGATGGCTGCTGGTGGTGTTCGCGGTTGGCTGTGGCCAGCCCGCGAGGAAGGTGATGACCGAGCCAACGCTGGTCGAGGCGCGTGATGCAGGGCTGGTGGATGCTGGGCTGGCGCTCCCGGTTCGGCCCGACGGTGGATTGTCGGTGAACGACGTGTCGTGGCTGTTGCCGGTGTCGAACGCGCTGCCGCCCTTGTCGGACTTCTTCACGCCCGCGCAGCTCTCCGCCTCGCAGTACCAGACCGTCGCGACGCCGCGGGTGGTGAGCGTGCGCATCGACCCGTGCTTCCCCGCTGCGGCCGGAGTCTGTCAGCGTCAGGTTCGTCTGGTGGCGCAGGCGATCGATGGCGACACGCTCGAGGTCGAAGACAGCGCCCTTCACCTCTTCTTCGTCTTCGACGAGGCGGCGTGGAGCGACGTTCGCCGCGACGTCTACGACCTCGCCCGGCAGAGCGGTTCGCGCACGATGGGCGCAGCGTTGGGCGTTCACCCCGTGCTCGCGCAAGAAGGCATCGGCGGCGCGTGGGGCACCGCGATGCGCTCGTTCCTGATGCGTCACTGCACGCCAGCGCGCCTGCATGAGGTCGCGGTGATGAACGCCCACGTCGATTGGCGCTTCTTCCGCTTCTCGGTGATGGGCGGCGTGCTCACGCGCATCGCGACGACGGGCACCGGGCTCTTCTCGCTGCTCCCGATGGACGAGGTGCGGCTGCAGCGGCAGGGCTACGGGGAGGCGGGGCAGGGCGCCGAAGTGGAGCCCGAGGGCGTCGTGAACGCCGATGGCGGCGTGGTGACGACGGTGCTCGAGCGCCTTGCGATGCAGCGCAACGTGCAGGGCGACGCCCGTGAGGCCATCGAGCGCATCGAGAACCCGCTCGAGACGCCGACACCGCTCATCGACTGCGGCATCTGTCACCGCGCGACGCAGGTGCGGGTCGATCATGAGCTGCGGCGAGGGCTGTCAGCGCGACCGGCACGTTTCGGTCTGCCTGCGGTGACACCGCCAACGCCTTCGCTGAGCCGGAACAACTTTCACGCGTTCAGCTACCTGGGTGATCAGCCGACGATCATCGACCGCACGGTGTACGAGAGCGTGCAGGCCGCGAACTCGCTCTGATGGCCGGCGGGTGCCTTCATCGCCCAGCAATCGTATGATGCGTTCATGTCGAGCGAGACGGACCTCTCTGCACGCGGGAACTGGCCGGGCAAGCTGACCAGTCTCGAGGCGCAGGACGACGGCGAGTATGTGTATCTGCATACGACGAGCGAGCAGCGGGTCTCGATGATGTGGGAACTGAGTCGGGCCGCCTTCGCGCTCACGGGTCAGCCGCTCCCGACCTACGACCGACGTGAAGCCCCTGGCCACATGGTGCGGAGCGGCGGCAGGTGACCGTCGAACAGGGGCTCAATCCCGATTTCCTCGACCTGCTGCTCCAGTTCCGCCGAAACGGCGTCGAGTTCGTCGTCGTAGGCGCGCATGCCCTCGCGGCCCACGGCATTCCCCGGGCAACGGGAGACCTCGATGTCTTCGTTCGTCCTGACAAGGCCAATGCGGCCAAGGTCGTTGCCGCTCTCGCTGCCTTCGGTGCACCACTTGCGCAGCATCAGGTGACCGAGGTCGACTTCGCGCGACCGGGAAATGTCTACCAACTCGGCCTTCCGCCGCGACGCATCGATGTGCTGACCAGTATCAGCGGTGTCGACTTCACTGCAGCCTGGAGCGGCCGAATCGAACTCGCTGTCGCAGGCGGGCCCATCGCGTTCCTCGGACGCGCTGAGCTCGTTCAGAACAAGACCGCTGCTGCCCGCCCCAAAGACCTGCTCGATGTGCAGCGACTGCTCGAACTCGAGCAGCTCAAGGCGCACTGATCAGCGGACTTGGGCCGTGGCGCCTGCTAACTCGCGGCTCCATGACGACCTCTGGCCGTGAGCTCGATCTCCTCTGCATCAACACGCTTCGCACCCTCGCCATCGACGTGATCCAGAAGGCCGACTCCGGCCACCCCGGGCTTCCGCTCGGCGCTGCGCCCATGGCCTGGGTGCTCTGGAACCGGCACCTCAAGCACTCGCCGTCACAGCCGCAGTGGGCCGATCGTGATCGCTTCGTGCTCTCGGCTGGTCACGGCTCGATGCTGCTGTACGGCCTGCTCCACCTGCACGGCTACGCGCTCTCGTGGGACGAGGTGCTGAACTTCCGCCAGTGGGGCTCGAAGACGCCCGGTCACCCCGAGTTCGGTCACACGCCCGGCGTCGAGGCCACCACGGGCCCGCTCGGTCAGGGCCACGCGAACGCGGTGGGCATGGCGATGGCCGAGCGTGCGCTCGCCGCCCGCTTCAACAAGCCGGGCCACACGGTCGTCGATCACTTCACGTACTGCCTCGTCGGCGACGGCGACGTGATGGAGGGCGTCGCCATGGAGGCCGCGTCGCTCGCCGGCCACCTCAAGCTCGGCAAGCTGATCTGCCTCTACGACTCGAACGACGTCACGCTCGACGGCCCCGCGAAGATCTCGTTCACCGAAGACGTCGCCAAACGCTACGAGTCGTGGGGCTGGCAGGTGCTGCACGTCGCCGACGGCAACGCTGATCTCGACGGCATCGACGCAGCGATCCGCTCCGCGAAGGCCGAGACGGGCAAGCCCACGCTCATCGTCGTGAAGACCACCATCGGCTTCGGCTCTCCGAACAAGGGCGGCAAGTCGAGCTCGCACGGCAGCCCGCTGGGCAACGACGAGATCGCGCTGACGAAGAAGGCGCTGGGGTGGGACCCCGAGAAGAAGCTGTGGGTGCCCGACGAGGCGCGCGCGCACTTCATGAAGGCCGTCGACGCCGGCAAGCAGAAGCAGGGTGAGTGGCAGGCGCGCTTCGACGCGTACGCGAAGGCGTTCCCCGAGCTCGCGAAGGACTTCGAGCGCGTGATGAAGGGCGAGCTGCCGGCGAACTTCCGTGACGGGCTGCCCACGTTCGCGGCCGGCACCGGCGTCGAGTCACGCACCGCCGCGGGTCAGGCGCTCAACGCCGTCGCGATCAAGGTTCCCGAGCTGTTTGGTGGCGACGCCGACCTGAGCGGTTCGACCAAGACGTCGCTGAAAGATGCGGGCAGCTTCGACGGGCAGACCGGCGCAGGCCGCAACATTCACTTCGGCGTTCGTGAGCACGCGATGGCGGCGATCGCGAACGGCATTTCGTACCACGGCGGTCTGCGGCCCTTCACCGCGACGTTCTTCTGCTTCACCGACTACATGCGCCCGGCCGTTCGCCTCGCGGCCATGAACCACCTGCCCGTCGTCCACGTGTGGACGCACGATTCGATCGGCCTCGGCGAAGACGGGCCCACGCACCAGCCGGTCGAGCACCTGATGGCCATGCGCACGATGCCGGGCCTGCACGTCGTTCGCCCTGGAGACGCGGCGGAGGCGGCCGAGTCGTGGGTGTACGCGCTCGAGCGCAAGAACGGTCCCACTGGGCTCGTGCTGAGTCGCCAGAAGATCCCCACGTTCGATCGCGCGACGATGGCTCCGGCTGCCGGCCTTCACCAGGGCGGGTATGTGCTCGCCGAGGCGACGGGCGGCACGCCGAAGGTGATTCTGATGGGCACCGGCAGTGAGCTGCAGCTCGCCGTCAAAGCGCGCGAGCAGCTCGAGAAAGACGGCATTCCCACCCGCGTCGTCTCGATGCCCTGCATGGAGCAGTTCCGCGCGCAGCCGAAGAGCTACCAGGAGCAGGTGCTGCCGAAGGCCGTCACCGCGCGCGTGTCGATCGAAGCCGGCGTGACGATGGGCTGGGAGCGCTTCGTCGGAGATCGCGGCATCGCCATCGGCGTCGATAAGTACGGCGCGTCGGCTCCAGACAAGATCCTCTACGAGCAGTACGGCGTCACCGCTGCGAAGGTGGTCGAGGCCGCGAAGTCGCTCGTCTGAGATGCAGGTCGGCGCTGCGATCGGGCCAGGGTTGCACGAGCGCCTCGGCCGCTCGGTCATCGGCGGGCGCGATGACGACCTGGTCTTTCTCAGCCGCGCCACCGTGCACGCGTCGTCGGTTCCCGAGCAGGGCCATGTGGCCTTGCTGCAGAGCGCGCTCGTGCGCGGGTGGCGTGGCTCGGGCTCCATCGCCGATCGGCTGACGGCGTTCTTCCAGGAGCTGCATCGCCTGTTGCTGGCGCAGTCGACCGACGAGGACCCCTCGAAGCGAGGCTGGCGTCTCGAGATCTGCGCCGCGGCGCTCGAGCCTGGAAGTGTCTGGGTCATTCACGTCGCCGACCACCGCGTGTGGCGCGTGCGCAAAGAGCAGGTCGACCGCCTCACCCTCGACTGCACGCTCGGGGAGCAGGCCAGACGAACGGGGGCTCCCGTCTCTGATGGGCTCGCGGCCATCGTCACCCGCGTGCTCGGGTTCGAGGGCGGGCAGGAGCCCATCGTCGTCTCTCGCCACGACCTCGCTCCCGGTGACGCGCTCGTGCTCACCTCTGGCTGGTTTCACCGCGACTCACCGGAGTCGGCCGCCGAGACGCTCATTCGCCGCGCAGGCTCGATACCCGATGCCGAGACCGCCGCCCGCTTTCTGCTCGCCGAGCGGGAGCTGAGCCTGAAGGCCCTGCGGCAGGTGGTCGACTTCCAGCTGGCCAGCACGGGAGTCCTCGTCGTTCGCCCCTGACGGATGTTCCTGTGACAGGAACGTCACAAGGGTTCATGCTGCGCTCGTGAGCAACGGGGAGCGGCCCAAAGCCGGGCCGAGCATCTGGATCTGGGCGTTCGGCTACTTCGCCGCGTACGCGCCCTACAGCGCCCTCACCAAGGCCCTCAGCGACGGGCAGCTCGGCGACAAGGTGCCGGGCAATCGCATTCTCCCCATCTCGACCACGGCCAGCTTCATCGCGATGGTGGTGTTCGTCTTCGCGACGGGGTGGTGGCGGGTGGCGTCGCGGCGAAAGGTGGGCTCGCTCGAGGTGCCGACGCCGACGCGGTGGACGGCGCTGTCGGGGCTGTGCGGCGCGACGATTCTCACCACCACCACGCTCGCGTACACGATCGAAGGCGTCTCGATCGTCTTCATGATGCTGCTGATGCGCGGCGGCGTGCTGTTGATGGCGCCGCTCGTCGACGCGCTCTCGGGTCGCAAGGTGCGTTGGTACTCGTGGGTGGCCCTGGGGCTGACGCTGGCGTCGCTGGCCGTCGCGACGCTGGGCCGCGCCGAGCTGAAGTTCTCGGGGCTCGCGATTCTGAACGTGGTGCTCTACCTGAGCGCGTACTTCGTGCGGCTGCGCTTCATGAGCCGGCTCGCGAAGAGCGACTCGCCCGACGTCACCAAGCGGTACTTCGTCGAGGAGCAGTTCGTCTCGACCCCCGCTGCGCTGCTGGCGCTGGCCGTGCTGGGCGTCATCGGCACGGGTGGGCTCGAGGAGTTCCGTCGCGGGTTCGTCGAGTTCCCCTTCACGCCGCAGGTGGGCTGGGCGGTGCTCATCGGCGTGCTGTCGCAGGGCACCGGCGTCTTCGGCGCGCTGGTGCTGCTCGACAAGTCAGAGAACTCGTTCTCGGTGCCGGTGAACCGCGCGTCGAGCGTGCTGGCCGGCGTGCTCGCGACGCTGTCGATGTTCGCGCTGGGCCTCGGCAAACCGCTCGACGTGCACGAGGGCATCGGCGCGGCGATCGTCGTCGTGGCGATCCTGGTGTTGAGCATCGCGCCCATGATCGAGGCGAAGCAGAAGAAGGCTGCGGCGCCGTGATCCGCTGGGCGTTGGTGTTTCTCACCGCGTGCTCCCATCAGCCCCTCCCGGGCGAGTCGGTGGCCGAGGTCTGCACGCCCGCGAACCACGGGAAGATCGTCACCGTATCGGGCTCGCTGACGCCGCCCACCATCGTCACCAGCTGCAACGAGACCTGTTCGATGTACGTCGGACCCGAAGCGGGGGTTCGGAAGGGCGTCTGGGCCGTGTTCCGCGTGGGCGATCAACCCGGCCAGATGAAGGCCATCGCGCCCATGAAGAGCTCGTTCGCTGGAGAGGTACGACGTCTGCGCCCCGGTGACTTTCAAGTGAGGGGCGCGGCGAACCGGGTTGCACGCGCAGGCGAGGTCGTTCGGGTGACAGGTCGGCTCAGCTTCACCCCCGATTCCATGTTCGAGCCGTGCGCGCTCGAGGTCACCGCGGCTGAGGTGGTTCGCTGACCCGCTGCTCGAGCACCAGCGCGGCGGCGAACGGGCCCGTCTCTTCGTCCACCGGGAGAGCGCGTCGCGACAACCGAGCCCGTCGCGGAAGAAGACCGCGAAGTCGCCGTTGGGCTTCAGGAAGAAGTTGCCCGCGATGAGAGAAGCCCGCGCACGGCTCAGCGACTGCGCTTCTCGATCAACCGGCCCGTCCGAATGTCGGCACGACACACCAATCGCGTCGGGCGCACCGCCTTCGAAGCGCGGCCCAGTTGCTGGAGCGAGACGTCAGCTTCACGATGTGGCGTTCAGCCCGCCTTCAGCTTCACCACCTGCCCGGTGATCGTCACCTCGGACGGCAGCGGGAAGATGAAGAAGATGGCGCCGACGACGCGCGCCCACGGCGTGTACTGCGTCATGTGGTACCGCACGCGCACCACGCCATCACCCCCGAGCTTCTTCACCTCGGGAATCAGCGTCTCTTTGAAGCCCGCCTCGAGATCGGTGCCGATGACGTCGATGTTGCCGAACAGGAGCACGCCCGCGCGGTGCACCTGCACCATGCCGAGCACGTCGTGCGGGGCCGAGATGTCACCGGCCGTCACGAAGATCTCCTGACCGGGCGCGCCGGGCACGGAGGGAAGGGCGATGGAGTTCACCACCGTGCAGCTCGAGGCAGTGACGACGGCGAAGCAGAGGAGCAGGGATCGCATGGGTGGTTACTCCGTGAAGACGATGACTTCGCCGGTGACGGTGACGTAGCGCTCTTTGGTCTCGATGCGGGCGCCGCCCGAGAGCACCGAGGTGACGGTGTTGTACGCGCGCTGGGCCTTCTCGACCTCGGTCGACGGGTTCTCGTCGAGGAACTCGATGTTGATGACGCCCTGGCCGCCCATGCGCGCCGCCTCTTTCGCGAGCGCGTTGTGGATCGTTCCATCGAGCTGGGCGTCGCCCAGGTCGCCGTAGCCGCCCCACTCCTGGCCGTAGCCACGAATCTGCACGAAGCCCACCGTGCGGAACTTTCGCGGCGCGCCTCCCGTCGAGAGGAACAGCGTGTTGTCGGTCTGCGGAATGCTCGAGAGCCGGGCGCCGCGCACGACGGCGTTGCAGGCGGGCAGCACGAGCAACCCGATGAGGATGAGGCTCAGGCGGTTCACAGGGGACCTCCCGTGGGACCAGCAGGCGGAGCACCCGGCAGGGAAGGCGGCATGCCCTGGGGCGCGCGGCGAACCCGCACGAGCTCTCCGGTGATGGTGACCTCGGAGGGCAGGGGCGCGAAGAAGAGAATGGCGCCGACGATCTTCGCGGCCGTCGTGTAGTTCGTCTGCTGCACCTTCATGTTGATGAGCCCGTCGGCATTGGCGCGTCGAATCTGGCCCTCGACCTCGCTCACGGCCGCTTCGAGATCGGTGCCCGCCGGATCTGCGAAGCCGAACAGCAGCACGCCGCGGCGGGTGACCTGCACGATGCCGACGCTCTCGTACGGCTCTGACAAGCCCTCGGCGCTCACGAAGATCTGCCCCTGGGCGCGCTGGCTGGGCAGCGCGGCGTAGTTCACGGCGGTGCACGCCGAGAGCCCCAGGAGGAGCAGGTGAAGCTGTCGATGCATGAAGCCTCCCGCGAGAAGGCGCGGAGTGTGGCGCTCGGGCCTCGCGACGCAAAGCCGAATCGTTCAGCGCTTCTTGTTGATCCAGTACAGGCGCGGCAGCTCGGGCGGCGCCATCACCGACGCCAGCATGATGCCGACGGCGATGACTGCGAGCGCGATGAAGACGAGGGCCTGCGCGTCGAGCGGCAGCCGGGGGAAGCGGCCGCGCGCCTGCCGCACCTCGCCGATCAAGGTGCCGATGCGCATCGTCAGCACCTCGCCGGTCGCGAGCGTCAGCACGAAGCCGTCGGGCGTCTCTTTCACGCGGCCCGAGGCGACGAGCTCGCTGAACGTCTTCGCGCCGTCACCGTGAAACGAGACCTCGCCTTCGACGCCGGTCGAGAAGCGCACCTCGAGGCCGGTCGCCGTCCACGTGAGCTGGGCCTTCGCGGCCGAGCCGATGGCCACGTCGTCTTCGGGCCCGTCGCCGAGCCGCAGGGTGGTGCGCCCGCGCCCGTCGAGCACCTCGGCGTTGAGCCGACGGCTGCCCCAGCGAAGCCGGGCCTCCCACGCAGAGTCTGGCGCAGCGACCGTCTTCATCGGGCGCACTTCGTAACGCTCACGCTGGGGCCTGTCATCCCGCCCTGAAAATGAAACAGCCGGTGCTCCACGAGGGAACACCGGCTGCTCACTGAAAGCGACTGCTGGGCCGCTTACTTCTTCTTCAGCTCGTCATCGATGACGGCCTTGAAGGCGTCGATGGGCTGCGCGCCCACGACCTGGCGGCCGTTGATGAAGAACGTCGGCGTGCCGTTCGCGCCGACCCGCATGCCCTCGTTCGAGTCGTCGGTGACGTACTTGTCGAACTTGTTCGAATCGAGCGCCGCGCGAAACTTGCCCATGTCGAGCTTGAGCTCTTCGGCGTACCGCTCGAGCGACGGGCGATCGAGGGCCTGCTGATTCGCGAAGAGCTTGTCGTGGTACTCCCAGAACTTGCCCTGCTCGTTGGCCGCCATCGAGGCCATCGCGGCCGGCTTGGCGTTGTTGTGGAACGGCAGCGGCTGGTGCTTGAAGACGATCTTCAGCTTGCCCTGGTACTGCTTCTCGAGGTCGTGAAGCGTCGGCACCACGCGCGAGCAGAACGGGCACTGGAAGTCCGAGAACGCGACGATGGTGACGGGGGCGTTCTTCGGGCCCGTGACGGGCGCGCCGTTGATGTTGATGTCGGTGACGACCTTCTGGGGCTCGGGAGCGCCCGGGGCCGCCGGAGGAGGCGCCTTGCCGGCTTCCTTCTGCAGCTCGGCGTACACGTTCTCGAGCTTCACGCCGCGCGCGAGCACCTGGTCGGCCTTCTTGATCTCTTCGTCGATCACGCCCTTGAACGCCTCGAAGGGCTGGGCGCCGACGAACTCGCGGCCGTTGATGAAGAACGTCGGGGTGCCGTTGGCGCCGACCTGCATGCCTTCGGCGCTGTCAGCTTCGACCTTCTTGGCGAACTTGTTCGAGTCGAGCGCCGACTTGAACTTGCCCATGTCGAGGCCGAGCTCCTGCGCGTAGCGCTCGATGCTGGCGCGATCGAGGGCCTGCTGGTTCGCGAAGAGCTTGTCGTGCATCTGCCAGAACTTGCCCTGCTCGTGCGCGGCCATCGACGCCTCGGCGGCGATCTTCGCGTTGTTGTGGAAGGGCAGCGGCTGGTGACGGAAGGCGATGCGAACGTCCTTCGCGTAGGTGTCTTCGATCTGCTTCATCGTGGGGACGACGCGCGAGCAGAACGGGCACTGGAAGTCGGACCAGGCGACGATGGTGACCTTCGCGAACTTGGCGCCGCGAACGGGCGTGTCGTCAGGCACGTCGATCTTGCGGATCGCCGCAGGGGGAGGCGGCGCCGACGGCTGCGCAGGCGCGGGGGCCGCGGGAGGCGCCATGACGCCCTTCTCGATGATGCGGGCGTAGACCTGGTCGGCGGGCGTGCCGGCCTTGACCATCTCCTGCGCCTTGCCGAGCTCGGCGTCGATGATGCGCTTGAAGTTGTCGATGGGCTGCGCGCCCGACAGCTTCTTGCCGTTGATGAAGAACGCGGGCGTGCCGGTGGCGCCGAGCTGCGTGGCCAGGCCCTGCTCCTTGTCGATGAGCGCCTGGAACTTCGGGCTCGACATGTCGCTCTTCCACTTCTCGACGTTGAGGCCGATGTCACGCGCGTACTGCTCGAGGTTCGCGTCTTCCAGCGCCTGCTGGTTGGCGAACATCTTGTCGTGCATCTCCCAGTACTTGCCCTGCTCCCCGGCCGAGAGGGCCGCCAGCGCCGCCGGCTTCGCGCGGTTGTGGAACGAGAGCGGGTTCTGCTTCATCACGACGCGCAGCTTCTCGCCGTAGTCCTTCTGGAGCTGCACGACGGTGTTGTGCGCGCGGCTGCAGAACGGGCACTGGTAGTCCGAGAACTCGACGATCGTGACGAGCGCGCTGGCCGAGCCCTTCTGCGGCGACTCCTCGAGCGGAACGCGGAAGGTCGTGTCTTCGCCAGCGGCAGGCGCCGGGCGAGCAGCCGACGGGTTGGACGGCGACGGAGCGACCGCGGCGACGGTGTTGCTACCGCCTGACGAGCTCTTGAACATCGAGCCGACGGCGAAACCGACGACGCCGCCGACGATGAGGGCAATGATGACGGAGGGCTTCATGTGTTCGGGGACTCCCCTTGGTGGTGTAAACGCGCGCGTCGTCTAGCAAACGCGTGGTGAGGCGCAATGCCATCTGCTCATGATCCTGCCCAGCTGGAAGTTTCAGCCCCCCTGGTCGACGCGCGGGGCAAGCCCTGCCCGGTGCCGATCATCGAGCTGGCGAAGGCGCTGAGGCAGGCTGCCCGGGTCGAGCTGTGGGCTGATGACCCTGCGGCCGAGGGCGATCTGAAGACCTTCTGCGAAGCGACCGGCCGCATCACCGAGCGCCTCGAGCGGGGCCTCTTTCTTCGGGCCGTCGTGCGGGGTGCTTGAGACCCCGACGGTCGTTGCCGACCCCGTGAGGCTGGAGTCCCCTGCCTGTACCGCTACACTTGGCGTGACCGCTGCACATCAGGGCTGCTCGAAAAGGAGCAGCCATGGGTGACGGAGGTTCATCGAGGGGTTTCGCACTGATGACCGACCAGGACGTCGAGCTGTCGCGGAAAGAAGCGGAGCAGGCGCAGGAGGAGTCGAACCTGCACGCCGAGCTCACGCGAATCATGGCGGCGACCACCGACTACGAGCGCCGGGTGAAGCAGCTCAAGGGCGCCATGGCCGACGCCGAGAAGCAGGGCGTGGCCGACAAGCCCCTGGCCGATCGGGTGCGCAACCTGGCCGTGCCGACGCTCGACGCCGAGTCTGCGTTCACGCCGGCCAGACAGCAGCGGGCTGCGGCGCTCCAGGCGCGCCACGCCGCGTCGCACGAGGTGCGTGAGCGCATCAAAGAGTTCCGCGCGGCCATCGGCGCGCTGTCTCAGACCATCGTCGCCGATGAGAAGTCGCTGCAGCGGCTGCTGGCGCAGGCGAAGCAGGCGGCAGCGCAGGCCCCGAAACCGCCTCCGGACGAACTCGGCGCCACGCTCGTCTCGGCCGCGCCACCACCGGCCCTGCGGCAGCGCGCGCAGACCCAGCCCCCGTCACCCGCCGCGACGGCCATCGGCCGCATGACGCCACCCGCGCCGAAGCGTCAGTCTCCACGCGTGCGCATGCAGGCGCAGGTCGACTTCGAGAGCGACGACAACTTCTTCAACGGCTTCTCGTCGAACATCTCCGACGGCGGGCTCTTCATCGCGACGGTGAACGTGCTGCCGCTCGGCACCAACGTCGACGTGGGCTTCACGCTGCCGACGGGCGAGCGAATCGAGTGCAAGGGCGTGGTGCGGTGGGTGCGTGAGATCGACGATCGCAACCCCGACAGCCACCCGGGCATGGGCGTGCAGTTCGTCGATCTCGAAGAGCGTTCGGCCACCGCCATCGAGCAGTTCATTCAGCAGCGCGAGCCGATGTTCTACGTCGAGTGATCAATTGCTGGGCCGGTACCAGAGGTGCTGGGCCTGGCTGAGCATCACGATTCGCCGGTTGGTCGTGTCGTACTCGAGCTGGGCGGGGGGCTCTGCCGTGCGTTCGAGCGCCACCTGCGTCCAGCTCGTGCCGTTCCATTCCCATTGGTCGTAGAGCTCGTTCGTGAGCGAGCTGCCGCCATAGAGCACCACGCGCTGAATCTCGGGGTCCCAGACCATACCCGCGCGGAATCGACCCGCGGGTCCGGTCGCCGACGTGCTCGTCCACCCCGAGCTGGGGCTGCGCAGCCAGGTGTCGGTGAAGAGCGTGGTGAGCCCGAGGTTGCCGCCGCCGAAGAGCACCAGGTTGTTGCGGGTGGTGTCGTAGGCCATGACGGCGAACCGGCGAGCGCCCGGGGCGGCGCCCATGAGCTGAACCCACGAGGTGCCGCGCCACTCCCAGAGGTCGTTGAGCGTCTCGGCGCCGGTGGTTCCGCCGAACATCATCACGGTCTGGCTGTTGGGGTTGTACGTCGAGGCGGCGTTGGTGCGGGTCGGCGAGGGCCCGACGCTGGTGCGAAGCGAGAAGCGGCCGCCGTCAGACGTGAACGTCTCGTTGCTGCCACTCAAGACGACGGTCTCGCGACGGAAGGCATCATAGCGGATCACCTCGGGCACCCCTCCACTCGTGCCGCTCCCGAGGACCACCCACGCGGTGCCGTTCCACTGGTACGCGGTGCCGTAGAGGTCGCGGGCGACGACGAACGTGTTGCGGGTGCTGTCCCACGTCGCGACGGGGGTGACCGACGTCGGCGCCATCGGCATCGAGCTGACGTCGCTCCACGTCGAGCCCGAGAGCGCACGAATGGTCGGCGTTGGGTCGCTGCCGGTGCCCAACACGAGCAGGCTTCCGCGGCCGGTGCTGAAGGCGAGGCCCGCGCTGTGAATCGGTTCGGTGGTCGCTGGCAGGGGCGACCATGTGGCACCGTCGAAGGTCCAGGCTTCTGCGATGGGCGTTGCGTATTGGTAGGTCGTGAGGAGGCCACCGACGACGACCAGTCGCTGGGCGGAGCTGTCCCACGTGGCGCTGTGGTTGAAGCGCGGGGTCGGAGGCGAGGCTGGCGTGCGCTGCGTCCAGCTCGTGCCGTTCCATTCCCAGAGATCGTTGTAGAGGGTGGAGAGGTCGCGACCGCCAAAGAGCGTGACGACCTGCCGCTGGGGGTTCCACGTGAGCGAGAGCCCGTAGCGGGCCACAGGGCCGGTGACGCGCGAGGTCCACGTCGTGCCGTCGAACTCCCACAGCTCATTCGAAGGTGAGAAGCCTGCGCCCGCGCGGCCGCCGAAGAGCACCATGCGTCGGCGAGTGGTGTCGAACGCCAGACCTGCGTGGCCGCGCGGCGAGGGAGACGCCGTCGGAGCCCGTTGCGTCCACAGCGCGCCGTCCCACTCCCAGGTGTCGTTCAGTGCGCCGGTCGCTGTCTGCCCTCCGAAGAGCACGACGCGGCCGCGCACCGAGTCGAACGCCATGGCCGCGCGCGTTCTGGGGGCTGGACCGGCCGTGGCGGCGAGCGTCCAGCTGACTCCGTCGGGGCTCTCCCACGTGTCACCGAGCAGCTCACCGAACGAGGCATTGCCGCCGTAGAGAACGAAGCGGCTGCGGGTGGAGTCGAACACCATCGCGTGGCCCTCGCGCCGCGTGAGGTGCATCGGCGTCCACACGGGGCCGCAGGTCAGCCCGTTGCCCTGATAGCCGACGCCACAGGTGCACAGCCGCGACCCGGGCGTGTTGATGCAGACGCCTCGGGTGGCGCAACCGCCGTTGCTCGTGAGGCACTCGTTGATGTCAGCGCAGGTGACGCCGTCTCCGCTGTAGCCGGTGAGGCAGGTGCAGGTGCGCGAGCCCGGCGTGTTGGTGCAGGTCGCGTTCGTCGCGCAGCCGCCGTTGTTGGTGAGGCACTCGTTGACGTCGGTGCACGTCAGGCCCGTGCCCGAGTAGCCGCTGTTGCACGCGCAGGTGCGCGAGCCCGGTGTGTTGGTGCAGGTGGCGTTCGTCGCGCAGCCGCCGTTGTTGGTGAGGCACTCGTTGACGTCGGTGCAGGTGAGGCCCGTGCCCGCGTAGCCGCTGTTGCACGCACAGGTGCGTGAGCCGACGGTGTTGGTGCAGGTGGCGTTCGTCGCGCAGCCGCCGTTGTTGGTGAGGCACTCGT
>JBEOKA010000502.1:0-18036 GCA_040275325.1 Myxococcaceae bacterium | reverse complement strand
TAGACGCGCCACAGATCCTGCACCTCACCGGAGTCGTCGATGCGGCTGATCGAGACGCGGTAGGTGTTCGCGGTGCCGGTCGAGGGCGCCATCCACGAGAGGCTGGGGGTGGTGGTCACGCCGCTCTGATCTTCGATGAAGTTGCGGCTGGCGATCTGCGCTCCGCGGACCGGGCCGAGGCGGGGCGCGATGGTGCCCGTCACGCGTTCGGCTGCATCGCCGTACGAGAGGCCCCCGAAGAACTGCGTGGGTGTGCCGCCGTCTGAGGCCTGACGGGGCTGAGGCACGACGAAGGTCATGAACACCTCGCGGCCCCACGAGCTCGGGAAGGGCGAGGGCACGGGCAGCGTGACGGGCTCGTTCTCTTTCACGGCTGCCGACGCGAGGGTCACCGTGCCCTGGCCGCTGAAGCGGAACGGCGCAGCCGACGGCGAAGTGCCAACCTGCACCTGCCATTCAGCCGCGGTCACGCTTCGGCCGAAGTCGCCACGAAGCGCCGTGAAGGCCGCCCGGTCGACCATGATCGAGAAGGGCGTCATCTGCGTCGGGGTGAGGTCGACGATCGCATCGGCCGTGCCGCCGTTCGCCAGCGTGACCATGTTGAACTCGCCAGCGCGCACGAGGTTCGAGACGCTGCCCGCGTCGGTGGTGATGGTCGCGCTCTGGTAGGCGTAGCCCTTGTCGCCCTTCGACGAGTCAGGCAGGCCATAGCCGAGCACCGACGAGAGCCCGGCCCAGTCGAGATCCGACTCGATGCTGGTGGCGCCCACAGGCGTGACGGGCACGGCGACGTTCTCGAGGTTGTTCGCGGTGCCGCCCAGCTGCGTGAAGAACATCCCCGTCGAGCTCGTGGCGCTGATCGGCTGCAGCCCGCGCATGGTCAACCGCAGCGTCGACTCGCTCGTGGCCTGAACGGCGTCTCTGCGGCCTCCGATGAAGCTGTCGAAGGCGAGCCGGCGGGTGCTGGTGACGAAGAAGCGCTTGTCGAGCTGCAGGGTGACTTCGCCAGCCGGCACGTCTCGCACCACGAAGGTGCCGTCATCGTTGCCGAAGCCACGGAGGAAGTCGGGAGCGCCGCCGTCGCGGTACCAGACGCCGACGCGCGATCGGGAGAAGTTCTTGATGGTGGCGCTGCGCCCGCCGTCGGCGTCCCAGCCCCACAGCTCCTGGTAGGTGCCCGTCAGCTCCGAGCCAGTGGTGCTGCCGCCGCCCGCGCCGCCCGCCGAGCCTCCGCCGCTACCGCCGCCCATGTTCGTGCCGCCCTCACACTTGCCCGACACGCAGAGCTGAGCCCCGACGCAGCGATCACACAGCGCGCCGCCGGTGCCGCAGGCCGAGCTCGTGTTGCCCATCTCGCAGGTGTCATTGGCCGAGCAACAGCCCGAGCAGCTGGCCGGCGTGCACTTCTTCGAGGTCGAGCAGGCTGCTGCGCCGACGACACCAAGCACGAACGAGATCGAGAATGCTGCGAGCCGCATGAATGCCCCCATCGAGAGAAGTCGAGCCGTGCCCGCTAGCACAGCCAGCGTCGGAAGGAATGGCTCAGGGCCTGACGATTCCCGAGACCACGGTGGCCGACGAGATCGGGAAGCGGAAGTCAGAGAGGTCGCGCTCGATGTTGGTCGACAGCTTGTAGGCCGAGAGCGTGATCACGTACGACTGACCCGTGAGCAGAATGTTGTTGGGAATCGTGAACGTCGTGTCGGTCGGCAGCAGGTAGAAAGTACCCGCGACGCGGCTGGTGGTGCGCCCTGAGCTGAGCTGCAGCTGCTCGACCCGCACCAGGTAACGGTTGACGGTGCCAAGCGTCGGCGCGGCCCAGGTGAGGGTCGGCGTACGGGTGACGCCGGTCTGGGTCATCGCGAAGGGCATGCCGTTGAGCTGGGGCTCCTTCGGGGGCGAGATCGACGCCGCGACGGGAGAGGCCAGCGCCTGAATCGGCATGGTGGTGGTGATGCCCGAGAAGTACCGACGCGGCTCGCTCGCGCCCGTCATCAACCGACTCACGGTGCCGCCGTACTGAACCATCACGGTGGTGCCCCACGAGGCGGGGAAGGGGTTCGGGTAGCTGAGCGGGTTGGGCGGCGTCGCGGTCGAGCCAGCCTGTGGGTACGAGCCCCAGACGAACGCGAGCCCATCGCTGCCGCGCTCATGGAGCGGCTTCGGGCCGGTGGTGAACTCGAGGTTCAGCGTCGGCGCGGTGCCCGCCGTGAAGTCGGCCGTGTACTGCGAGAACGACGCGACGCCGATGTCGAGCGGTGTGGTGCTGGCGGGCGGCGACATCAGGGCGACGGTGGTGGTGTTCGCCTGACCCGACACCATCGCGACGCCCGAGCCCGTGGCCGCGCCGAGCATTCGGTACTCTCCGGCCGAGGTCGACTCCATCTGGGTGATGATCACCGAGTCGCCCTTCGTGGAGTCGATCATCGGCGTGAGCAGCTGGGTCGAGTACTGATCGTACGGAATGCGCCAGTCGAAGGCCGCCTCGCCACCGAGCGGAGCGTTGGTCGTGTAGAGGCTGAAGGCCTCCATCGCGACGCCGCTGTTCGAGCTGTAGAGGCTCATGAAGTGCGAGAGCTCGTTCCACGGCTGCATTCCCGTGGTCGCGACCGTCAGCGTGGTGCCAGTGCCGGCCATCGCGCCGTCGACGCGGCCGAGCGACTCGAAGTCGAGCGACACGCGGCGCTGGCTGGTCTTGAACCAGGTGGTGCCCACTTTCAGGAAGTAGGGGCCCATGGGCACGTTGGTGAGCGTGAAGCTGCTGTCGGCGCGAACGGCCGAGACGATGGTGGTGAGCCCGCCATCTTCTCCGACGATCACGGCCGAGGGTGGGTTGGTGCCGAGCTGGCAGGGGCGGGTGCCGCCGTCGCCGTCGGTCGAGAAGGTCTGCGTGCAGGTGCCCTCGACGTCGTCGGGGTTGCTCGTGCCTCCGCCTGAGCCACCGCCGGTACCAGACATGCCGCCCGCCGTGCTGCCGCCGCCCGTTCCCGACGAGCCACCGCCGGTCCCGCTGGTTCCGCCCGCCGAGCCCGTGCCGGGTGCGCAGGAGCCCGTGGTGGCCACGCACATCTCGGTGGCGCCGCAGGCTTTGCAGGTATTTCCGCCGCGGCCGCAGGCGCTCGCCGCGTTCCCCGCCAGGCACTGGCCCTGATCGGAGCAGCAGCCGTTGCAGCTCGTCGCGCTGCACTTGCTGGTCGGCTTGCACGCCACGAGGGACGTCGCTGCGCCCGACAGCAGGGCGAGGAACAGCAGGGAATGGACTTTCGACGACATGAACGGCCCCCGGGCTTCCCCGTCCGGCCGACGAGGCGAAGGGCACGTAGCCGAGGTGTCACGGTCGATTCAAGGCGCGCTCGCTGGTAAGGCCCGCAGCGCTTTGAGCCTCGTCATCGTCCAGAAGCTGTCGCTGTCGTACGGGAAGAAGGCCCTCTTCGAAGACGCCGCGCTGACGATCGGCCCAACCGATCGCATCGGCCTCGTGGGCGCGAACGGAACGGGGAAGTCGACGTTCCTCAAGATCCTCGTGGGGCAGGTGCACGCCGACGAAGGCTCGATCACGTTTCGCCGCAACGCGCGGGTCGGCTACCTCGCGCAGGAGCTGCAGACGCTCGCCGACGGGCCGCTCGTCGACGCGGTGCTCTCGTCGGTGCCCGGTCGCGACTCGCTCGATGAACGGCTCTCGGTGACCGAG
Organism: Myxococcaceae bacterium; assembly: GCA_040275325.1. Taxonomy (GTDB): domain Bacteria; phylum Myxococcota; class Myxococcia; order Myxococcales; family Myxococcaceae; genus Xiheimicrobium. The sequence continues at coordinate 14,345 of JBEOKA010000502.1, read as the reverse complement.
CGGTTGTTGTCGGAGGCGACGGAAGAGGCCGAGCAGCTCGAGCTCGCCGCCACGCTGGCCGAGCTGCACGAGGAGCGCGATCACTTCGAAGAGCACTACGGCAAACACCGCGCCGAGAGCATTCTCCTGGGCCTCGGGTTCCAGCTGTCCGAGCTGACGAAGTCGACGTCACAGTTCTCGGGTGGCTGGCGCATGCGCGCTGCCCTGGCGGGGTTGCTGTTGCAGGACCCGGACTTGTTGCTGCTCGACGAGCCCACGAACCACCTCGATCTGCCGACGCTGGCCTGGTTCGACGGGTTCTTGAAGCGCTCGCGCAAGGCGATGGTGCTGATCAGCCACGATCGTGAGTTCCTGAATCGGCAGATCAACCGCGTGGTGTCGCTCGAGGTCGAGGGCGTGCGCTCGTGGACGGGGAACTTCGAAGACTATCGGCGGCTGCGGGCCGAAGAGGCCGAGCGGTTGCTGGCGTCGCAGCAGAAGATCGAGGCGAAGCGCGCGCAGCTGCAGGCGTTCGTCGATCGCTTCAAGGCGAAGGCGAGCAAGGCCGCGCAGGCGCAGTCGAAGATGAAGCAGCTCGCGAAGATGGAGACCGTCGAGGTGCACCGCGAGCGCGCCACGGTGGGCTTCACCTTCCCTCCGACGAGTCCCCCGGGACGCGATGTGGTGAAGCTGTCGGGCATCAAGAAGGCGTTCGGTGAGCACGTCGTCTACGACGGGCTCGAGGCGTTGTTGCTCCGTGGGCAGCGGGTCGCGGTGACGGGCCTCAACGGCGCGGGCAAGACGACGCTGCTCAAGCTGCTGACGGGTGAACTCGAGGCCGACGCGGGCACGGTGACGATGGGTCACAACGTGCAGCTCGGGTACTACGCGCAGCACCACGCCGACACGCTCGATCGCAGCCGCACGATCCTCGAAGAGATCATGGAGCTCGTGCCCGACAAGCCGCAGTCGTACGTGCGCAGCGTGCTCGGCGCGTTCCTGTTCTCGGGTGACGACGTCGACAAGAAGATCGGCGTGCTCTCGGGTGGTGAGCGGGCGCGCGTGGCGCTGGCGCGGTTGCTGGTGAAGCCGGCGAACCTGCTGGTGATGGACGAGCCGACGAACCACCTCGATCTCGACTCGTCAGAGGCGCTCATCGAGGCGCTCGAGGACTACGACGGCACGTTGATCTTCGTGTCGCACAACCGCTCGTTCCTCGACACGCTGGCGACGCACATCTGGGACGTACGTGATCGCAAGCTGGTGCCGTTCATGGGCTCGATGTCGGAGTACCTGGCGAAGCTCGACATCGAGGCGAAGGAGCGCGCGGAGTCGGGCCAGCTGAACACCTCGTCGGCGCCGGGCGGTGGAGCGAAGCCGTCGAGCGAGAAGGATCGAAAACGGCTCGAGGCCGAGGCTCGCCAGGAGCGCAGCAAGAAGCTGAACCCGCTGAAGAAGGAGCTCGAGAAGCTCGAGGCGCGCATCGCGCAGCTCGAGGCCGAGCAGAAGGTGCGGGAGGCGCAGCTGGCCGACGCCGAGTTCGCGAAGGACTACGGTGCGTCAGGGCCGGTGTTCGCTGCGCATCGTGAGGCCGCACAGGAACTCGACCAGGCGCTCGCCCGCTGGGAAGTCGTGGGCTCGGAGATCTCAGCGCTCGGTTGATTCAGAACTCTCGCGAGTACCCAAGCTCGCGCTGACTGCGGATTGCCAGAACGACGACCCGGTCCTTCGCATGGTCGATCGAGTACAGCGCCAGGTAGCCGCGCGAGCCTCGGCCAATCACCAGCTCACGTCTGTTGTCTTTGATTGGGCGGCCGATGAAGGGGTGCTTTCTGAGCATCCCAAGCGCCTCGGTGATCTCTCGGAGTCGACCGTCCGGATCTGATGCCTCGTGCTCGATGAGGTGCTCGGCAATTCGGTTGAGATCGTCCGCAACACGGTCGTCGTAGGCGAGCGTGAGCACTCACTTGTCCAATCGCCGAGCGACGGGGCGCTTTGTCTTCTTGCCCCGCACCTTCGCGAGGATCCACTGATTCACCTCGTCAGCCGGAATCGCCTTGCCCGAGCGCTGGTACTCCTCCCAGCGCTCGTCGGCCACGCGATGAAACTCCGCTTCGGCTTCCGCTTGCTGCACCGTCTTCGCGAGCGCGTCGACCATGAATGCGTGCGGAGACTTGCCTTGCCGCTCCGCAGCCGTCGCGATGCGGGCGCGGAGTTCCTTGTCGAGACGGATGGTGGTCGTCATGGAGCCGACTGTAGCACAAGTGTGCTGCATCGAGGTTCACGTGGACTCGCTGAGTCGGTTGATTCGCCGAACTGAGGATCACCGATCGTCGACGATCGCGCGCACGGCCTGCAAGGCGGGAATTCCCGTGACTCCGCCACCACCATGCGTCGCCGACGACGCCTGAAACAGCCCGCGAATCGGCGTTCTGAAATCGGCGAACCCCGGCGCCGGCCGCATGTGGAACAGCTGCGAGACCGACAGCTCTCCGTGGAAGATGTTGCCGCCGATGAGCCCGTAGTCGCGCTCCATCTCGTGCGGGCCGATGACTTGCCGATGCAGAATCGACGAGGTGAATCCCGGCGCGACGGCTTCCACTCGAGCGATCACGCGATCGGCATAGGCGCTCAGTTCCTGCGAGTTCGGCGTCTTCGCCCACGTGCTCGGCACCCACTGCGTGAACATCGAGATGACGTGCTTCCCTTCGGGCGCGAGCGTCTTGTCGAACACCGAAGGAATGCAGATGTCGGCGAACGGCTTTTTCGCTGCCACGCCGCCCGCCGCGTCCTGGAACGATGCTTCCAGATCGTCGAGCGACTCGGCGAGCACGATCGTTCCACCGTGCACCTCGGGGTCGAAGCCCTTCTTCGCCGTGAACTCGGGCAGCCGATCGACTGCGACGTTCACCTTCACGGTGCCCGAGCGTGACTTCCATCGCTCCATCGACTGCACGAACTCTGCGGGCAGGTGTTTTCGCTCGACCAGCTTCAAGAACGCGAGCTGCGGGTGACACGTCAGCACCACCGTGTCGGCGTCGAACTCGTCTCCATTCGTGAGTGCGACGCCGACCGCGCGGCCGTCTTTCACGATCACGCGATCGACCGGCGCCTCGGTCTTCACCACCACGCCGAGCGCCTCACACGCCTTGCGCATCGCCTGCGTCACCGCGCCCATGCCACCTTCGGGAAAGCCCCACGCGCCCGACGGAGCGCCCTGGCCGATGTCTCCGAGCTTGTGGTGCGCCATGACGTACGCGGTTCCAGGACTGCGCGGCCCCGCCCACGTTCCGATCACGCCCGACACAGCCATCACGCCACGCACACGCGGATGCTCGAACCAGTCCTCCAGCACATCAGCCACCGACGACGTCAACAGGCGCGTCACGTCTCCGACTTGCTGAACGTTCAACCCGCGCAGCCGCCACGCGAGCGACGCCAACTCCATCAAGTCGCCCGGCGCCTTCGAGCCCACCTTCGGCGGCACCGTGCTCAACAGCGGCCCCAACACGCCCGCGAGCGAGCCGAGCCACGCGTCCCACCGCTCCATCGCGTCGGCGTCGGCCTTCGAGAACTTCGAGATCGCTTCGTGCCGTCGCTTCGAATCGGTGTGCAGCTGCAGCGCGGTGCCGTCGACCGCGGGCGCGAAGTAGCCGTGCTGCGGAAACACCTTGTAGCCGTGCCGCTCGAGCTCCAGCTCCTTCACGATCGTCGGAGGCAACAGGCTCACCACGTACGAGAGCGCCGTCACCTTGAAGTCAGGGCCGAAGGGCGTCTCGGTGATCGCCGCTCCGCCGACGACGGGCTTCTTCTCGAGCACGCAGACCTTGAACCCACGCATCGCGAGCAACCCTGCGGTGACGAGCCCGTTGTGCCCGCCGCCCACCACCACCACGTCGAATCGATGCGCGACCGCCATGACACGACGCCTACCACGCACCAAAGACGACGGCCGGTCCCCCGTGAGGAGAACCGGCCGTGTCACATCACGTCACCGACGACTCAGGCCCGGATTTCAGGGTTCGCCGCGTCGGGAGCCTTCGGCGCCAGCGTGAAGGGCGACTTCTCGAGCACGGTGTCGAGCACTTCGTCGATCTTCGACACGAAGAAGAACTGCAGCTCGTTGCGAACGACCTCGGGCACGTCGATGAGGTCCTTCTTGTTCTTCTCGCACATCACGACGCGCTTGATGCCTGCGCGGTGAGCGCCGAGCACCTTCTCGCGAATGCCGCCGACCGGGCCGACGATGCCGCGCAGCGTGATCTCACCGGTCATCGCGGTGTCGGCGCGCACGGGAATGCCCGTGTAGAGCGACGTCATGGCCGAGATGATCGCGATGCCGGCCGAGGGGCCGTCCTTCGGCGTGGCGCCGTCGGGGAAGTGGAGGTGCATGTCCACCTTCTCGAACGAGGCCGGCGTCAGGTTCATGCGCTCTGCGTTCGCGCGCAGCCACGAGAACGCCGTGGTGGCCGACTCCTTCATCACGTCGCCGAGCTGGCCGGTCAGGGTGATCGACCCCTTGCCCGCCATCTTGGTGGCTTCGATGAAGAGAATGTCTCCGAAGCCCAGCGGCGTGTAATACAGGCCGACCGACACGCCCTGCTGCGACACGCGCTCCGCGACGTTCAGCTCGTGACGCTTGGGCCCGAGGATCGTCTCTGCCCGGCCCGCGTCGATGGTCTGCTTCTCGAGCTTGCCCGAGGCGACGTCGACCGCGACGGCGCGCGCGAGCTCGGCGATGCGACGCTCGAGGTTACGAACACCCGGCTCGATCGCGTAGCTCGTGATCACCTTGTCCAGGCCGTCCTTGGTGAGCTCGAACTGATCCGTCGTGATGCCGTGGTCCTTCACCTGCTTGGGGATCAGGTGGTTGCGGGCGATGTGCTCCTTCTCGATGAACGTGTACGAGCTCATCTCGATGATCTCCATGCGGTCGCGGAGCGGCGCAGGGATCGTGTCGAGCCGGTTCGCGGTCGCGATGAACATGACCTTCGAGAGATCGAATGGCACGTCGAGGTAGTGGTCCGAGAACGTGTGGTTCTGTTCGGGGTCGAGCACCTCGAGCAGCGCGGCCGACGGGTCGCCACGGAAGTCGGCGCCGAGCTTGTCGATCTCGTCGAGCAGCATGAGCGGGTTGCGTGTGCCGGCCTTCTTCATCTGCTGAATGAACCGGCCGGGCAGGGCGCCCACGTAGGTGCGGCGGTGACCGCGCACTTCGGCTTCGTCACGCACGCCACCCAGGGCCAGACGCACGAACTTGCGGCCGACGGCCTTGGCGATCGACTGACCGAGCGAGGTCTTACCGACACCCGGCGGCCCCACCAGGCAGAGGATCGGGCCCTTCATGTCGTTCTTCAGCTTTCGAACGGCCAGGTACTCGAGCATGCGCTTCTTCACGCGCTCGATGCCGTAGTGATCATTCTCGAGCTGCTTGCGGGCGTTCTCGATGTCGAGGTTGTCCTCGGTCATCTTGTTCCACGGCAGATCGGCGATCCAATCGAGGTAGGTGCGCGCGACGGTGTACTCGCTCGAGGCCGCCGGAATCGTCTTGAGGCGGTTGAGCTCTTTGTTCGCGACCTTCTCGACGTCGGGCGGCAGCTGCGCGTTCTTGATGCGCGTCGCCAGCTCGTCGAGCTCCTCTTCGTCCTCGCCGATCTCGCCGAGCTCTTCCTTGATCGCCTTGAGCTGCTGGCGCAGGTAGTACTCGCGCTGCGTCTTCGACATCTCGCCCTTCACGGCGCTGTCGATCTTGTTCGAGAGCTTCAGGATCTCGCGCTTGCGGTTGAGCAGCTCGAGCACGAGCTTCATGCGGGCCTTCAAGTCGACCGTCTCGAGCACCGCCTGCTTCTCTTCGATCGGCACGTCGACGTTCGCCGCGATGAGATCGGCGAGGTGGCCCGGGTGCGTGATCGACTCGACGAGCTCGGTGGCCGCCGCGGGCAGCTCGGGCATCATCTCGATGACTTCACGCGCGAGCTTCTTCAGGTTGATCGTCAGCGCCTCGATCTCGACGTTGTCCGAAGGCGTCTTGTCCTCGACGGGCTCGATGCGGGCCTTGAGGTACGGGGACTCCTGCACGAGCTCGAGCACGCGGAAGCGCGCGAGGCCTTGAACGACGAGCGAGTAGTTGTCCTCGCCCATCTTCAGCAGCTTCACGATTCGGGCGACGGTGCCCATGTTGTAGAGATCGCTCGCGCCCGGGTCCTCTTCTTCGGCCTTGCGCTGGGTGACGACGCCGATCACCTGATCGTCGCGAACGGCGTCCTTGATGAGGGCGATGGTCTTCTGCCGACCCACGGCCAGCGGCAGCACGCCACCGGGGAAGAAGACCGAGTTGCGGAGCGGGAGGATGGGCAGCACCGCCGGAATGTCGTCTTTGTTGATGGTGCCCGGAGGCTGCATCGCGGCCGGCATCGTCTGGGCGCCGGCTCCCTTCTTCTTGTCGTCGGACATTGATTGCTTCTTTCAGGGGTCGGGACTGCGAGAGGGCGCTGGCCTCCTGTGCGAGGACGTCAGCGGGTGGGTGAAGGGTAGCAATCGTTTTCGCTGCGGCAATGGTGACGAGCGAAAAAAGGACCATTCGACCGGTGTGGAGGCCCCGAATTCGACCTGGGCGGCGCCAGCGGGCACAATCGGCCATTGGCTTCCCCCATGCGCACACTCCACCGAAGACACGTCTGGGCCGTGGTGATCGCCTTCCTCGCGAGCTGCGAAGGCTGCTTCGGCTGCAAGACGTCACCACTCGATCAGACGGGCAGCACCCTGCCGCGCACCTGCAAGGCCGAAGCGCCGCTGATCGAACCGCAGAAGCTCGACATTCTGTTCGTCATCGACAACTCGAACTCGATGCGTGAGGAGCAGGAGGCCGTCTCTCGCGAGCTCACCGCCTTCGTCGACGAGATCAAGAAGGCCGGCGGCGTACGCCAGGACTTCAACGTCGGCGTCATCACCACCTCGGTGTACCAGCACAGCTCGCAGAACGGCGTCGTCTTCTTCCGCGAGTACCCGACGCAGGCGGGGCGGTTGCAGCCGGTGCCCGATCGCGCGCCCGATGGCGGCGTGCTGCTGGGCACGGGAACCGAGCGGCTCCTCACCGGTGAAGATCCCAACCTCGTCGACAAGTTCTCGCGGCTCGTTCAGCAGGGCGTCGTCGGCTCGGGTCAAGAGACGCCCTTCGAAGCGGTTCGGCTCGCGCTGCTGAGCGACCTCGTCAACAAGCCGCTGGCCGAAGGCGGCAACGGTGGGTTCCTTCGCGACGGCGCGCGGCTGCTCGTCGTGGTGCTGACCGACGAAGACGACTGCAGCGAGCAGGTGCGGCCGTCACGGGTGAAGGTGTCCGACAACCCGGCCGTCGCTGACTGCACCGATCAGGCGAACAGCCTCGGCACCGTCAACGAGTACCACCGGCTCTTCAGCCAGGAGCTCAAGAACAGCGACGGGCTGCCCAAGGAGGTCATCTGGACGGCGATCGCTCCGGTTTCCCGCGGGAACAAGTCGGCCATGGCCCTCGTCGACAACGGCCAGGTTCGCAACACCGACTGCCCCACCTCGAACCAGGGCGGCTTCCGTCACCGGCAGATGGCCGAGGCGTTCGACTCGTCGCTGATCAACCTCGACTCGATCTGCCGTGACTCGTTCCGCCAGACGCTGATCACCATCGCCGAGCTCGCGTCGGTGAGTCAGACCATCGAAGTGAAGAACGCGCCCGACCCGAAGATGCTGCAGTTCAGCATCACGCGGAAAGCGGGAGAGCTCGTTCAGTGCACGCAGCTCAACGGCGGCATCGAGAGCGTCACGCAGGTCGAAGCGACCGGGAACACCCGCATTCGGTTCGGCTCGCAGTGCAAACGCAGGGCAGACGACGTCGGCATCGGCATCAAGCTGCTCTGCGCCTTCTGATTCCCGATCAGGAATCGACCCCAAACCCCAGTCGCCACACGGGTTTTGAGGGTCGCCCTGATCGGAAATAACAAAGTAATTCCAATAACTTGCGCGATCGCCGGGCTGGGGCACCCTCCGCGCCCATGTTCTCCTCCACGACCCAGACCGCGACGTTCTTCTTCGTGCCCGATGTGAGCCGCGCCTCGAACCGCAGCACGACGCAGGCGGCTCCGCCGGCACCGACGCCCACCGCGCCCGTTCGCGTGACGTGGGTCGTGCAGTGATCAGTTGGCGCGGAGCTGATCAGTTCGTTCGCTTCTGCGCCGTGGTGTTGATCAGCTGCTCCTCGATGCCCGGGCCCGAGCCCGAGTTCGATGCGGGGCCTCCTGATGCCTGTGAGATCGACGGAGGTCTGTGTCCCGGCCTGGCCCGAACGAGGTGCCGGGTCGATCGGCTGCTCGCGCAGGCCTCGTCATGCACTGGCGTCGATGACTGCACCTCCTACCGCTTTCCACCCAACTGCCTCGAGTACGGCCGCTGCCCCAGCGTCGCGGTGAACTTCGGTCAGGAGGCGTCGTTCTCGCTCGCCGCCTCTCGCGAGCTGAACGCGTTTTGTGGCGGAACGTCGTGTCGGCCCGCGACGACGTGCACCGAGACCCGAACGCCGACCGTGGCCTGTGTGAGCGGGCGGTGCGTGCTGACGTTCGCGACGGTCGATGCTGGCGTTCGCGACGGCGGGCGCTGATCAGGCGTCTCTGATCGACCGAACCCGACGTAGGGTCCGGCGCCTATGCGTTCGATGCGCTCCACGCTCCTCGCCGTGTTCGCGGTCAGCTGCGCCACCACGCCTCCAGCCAAAGAAGAGTCGAAGCAGGTCACCGCGCCGGCGCTCAGGCCGCTCCCGACGCTGACCTCACCGGGCGTGCGCCTTCCTTCTGGAGCGAGGCCGCTCGGCTACCAGCTCGAGCTCACCGTGCTGCCAGGCCAGGAGCGTTTCTCGGGCCGCATCACTGCGAAGGTCGAGCTCAGCGCGCCGCGCGAGGTGCTCTGGCTGAACGCGACCGATCTGGCGCTCGAGCCCACCACGCTGCTCACCGAGCATGGCCAGCGCACGGCCGAGCCCGTCGTCGTCGACGACCACTTCGTCGCGCTCGTGCCGCGGTGCGAGGTCAAGCAGACCACCTGTCTGCTCTCGCCCGGCACGCAGGACGTCACGCTCACCTTCAGCGGCGTGCTCTCGAAGAAGGACACCGACGGTCTGTTCCAGTCGAAAGAAGGCGACGAGTGGTACGCGTACACGAGCTTCGAGCCCATCGACGCGCGTCGTGCGTTCCCGCACTTCGATGAGCCGCAGTTCAAGGTGCCGTGGGAGATCTCGCTGATCGTCAAGGCCGAGCACGTGGCGCTCGCCAACACGCCGCAGGTCTCGGAGGAGAAGCTCGACAACGGCCTCAAGCGGGTGCGCTTCGCGAAGTCGCTGCCGCTGCCCAGCTACCTCGTGGCGGTCGCTGCCGGTGCGTTCGAGTTCGTCGATGGCGGCCTGCACGGTGAGAAGAAGACGCCAGTGCGCATCGTGGTGCCGAAGGGGAAGAGGGCGGAAGCCGCATGGGCGGCGGAGTCGACGGGCATCATCCTCGAGCGGCTCGAGGCGTGGTTCGGCCGACCGTACCCGTACGAGAAGCTCGATCAGATCTCGATCCCCGCGAACATCGGCGCCATGGAGAACCCGGGCCTCGTCACCTACGGGCACCAGATCATCCTCTCGAAGCCCGAGGTCGACACGCCCGGCCGTCAGCGTGGCTTCGCGGGAACCTGCACGCACGAACTCGCGCATCAGTGGTTCGGCGATCTCGTCACCATGGCCTGGTGGGACGACCTGTGGCTCAACGAAGCCTTCGCCACGTGGATGACGCCGCGCATTCTCGAGGCGTGGCAGCCGACGTGGGCGCAAGACGTGGGGCAGGTGAACCGCCGGCACGGAGCCATGGGCAGCGACTCGCTCGTCAACGCCCGCCAGATCCGCCAGCCGATCGTCTCGAACGACGACATCGCCAACGCCTTCGATGGCATCACCTACGGCAAGGGCGCGTCGGTCATCGGCATGTTCGAGGCCTGGGTCGGCCGCGAGACGTTCCAGAAGGGCGTGCGCGCGTACCTCGAGAAGCACGCGTGGAAGAACGCGACCGCGACTGATTTCCTCTCGGCCATCGGGGAAGCGAGCGGCAAGGATGTGGCCACGCCGTTCCACACCTTCCTCGATCAGCCCGGAGCCCCGAGCATCACCTTCGCGCTCTCGTGCCCGAAGAAGGGGGCTCCGTCGGTCGCGCTCAGTCAGCGCCGGTCGCTCCCCGTCGGTTCGAAGGGTGACGCAGCGAAGACCTGGAAGGTGCCGGTCTGCGTGCGCTGGTCCTCGAAGGGCGTCGAGTCGAAGGCCTGCACGCTGCTCGAGGGCGCGACCGGCACGCTCGAACTCGCCGGGGCGAAGAGCTGCCCTGACTGGTTGCTGCCGAACGATCGCTACGACGGCTACTACCGCGCCAGCCTCACGGGGCCGCTCTCGCTGGTCGACGTCTACAAGAAGGGCGGGGCCAAGCTGTCGGTGCCAGAGCGCATCGGCCTGCTCGGTGACGTGTCTGCGCTCGTTCGCTCCGGCGACGTCGACGCGGCGGCGATGCTCGAGCTCGCCGAGCTCGTCTCGAAGGAGAACGATCGCCACCTCTTCGGCTACGGCCTGGGCTTCGCGTCGATGGCGGGCAACGACCTGCTCCCCGAGGCGCTGCGGGCGAAACACGAGGCCTTCGTGCGCGCGCTCTTCAGCAAGCGCTTCGAGGCGCTGGGGCTCGTGCCGAAGCCGGGCGAAGACGAAGACACCAGGCTGCTGCGCCCGCAACTGATCGGCACGCTGGGCTGGCATGGGAAGGAGCCGAAGCTGCTCGCCCAGGTTCGCACGCTGGCCGAGCAGTGGCTGACCGATCGCAAGGCCATTCACCCCGACGTACTCGACGTCGTGCTCTCACTCGCTGGCGGGTTCGCCGATGCGGCGCTGCACGAGAAGTTCCTCGCGGCCGCGAAGGTCGAGAAGGATCGCGCCGATCGTGGGCGGTTGCTGGGCGCGGTGGCCGACACGCACGACCGGGCCCTGGTTCAGGCGCAGCTGCCGCTCGCGCTGGGAGACACCTTCGAGATGCGTGAGGCCATGCGGCTCGTGTGGGGCGCTGCGAACGACTTCCGCACCCGTGATCTCGCCCTCTCGTTCGTGCAGACCAACTGGGACGCGATGATCGCCCGGCTCCCCAAGGACGGTGGCGCGGGCCTGGTCTGGTTGTCGTCGGGGTTGTGCCAGGAGAAGGCGAGAGACGAAGCGCGCGCGTTCTTCGAGGGCCGCTCGACGAAGTACCTGGGTGGGCCGCGCAACCTCGCGCTCGCCATGGAGGGCATCGATCTCTGCATCGCCTGGCGCGCGCGCCACGCCGCGTCGACCATCGCGTTCTTCGAGAAGCGGAAGTGACCGACGCCGCCACGCGCGCGCTGCACCGGTTCCTCGCGCTGACCGAGACGACGCTCGAGTCGCACGTCGCCGACCGCGCGGTGACGCTGCACTGCCTGGCTTCGCACGCGCCCGACTTCTTCGAGGCCCACCAGCTGCAGCCGAAGCTCGACGAAGCCCTCGAGCGGCTGGCGACGATTCCCGCGACGTTTCCACCCGAGCTCGCCTGGGAGGTCGTGATGGCCCGGCTCGACGCGCTCTACTTTCGCGCGCTCTACGGGCTACCCAACCCCGAGCTGCCAGCCGACGACATTCGCGCCGCCTGCGCTCGAATCACGAAGGAGTCGCTGCTCGCAGGCTGGCTGGTGTCCGAGCTGGCTGGTTCGCTCGGCGTCGAGGTCGAGCTCCCCGATGCCTCGACGCTCGCCGGTGGAGAGCGCAGCTATTGGCGCACGCACCAGGTCCTGTTGTGGACCTGCTACCTGCGGGATCCCCTCGAGCTCGAGCTGGCGAAGGAGGCGCTCGACGAACTCGAGCGCTCGCTGCCGACGCGGCTGCTCTTCGCCCAGTGGGATCCCGCAGCCGAGACGATCTTCTGTCTGCAGGCCGGGGGTCGTGAGGTCTCAGCGGAACACCTCGAGACGCTGCGTCGTCAGCAGCAGCCCGATGGACACTTCGCGGACGCAGAGGATGCAGACGAGCGAGAGGTCGCGCACTGCACGGCGGTCTGTCTGATCGCCCTCGCCAACGGGTGACTGACTCAACCGTGCCGTCGGCGACGAGCCGCTGCACGCCCGCTCAGCCGCAGAAGCCGCCACCCGACAGCGGGTTGGGAATGCAGCCGAGGAAGCCGGAGCACGCGCGGCACATGTTGCCGAGGCTCCCGCACTCGCCACGCGAATCGCCCGGCTTGCAGTTGCCCGAGGCGTCGCAGCAGCCTTCGGCACAGGTGAGGGTGCTGCAGGGCAGGGCGAGCCCCCCGCCGACGGGAATGCCGCCGCCCGTTCCCGAGGAGCCGCCGCCAGTTCCCGCGCTGCCGCCACCAGTGCCGCTCACGCACGAGCCCGACATGCAGATCTGCCCTCCGCTGCAGGCCGTGCACACGTTGCCGCCCGACCCGCACTTCATGGCCGACGGCGTCTGCACGCACATCGTCCCGTCGCAGCAGCCGCCACAGTTGGCCGGGCCGCAGGTCGTCGCCGTCACGCAGGCTCCGCCGAAGCAGCTCTGGCCGGCGCCACACTGCTGGCAGACGCCCGCGTCGGAGCCGCAGGCCAGGTTCGAGTTGCCCGGCGAGCAGATGCCACCGTCGAGCAGACAGCCCGGGCAGGCGAAGGTGATGCACTGACCCATCGTGTTGCAGGCCTTGTTCTGCGCCTGGCAGTTCTGACACGCCGAGCCGCCGATACCGCACGCGGTGAAGGTGTTTCCGCCGCGGCACACGCCGTTGTCACAGCAGCCGTTGCAGTTCGCGCAGAGCGGAGCGTTGCCACCCGCCGCGTTCCCTCCCGCAGCGCTGCCCCCAGCCATGGCGCTGCCACCGCCCGTCGATCCGCCCACGCACACGCCCGCGGTGCACATCTGGGTCGGCATGCAGGAGGAGCAGGTGCGGCCGTCACTGCCACACGCGAAGGCCTGGGTGCCCATCTGGCACTCGTCGTTGGCGTCGCAGCAGCCAGCACAGTTCGAGCGAAGGCACTTCTTCGTCGTCATGCCGCACGACGGAGAGATCGCAGCGACTGCACCGATGGCGAGACCGACGAGGAACGCGCGTCCGTTCATGGCGGCGCTGGCTAGCACACCTCCCGGCTCGGCGTGCAGTGGGGCTGAACTCGGGTTTTCAGGCTTGCGTCAGCGAGTGCAGCTGCGCCTTCGCCTTGTCGACGTCGGTCTCGTGTTTGAGCACCAGGTTCAGCGTCTGGGCGAGCAGGTCGGGCGACAAGACGTCGGCGTTGAGCAGCGCGAGGGCTTGCGCCCAGTCGAGCGTCTCCGAGATCGACGGAGCCTTCTTCAGCTCGAGCCCCCGCAGCTTGCTGACGGCGTCGACCACCGAGGCGGCCAGCTTCTCCGAGATGCCGGGAAGGCGGCGGCGAACGATGGCCAGCTCTCGCTCCTTCGTGGGGAAGTCGATGGCCAGGTGCAGGCAGCGGCGCTTGAGCGCGTCGGACAGCTCGCGGGCGTTGTTCGAGGTGAGCACCACTCGGGGAATGTGCTTCGCCGAGATGGTGCCGAGCTCAGGCACCGTCACCGCGTTCTCGGCCAGCACCTCGAGCAGAAACGCCTCGAACTCGGGGTCGGCCTTGTCGATCTCGTCGATGAGCAATACGCACGGCTGCTCCGAGGTGAGCGACTTGAGGATCGGCCGCGGCAGCAGGAAGCGCCGCGAGAAGAACACGCTGTCACTCGCGGCGACCCGGTCGGCGGCCTCTTCGAGCGACGACGCTCCCGTCATCAGCTCGCCGATCTTGTCTTTCAGCAGCTGGGTGTAGAGCAGCTGCTTGGCGTACTCCCACTCGTAGAGCGCCTTGGCTTCGTCGAGGCCCTCGTAGCACTGCAGCCGAACCAGCTCGCGGCCGAGCGCCTGAGAGAGAGCGCGCGCGAACTCGGTCTTGCCGACCCCCGCCGGGCCTTCGATCAGCACCGGCTTCTCGAGTCGATCCATCAGGAACGCGACGGTCGAGATCGCCTTCGACGGCAGGTAGCCGACCTGCTCGAGGCGGGTAGAGGCTTCATCGACAGAGTTGAACGAGCTCGGCATCGCGCCGCTTGTAGCCACATCGGAACCCTTCGTCAGTGGATACCGCGTGGTCCGTCTCGACCTGATGCCGTCGGCAGGTCGCATGAGTGGTCGTGACTCGCGACTTCGGCATGACACGCCTGCCGGGGCGCGTTCGCCACGGGGCCTCAGGAAAGCCCCACCATGAAACGGGTCGAAGCGATGGAAACCACAGTGAAAACAACGCTCTCGACACGTACGCAGCAGGGCACGTCGCCTGCA
>JBEOKA010000501.1:0-15561 GCA_040275325.1 Myxococcaceae bacterium | reverse complement strand
TGGAGCGTCTGACCCGCCCCGGTTGACTTGCCCACCCGACTGACGCGAGAAGCCCCCGCCATGAAGCGCGTTTTCATTCACACGTTCGGCTGCCAGATGAACGTCAACGACACCCTCCGCATGTCGGAGGCCCTGTCGTCGATGCAGTACTCGCCGACGCCCACGGCCGAGAACGCCGATCTCATCATCCTCAACACCTGCTCCATTCGCGAGAAGGCCGAAGACAAGATGCTCTCGGCGCTGGGCCGGTACCGCCAGGTGAAGCTCCAGCGCGGCGCGCTCATCGGCGTCGGTGGCTGTGTCGCCCAGCAGGAGAAGAACCGCATTCTCGAGCGCGTGCCCTACGTCGACTTCGTCTTCGGACCCGACGCGATTCAGAAGCTGCCCGAGATCATCGGCCGGGTGGAAGCCGATCGCGTGCGCGTCGTCGAGACCGCGTGGGTCGACAGCGAGTCGTACGTCTTCCCCCGCGCCGACCCGAACACCTCGCGCGGCAAGGCCACCGAGTTCATCACCGTCATGAAGGGCTGCGACAACGTCTGCTCGTTCTGTGTCGTGCCGCACACGCGCGGCCGAGAGGTGAGCCGGCCCTTCACGGAAGTACTCCAGGAAGCCGCAAGCCTCACCACCGTCGGCGTCCGTGAAGTCACCCTCGTCGGCCAGAACGTCAACTCGTACGCGGGCGGTATCTCGTTCGCGCAGCTGCTGCTCCGCACGGCCCAGGTGCCCGGCATCGAGCGCGTGCGCTTCACCACCAGCCACCCGCAGGATCTCTCGGACGAGCTCATCGAGGCCTTCCGCATCGAGCCGAAGATCATGAGCCACTTCCACCTGCCGGTGCAGAGCGGCTCGAACCAGGTGCTCGAGCGCATGCGGCGCCACTACACGATCGATCAGTACCTCGGTCAGCTCGCGAAGCTGCGCGCGGCCCGCCCCGACATCGCCGTCACCACCGACATCATCGTGGGCTTCCCCGGCGAGACGGACGACGACTTCGAGAAGACGTACCAGCTCGCCGAGCAGGTTCGGTACGCGGGCCAGTTCTCGTTCATCTATTCGCCGCGCCCGAAGACCGGCGCCTCGATGCGGGAAGCCGAGTGGGGCTCGGTCGCGCACGACGTGAAGATCGCCCGCCTCGAGCGGCTCAACGCCATGCAGAAGAAGATCAGCGTCGAGTTCAACGCGAAGTTCGTCGGCCAGACGGTCGAGGTGCTCGTCGAGGGCTCGTCGAAGACCGACGCGACGCGCCGCTTCGGCCGCACCAGCCAGAACACGACCGTGAACTTCGACGGTGACGCCCCCATCGGCGCGATCGTCAAGGTTCAGATTCAGTCAGCCAGCGCCGCTTCGATGTCGGGCAAGCAGCTGTCCGTCGACTCGTTGCCGGCGGTGATGATCCCCGAGGTTCTCGCGGCTCCCGAGGTGTGCGTCGCCTGAGTTTTCACCTCTCTCGGCCGTCGTGGGTCATGCTGTCGCGCATTCACGCCGTCACTGGAGGACACACATGAACCGGAAGCTCGTCGTCTCGGCCCTCACTGCCGTGGTCGCAGTCGGTGGGGCCGTCACCTCGCTGCGCGCTGACGCCGGAGGCTCGTTCAACAAGGGCAGCTGCACGTTCAACGGCAAGAAGCTGTACGGGAAGATTCAGATCGTCACGAGCTTCCCCGACGTGAAGGTTCAAGAGGTCTCGAGCTTCCCCGACGTGAAGGTGCAGAAGGTCTCGAGCTTCCCCGACTCGTGCGGCAAGTGGCAGTTCGTCACGTCGTTCCCCGACACGAAGGTGCAGTTCGTCACCTCGTTCCCCGACGTGAAGATCAAGTACGTGACCTCGTTCCCCGGCGCGGATTGATCGACGGTGCGGCGCCTCGCGGCGGCGTTGCTGTTCTGCGCGTGCGTGACCTCGAAGCCAGAGGTGACGCCGCGCCTCGTCGCGTCTGTCGATGACCCCGAGCGGCTGCTCGCTGCGTTTCAAGTCCCTGCAGAACCGTCGACCGCAGTGCGGCTCGAAAAGTCTCAGGGAGGGAAGGGCGACCTTCGCGAGGTGTATCGAAAGGTCGCGCCCGCGACGGTCATCATTCGCGCAGGCACGAGCTTCGGCACCGGCGTGATCTTCGACCAGCGCGGCTTTGTCCTGACGAATCACCACGTCATCGCGCACGCCGAGCTGGTCGACCTCAAGGCGAAGGTGCAGGTGCAGCGCGGAACGCTCTCGCCTGACGGCGTGATGGTGCTCGATGAGAAACCGCTCTCGGCGTGGGTGCTGAAGAGTGACCCGCTGATCGATCTCGCGGTGCTGCAGTTGGTCGACGTTCCGTCGCAGCTGCCGAGCGTGAAGCTCTCGAAGCGTGATCCGGCTCCAGGCGAGCCCGTCGCCGCGCTCGGGCATGGCGCCATCGGGTTGCTCTGGGCCATCAAGGACGGAGAGGTCGCGAGCGTCGGAAAACTCGCCACGCACCTCGCCTCGCTGGTGGGCACGGACTGTGTCGTCGAATCCGATGGGCAGTCATCGCCGGCCTGCCGTGCAGCGGGAGCCTCGGTCGAGCTCGAGCGCAAGCGGCTCGAAGAGAAGGTGCCGGGGCTGGTGGTGCAGTCGAGCTGTCAGATCTCTCCGGGCGACTCGGGTGGGCCGCTCGTCAACCTCGGCGGCGAGCTCGTTGGGATCAACGCGTTCCTCAAGACCGACTCGCGCGCGGGGGTGAGCACGAACTTTCACGTGCACATCGCCGAGGTGCGGAAGTTCCTCGAGAGCGTTCCCGCAGAGCCGCAGCGACGCCTCCCTTCCCCCTGGGCGCTGGTGTTGCCGGGAGGCGTCTGGGCCGACGTCGATGGAGACGGCAGAGACGACCTCTACACGTCGGGCACTGGCCCTCGCACCGCCTTCGTCGTCAACGCGTCGCAGCAAACGGTTCCGCCATCGTTCATGACGCGGCTGAAGCCCGACGCCGTGTTGGGGCAGGTGGGCGGGCAGTGGCTCGGCTGGTTCGATCGAGATCGCGACGGCACGTTCGATCGCGTCGTGCTCGGTGGAAAGGTCGGCCAGGCGCTCGAGTTCGATGGGCGAACGCCGGGCCGCTTCCTCGGAGCCGCGTCGCTGCTCGACCCCGACCTGCTCTCGTCTTCGCCCTGGCGCGCGATCGCGAGTGAGCTTCAGGCGACCGTCGACTCGAACGAGCAGCCACTTCCTCCAGACCCGATGGTCGGCGCGAAGGACTTCAGGCCGCGCGATCTCGACGGCGATGGGAACCCCGATCTCATCACGGCTCGACGAGGCGCAGGCTCGGTTGCCTTCATCGACGCGACGGGCGTGGGCACCCTCGAGGCCTCGACCGTTCGAATCGTTCGGCAGCTCAACCGCTGGTGGATCTTCGTCGGTGAGACGCGCGTCTACGAGTCGCTCGACTTCACGACGATCGAGCGCGGGTGGCTTCGACGTGACGGGCTCGTTCCGTCACCTGAGCTGCGCGGCGCTGACTGGCGGGCGGTCGTGCTCTCGAGCTTCACGGGGCTGTCTCGCGAGCGTGTCGGTCAGGCCTTCGCGTCGATGAACCTGTACCGGCCCTCCGCGCCACCGAAGCTGTTCCCAATCTTCGGAACGAAGAACGGCAAGGTGACCACTCTGTCGGCTCCGAACCTTCCACGCGCGATCGTCACCGCCGCCGAAGCTCACGCGACGACGATCGCCTTCGCGCTCGATGGCGCCTCGACTGAGACCTGGGCCCAGCAGGGTTTCCCCAACGCAGGTTTCCTCTGGTCGTCGAGCGGCGGTCAGGAGTGGTTTCAGTTCGACACGGACGCCGACGGCAGCATCGACAGCGTGATCATTCGACGTGGCTCGACCATCGAGGGCCGCCGCATCTCGAAGGAGGGCGTCATCACCGCCGCGCCCGAGCTGGAGCAGGGGAGGCCGATCAAACCCGCGCTCATGGGGGAGCGGGCGCAACGGCTTCGCACGCTCGCCGCCGAGGCATTCGCGCCGGAGCAGATCGAGCCATGACGTCGCTCGAGTGGTTTCGCGAACGTGCTGCGACTCCGCGCACCCTGCCGGAGTTCCCCATCTTCGACGAAGCCTGGCTCTGGTACCTGCAGGACCTCGAGAGTGTCTCGCCTGCGCTCGAGGCCGTGTGCTTGTACGGAGAAGACGTTCGGCAGGGGCGCTGGCCAGATCGCGTCGAGCCGCAGTTCGCCGTTCAAGGGGTCTACCTCGCGCTCGCCCAGGAGACGCTGCTCAATCACGAACGCCGCGACGCGTTCGAGCGCGAGGTCTGCATTCTCTTCGACGCGCTCCGCGAGCATGTCGAAGCTGGAAAGTCCCTGCTCGACGACCCCTTCTTGAAGTCGGTGCCTGCGCTGCAGAAGTACGTCGCGCAGCTGGCCGACGATCAACGCCTGTTCATCGAGGACATCGCGCGGGGCAGTGGTTACTCGATCGTGCTCCCTGCAGAGGCATCTGCGACGGGCACTGAGCGCCGCGGACTGTTGGTCGTTCTCGATCGACCCGTGTCGACGCAGTTCAAGCTCTGGGCACGCAGGGACAACAACGCCCTGTTGTTGTTGGTTCGCCAAGCCGACGGCACCCTCGTGATCTCGGCCGACCCCTCGAAGCGTCTGCGGCTCGAGTGGCTCGCGGAGAAGCTCTCGAAGCTCGATCAGCACCCCTGGTACGCCGGAGAACGTCACCTCGGCACGTTGATCGCCTCGTCACGCGATGGAACGAAGCTCACGCTCGAGGCGATCACGAAGGCGCTTGGCGGCAAGTCGTTGCGAAGAGAGCTGTGGCAGGCGATCGCTGGCGTCGCCGTGATCGCAGCGCTCGTCGCGGTTGCTGGAGGACTGCTGAAGGCCCAGCGTCACAATGAGACGACGGCCGGCGCGAAGGGAGATCCGCTCCCACCCGCGAAGGTGCTGAACCTGATGGCGGCGCAAGATGGGCCGCGATCGTTCGAGCCCTTCGCGCTGATCGCTGGGGTCTGCGGCTACACGGGCGAGCGAACGCTCCATGCACCGTGTCGTGACGCACGCGCCGTTCGCGACCTGCTCACCACGAAGCTCGGGTACCGCCGGGAGAACGTGCTGTTCTTCATCGATCGGCCGGAAGCCGGCGAGCAGACCGACGGAGCCCCGACCGCCGAGAACCTGAAGCTGGCCGTCGAGCGATTCCGCTCCCGCTTCCCTTCGGCTGACGAGACCTCGAGCTTCCTCTTCTACTACTCGGGCCACGGCGGCTTCGAAGCGGGCGCACGGAAGGACTTCGGGGTGCTGCAACCGGCCGGCTACTTCGAGCAACCCGAGCGCCCGATCTCGGAACGCGGCTGGGACATGCAGGAACTCGTCGACGATCTGCGAAAGGGCGTTCCTTCGAAGCACGTGATGCTGCTGCTCGACGCCTGCTACTCGGGTTGGGCGGCAGGCGCGAAGGGCGAGACGAAGCTCAGCGGCGAGCTGCGAACCTTGTGGAACGAACGCGCCGAGGTCGTCCTGTCGGCCGCCACGAAGGGCCAGCGTGCGTGGGAAGACGAAGCCGAGCCGGCCGCGTGGCAATGGGGCGGGCACTCGGCGCTCACGGCGTTCCTCCTCGAGGGCCTCGGTCGCGCGCAGGCCGACGGCAACGGCGATCGCGTCATCACCGACGAAGAGCTCGCCGCGTTTCTCACCACGAAGGTTCCGCAGGCCGTGAGACAGTCGCGGCAAGCGGAGCAGACGCCCCAGTTCTTCCGCTTCGACGAACACCTGCCTCGCTCGGGTCAGTTCCTCTTCCTGCCCACGGAGCCCTGACATGCACGCGGTCCTTCTCTCCCTCGCCCTCGCGCTCGGCGCCGACAAGCCACCTTCGGACAAGCCGACGCTGGCCGTCATGTACTTCGACAACCAGACCAACGACGCGAACCTCGACGTCATGCGCAAGGGCCTGGCCGACATGATGGTGACCGACCTCGTCTCGTGGGACGGCGTGACGGTCGTCGAGCGCGACAAGTTCGAGTCCGTCGTCGCCGAGCTCAAGCTGCAGCGCTCGAAGTACTTCGACGCCGCGTCGGTGGTGAAGATCGGCAAATTCCTCGAGGCCCGCTACCTGCTCACGGGCACCATGACGATCAGCAAGGACAAGCTGATCCTCGACGCGCGCCTCATCGACGCGAGCCAGAACAAGAACGTCGTCACCGCGCGCGCCGACGGCCCCAAAGACGACGTCTTCGCGGTCGAGCAGTCACTCGTCGAGCAGGTCGCCAACGGCATCGAGCTCAAGCTGAAGAACGAGGGCGCCCGTCGAAAGGCGAAGGTGCCTTCGCTCGAAGCCCTGCTCGACTACTCGAAAGCGATCGACCTCACCGATCAGGGCAAGGTCGAAGAGGCGCAGAAGGCGTTCGCGGCGCTGGTGTCGAAGTCGCCGACGTTCCTCATGGCGCGCGAGCGCAAGGATCAGGCCGTGAAGGCGCTCGAGGAGTACAACAAGCGCAAGACCGAGATCGTCAGCGCCTCGGCGGTTCGCGTGGCGAAGGCGGCCGATGACGTTCTCAAGCGCGAGAACGACTTCGCGAAGCTCTCGAGCTCGGAGCAGGCGACCCTGCTTTCACTGCGCAGGGTGAAGGGTCACTTCCTGGGGCGGGTGCTGCGCCAGTACGTCTCGAACCGTGAGTCGTCGCTTCGCGTGGTGCTCGTGCCGAAGAAGCAGCAGGCGCTCGAGGGCATGAAGAACCTGCACGCGAACTACCGGCGCATGCTCGACGAGTTCAAGCAGTACGGCAGCGCGACCGGCAGCGGCTCGGCCTCGATCTCGCCCGAGCTCGCCAACGACATCGAAGACTCGGGGCTAGGGCCGTCAGAGCTGCTCAACGAAGACTCCGCCTTCGACAAGCTCGTCTCGTTCGTCTTCCTCGGCCGCGTCGACGACGGCAAGGACTCGAGCCGCAACGACAAGGACTACACCGTGGCGCCGACCTGGGCCGATCTCTCTCCCGCCGACGCTGCGACGTTGTGGAAGGAGATCGACGCACGAATCGAGCAACGCCTGAAGAAGGCCACGAGCGCCAGCGCGGCTGATCGCGACCGCACGGCGCGTGAGGCGATCACGGCGATCGAGCGCAAGGCCGAGCTGCTCATGCGACTGCACCGGGACGATGACGCCGTCGGCGCGTGGCAATCGATTCTCGACGCCTTCCCGACCGACAGCCGGAACTCGTACCGCGAGTCGCAGATCAAGAAGCTGATCGGCGGCGAGCACGACTTCGAGCGCGATCGTCGCGAGCGCTGGCAGAAGGGGCTCAAGGGCTGCGAAGACATGGATCTGCGCGTGGGCAGTAGCGGCGCGCTCGATGAGTTCGTGAAGCACCAGGGCCTCGCCGGACTCGATGCGTTCTGGGCGACCGTCTCGAAGGCGTGTGCTCCGACGGCGAAGACCCGCAACGTCATGGCCTACATGGCGAAGGATCTCGCGATGGACGCGGCCCGCTACGGCGACTGCGAGCTCTCGAAGAAGTACTGGCGCATCTACATCGAGATGGATGGCTCGGTGAGCGACATGCTCGGGTACCACAAGAACTACACGCCCTGGTGCGAGTACGGAGACGTCACGAAGAACGTGCTGTGGATGCGCTTCACGATGGACGGCGGGTGGACACCCGAGGTCGATCAGTACCTGGCCTCGGTGAAGTCGTACGACGGCAAACAGCTCTCCGTCTCGGGCCACAACAAGACCGGCTCGGTCGATCTCACGCTGTACCTCGCGCCGGAAGGAACGGGCTGGAGGTGCCGTGAAGCCACGTGGCGAACGCGCGATGGCGATCAGGTGACGGGCACGTGCACGGCGAAGCTCACGAAGGAAGCCGCCGACAAGGGCGACTTCGACGAGGGCTCCTTCTCGGCGACGTTCACGTTTCAGCAAGACGGCCACGGCATGAAGACCGAGCTCACCAGGGGCGACTTCCGCGTTCGCCGGCAGTGATCAGCGCTTGCGCCACGAGAGCAGCCGAGCCAGCAGCAACGCGCCGAACACCAGCACCGTGAACACCGCCGTGTAGATGAGGAACACCTTCCACCCGCCAGTGGTGCCCGGCAGGCCCACGCGCAGCTCCATCTCGTTGAACTGCGCGCCCGAGAAGAAGCCAGTCGCCATGGTGATCGGCAGGAAGAGCAGCAGCAGCACGCCGGTCGTCTTCTCGAAGCGCTCCTTGCGGTACTCGTCGAGCTCGGCGGTCTGGCTGCGCAGCGACTCCACCGTGTCGTGCATGCCGTGCAGCGCGCGCCAGGCGTCGTAGCGGGCGTTGATGTCGGGCTCGTCGCTCACGCGCGCGTACCAGAGCGAGTTGGTGAAGAACATGACGTCGGCCCGCAGCGTGGTGCTCGGCGCGAGCGACGCCCAGCGGCTGCGACGAGATCTGCGCTCGAGCTCGCCCATGCGCCGCGTGATCTCGAACGCCGAATAGCGCTGGCCCGTCGTCAGCAGAAACAACGCAAAGTCGCCGTCGAGCAGCGGAGGCTCGGTGCGATCCTCCAGCTCGAGCTCGACGCGCGCGCCACCGGTCGACGTCATCCAGTGCTCCACGTCGCGGTGGAGTTGCACCGTGCGCGCCTTCGTCTCGGACTCGCTGGGAAGGTTGGCGAGCGTCGGAGCCTCTCCGCTCGCGAGCGCATGAAAGAGCCCCTGCACACTTCGAGAGCCATCGAGCATCGAGGACCGTGCGCGATTGACTCGGTAGGCGCCGAAGACGAGCCAGCGAGCCTGCCCGACGGCGCGCGTGACCTCTGACAGCGCGCGCACTGGAGCCAGTTGATCGAGCTCGTCGCCACCCGCCAGCGTCGCCTGCTGCTGCGCGAGGTCGAACAGCGTCGTCTTCCCCACGGTCTGCTCGATCCAGAACAGCGCGAGCCGGCTCGGGTAGAGCGACAGTCGCACCGAGCGATTCCCTGCCAGCTTCTCGAAGTGGGAGACGTCGCCCACCGAGGCATCTCCAAGAAACGAGGTGACGACCGACGGCAGCAGCCCCGCCTGCGCCCGTGTCCACGACGTGCGGGAGAACCCGTGGGACTCGAGGAAGGCGCCATCGAGCGAGGCGTGCGTTCGGACCGGCTTCACGAAGATCGTCCGCGCCGAGGCGACGTGAACGTTCCGCCCCACGTGGTAGCGCTGCCAGATCGTCTCCCAGACCTGCTCGCGAGACAGGCGGGTTCCCACGAAGGGCGGCGCCACGATCGTCGAGCGCCCCTTCGGCCACGCGTACCCATCGGAGTACCAGGGATCTGAAAGCCCCTCGAGCTCGGGCGGCTGGTGCGAGAACCGCGGCTGGCTCTTCTGCCTCGGCGTGCCGTCGGGCTTGTTCGGCCCTTCGAGGCGATCGAGCGTCAGCGCGAGATCGGCGAGCGAGCCGGGGCTCTCGGGCGGAATCGAGATCGTGTGTTTGCCCCACGCCTGCGGCTCGTTCGGCGCGTGCACCGCTATCAGCTCGAAGCCGCGCCCGTAGCTCGACGACTGCGCGTCGGGCCGGGCCAGCAGCTTCAGCACCGTCACGTCTTGCGGAGACGAGAGGAACAGCGCGTCGATGCGCCGAAAGCCCGCGTCGGTGGAGTGATCGAGCGGCAGATCGAGCTGCACCTTCCACGCACGCGAGAGCTCGGTTCGATAGAGATCGGCGTCGGCCTTGAGCCGCCTCGTCACGCGCGCGGGAATCAGCTGCGAGGGCAGGGTGGCGAGCTCGGCCGCGGTCGGCTTCAGGCCCAGCACGTTGCCGATCAGCTCGACGAGGTGCTTCGGACTGCCCGTCGATCGGAACACGTGCATCGACGCGTAGAAGACAGAGGCGAGCGCGCGATCGTACGGACCGGCTGATTCGGTGCGGCCCTGCTCCCACTCGCTCACGTACTCGACGAGCGCTTCCGTCGCGTCAGGCCACTTCTTGTGCAGCACGCGGTACGTCGCGAGGAAGGTGCCCACCGTCACGTCGAAGGTCGGCTCGTGCGAGCGAATCGTCAGCGGCAGGGTCGCGGCGTCGAGGGCTTCGGCGCTGGCCACCACCGCTTCGGTCGATGATCGCAGGTTGGTGCCCCGCCATTGAGGCAGCTTCCAGTTCAGCATTCGCGGGTGCGCGGGCTTGCCTGCCTCGCGCGTGCCCGTGCCGATGAAGAATTCCTGCGCTTGCGGTTCGTCTCCGGGGTTGGGCCTGACGAAGCTCCAGGTCACAGGGCCGGCATCGAACAGGGCTTCGACGGTCTTCCGCAGGGCGGCGTCCATTGGTGGCGCGCGAGCATAGGGATAGAACTCGGACATGACACGGCTCGCGTCGGTTGCAGCGCTCGCACTCGCCACGGTGGCGGCAGCTCAAGATGCGGGCATCGAACGGCCCGTCGTCTCGGTGCTCTACTTCGACGTCGACGACAAGCTCGGCGACCTCACGATGTTCCGCAAAGGCCTCGCCGAGATGCTCATCACCGATCTCGCGCCCTCGGGGAACATCACCGTGGTCGAGCGGGCGCGCCTCGAAGACGTGATGGGCGAGCTCAAGCTGCAGCAGACGAAGAACTTCGATCAGAAGACGATCGTTCAGATCGGCAACATGATCGGCGCGCACTACCAGATCGCTGGCACCATCTTGAAGCCGTCGAAGGACTCGCTGCTGCTCGAGGCGAAGGTCATCAGCCTGTCGACCACGAAGGTCGTCGTCACCGCGCGGGCTCGAATCACCAATGACGACGTGCTCGACGGCGAGCAGGTGCTGGTCGCCAAGCTCATCGCGGGGCTCTCTGACGCCGCGAAGCTGAAGCTCGATGCCCCGCCGAAGAAGGCCGTGAAGCTCAAGCTCGACACCGCTGTGAAGTACGGCCAGGCCCTCGCCGCGAAGGATCAGAAGGAGCCCGAGAAGGCGAAGGCGCTGCTCAAAGAGGTCGTGACCGAGCAGCCCGACTTCATTCTGGCCCGCATGGATCTCGCGGCGCTGGCAAAGTGAGCCCATGTCCGTCGAGCTCGAACCGCTGCTGAATCGGCTGTCTTCCTACGCTCCGCACTTCGGGCGCCTGCAGGGCGATCTCGAGGCGATGGTGAGCCGTGGGCGCGCTGGAGACTTCAAGGGCGTCATGCAGAACGCCCGGCTGGTGCTCGAGGCGTTGCTGCGCTCGCTGGTGACCGAAGAGCTGAAGCAGACCCCGGGCAAGGCGATGCTCGACGAGCTGATCACCAAGTTCCGCCAGCAGGCGAACCAGGGCGTGGTGCCGACGACGATCCTCGCGCACATGGGCACGGTGCAGGCGTGGGGCAACCTCTCGTCGCATGATCACTCCGGCAGTCTTCAGGATGCTGGCGTGTCGGTCGGGCTCGACGAGGTCGTCGCTTCGCTCAACTCGATGCTGGCAGTCCTTGGCTGGTTCGCGACCAAGCGTGGAATCGTGCTCGACCCGGCGCTGCGCACGCCGCCGATTCCGTCGACGCAGCCGGGCTCGCCGCCGGTGCACCAGAGCTCTGCCGTCGTGCCTGCGCCGAGCTCGACGGCCATCGAGGCTCCTCCTGCTCCGGCCCCGGCCTCGCGCGGTCCACTGCCCCTGATCCTGGGCGCAGTGGGACTCGTCGCGCTGCTCGGCATCGGCTTCATTGCGACGCGCAAGACCGACACACAAACCCCGAAGCCGAACGAGAAGACGGTCAGCATCACGCCGTTCTCGGGGCTCGATGCGCTCTACGCCTCGTGGAAGGAACCTGTCCCGCCCGCCGAGTGCCGACGCGTCGAAGACGCTCCGAAGCTGGCAGCCATCGCGACTGACGCGACCGCGCTCGGCGTCGTCGAGCCGCAGAACGCCGAAGCCGCGTACCTGCTCGCGCGCGCCACCTACGAGAAGGATCGTTCGCGTCACCCCGCGCTCGACAAGGCGCTCGCCTGCACCAACTTCGCAGCCGCGTCGAACCTCGCCGGCCGCATCGCGCTCTCGCAGAAGGACTTCGACAACGCGCGCAAGGGCTTCCTCGCCGCCATCGCCGCCGCGCCGTCGTTCATCAACGCGCGCTTCAACCTGGCGCTCATGTACATCCAGTCCGGTGACCTCGACTCCGCGAAGGATCGGCTCGACAACCTGATCTCGGAGAACCCCGACTTCGGAGAGCCGTACCTCGTGCGCGCCGGCATCGCGCAGCTGAAGGGCAACGCCGCAGCCGCCAGGCAGGACGCGTGCGCCGCCGCCAAACTCGGCGTCGAGAAGGCCAAGGTGGAATGCGACAAGCTCTCTGCTGCGCCCTGATGGTGCTGGCCACGTCGGCGGTCGCGGGCACGAAGCGGCTCGCGATCGTCTACGGCCACAACGGGGGTGACGGCCCTCGGAGCGCGTTGCGCTACGCCGAAGCCGACGCCGCGCGCATGGCGAAGGTCTTCCTCGAAGCCGGCCGCGTCGAGCCTGGGAACGTGAAGCTGCTGCAGGGGCGCCCGCTCGCCGAGCTCTTCGCCGCGCTGGAGTGGGCGAAGACCGAAGCGAAGGCGGACAAGCAGACGTTGCTGTTCGTCTACCTGAGCGCCCACGCCACGGCCGAAGAAGGGCTGCTGCCTGGCGCCGAGCAGGTGCGGTGGAAGGAGCTGAAGCGGAGGATCACCGCCACCGGCGCCAAGGCCCGCGTGACGATCATCGATGCCTGCCAGTCATCGGGCGTGATCGAGACCGCTGCGAAAGAGGCACCGGCGTTCACCATCGAGGCCGAAGATCTGCTCACCGTGCAGGGCGATGCCTTCATCACCTCGAGCGCATCGACCGAGCCATCACTCGAAGCAGGCCAGCTGCGCGGCAGCGTCTTCACCCAGCACCTGCTCGCGGGGCTCCGCGGCGCGGCCGACGTCACGCAAGACGGGCAGATCTCGCTCGATGAGGCTTACCGGTTTGCCTACGAACGCACCGCCGCAGGAGAGAGCGGTCAGCACCCGGGCCTCGCCGTGCGCCTCTCGGGCTACGGAGACATCGTCGTCACCCGCGTTCGCGAAGAGGGCCCCGGCGTGGTGGTGCCACCGGGCATCGAGCGGCTGGTGATTCGTGACCCGAGCACGCGCGATGTGGTGCTGTCGGCGGTTCGTCCCTCGGCGCAGCGGCTCCTCGTCCCCAGCGGCACGTGGCTCGTCGAGCTCGAACGTGAAGGCAAACGAAAGGAGGGCCGCCTCGCCGTGCCGGCGCGTGGGTTCGGGCTCGTCGACGAAGATCAGCTCACCGCGCGTGCCCCAACCGCGGGGTTCATTCGCCTCGACGCGAACCGGCCCTGTCCTGAGATCACCGTGAAGCTGCCGCTCCCGTTGCTGACCGACTTGAAGCGTCGCCTCGAGCCCACGCTGCGACAGCTCTGTACCGAGCACGAGGTGTCCAACCCGACTCTGGGAAAGGACGAGCAGGTGATCGTGCTCTCGCTCGAGGTCGACTCGAAGCCGGTGACGCTCAGACGATCGATCGCCGAGCAGCAGCAGCTGGCGGCCGACCTCGCCCAGCTGAAGCAGCACTGAAATCGCGAACCTGTATCGAAGTCGTGCTAGCACCTCGACCGCATGGACGCTGCCGCCGCACTTCGTGCGAGCCCGCTGCTCTCTGGTTTCACGGACACCGGAGTCGGCATTCTCGCCGGCATCGCCGCTCCACGGTCCTACCCGCCGGGCACGCCGCTGTTCGTCGAGAACATGGTCAGCGACACGCTGATCATCGTCGGTGACGGCCGGGTCTCGCTCACCACCAAGAACGACAAGGGCGGCGATCTCTCGATGGGAGAGCTCGGGCCTGGCGATTGGCTCGGCGAGCTCTCGTTGATCAACACCGGCCAGCGTCAGTGCACGGCGACCGCTGTCACCGCCGTCGTCGCCTTCGAGATTCGTCAGGCCGACTTCCAGAAGCTGATGGCGGTGAAGCCGCAGGCCTGCATCAAGCTGCTGATGGCCATCTGCACCACCTTCGGCCAGAAGATCATCACCACGAAGGACGCGCTGAAGACGCTCGTCAAGGTGTAGGCGCGCAACACCGCCCGCGGTCGGCCATTCCATGTTGCCCGCCCGTTCGATGTCGCTCCTTGAACGTCGGGGTGGGGTGGGTTACCCACGAGACATGCGCGCTTTCGTTCCCGCACTCGTTGCCGTGCTCTTGTCGACTCCGGCGCTCGCCGCTTCTCAGGGTGACTGGTTCGCCAGCCTCTACACCGGAGAAGGCGTCGAGCTGCGCAACGACGAGCGCATCTTCGCCCTCTTCGCGATCTTCAACGCCATGGGCTTCGATCAGGGCCCGGTCACCCGGAAAGACCCGATTCCCAAGGTCGTCTACCACCCCGTGCGCCAGGCCGTTCGCGGCCGGGTGATCGGTGGAGACCCCGAGGTTCGTAAGGCCGCCGACGCGTTCTTCGAGGCCCACCAGGTGCCGCTGCGCCGCTACCTCTCGTACGTCGTCGGCACGGCGCAGCCTCCGTTCGCCGCGGGTGCGAAGGCGAAGGACCTGCAGGATCTGAAGGGCCTCGAGGCCGTGCTGCAGAAAGCGTGGACCGGCTGGAAGCTCGATGAGCTCATGGGCCAGGTGCAGGCCGACTACCGCAAGTCGCTCAAGGCGTACCTGCCCGTGCTCGACGGCCCGCTGACGAAGGCGCGCGCGACCCTCAAGTCTGCCGACACGCAGGAGGCGCTGCTGGTGGTGAACCTGCTCGACGCGCAAGACACCGTTCGCGCCGTCGCGGGTGAAAACGGCGAGGCGTTTCTGATCGTCGGCCCCTCCGAGAAGCCGAACGTCGAAGGCCTGGTGCGTGAGTTCGCGCGCCTGTCGATCGAGCCTGCGGTCGCGAAGAAGATCGGCGGCTGGGCGGGTGGGGCGCAGGTGCTCCGCGAGGCGCAGCTGGCCGGCGCAAACGAGCAGAACGTGCAGGACTACGCGACGGCGGTGCTCACGATGGCCGTCGCCATGCGCGCGATGGACGCCAACGACGCCGCGTGGGACGCCGCGGCCGCGAAGGGCTACTTCGGCCTCAAGTCGGTCGCGAAGATGTTCGACGACGGCAAGCCGGTCGAAGGCTGGCTGCTCGACGCGATGCAGAAGGTCGAGACCAGCCGTCCTGGTCCGAAGAAGTAACGAGCGCACCCGGAGTCACCAGCACTTGGAGAGCTTTCTCTTCAACCTCGTCGGAGGCACCAGTGGCGGGCTCGCCTACCTGGTCGTCTTCGGCATCCTCTTCGTCTGCGGGCTCGGCCTGCCGCTGCCAGAAGACGTGTCGCTGATTCTCGGCGGCTACCTGGTGCACGATGGCAAGGCCCAGCTCGAGCTGATGATGCTCACGGGCTACCTCGGCATCATCGTCGGCGACTCCATGATCTTCATGTTCGGGCGCCGCTTCGGCTCGAAGGTGGGCTCGAAGCCGACCGGGTTCTTCGCCCGCATCGTCACGCCCGAGAAGCGCGCCCGCGTCGAACAGCTCTTCAAGAAGCACGGCGAGAAGATCATCATGCTCGCGCGCTTCCTCCCGGGCGTGCGCGCCGTCACGTACTTCACCGCCGGCTCGGTGGGCATGAAGTGGTCGCGCTTCGCGCTCTACGATTCGGTCGCGGCGCTCGGCTCGGCGCCGATCTTCGTCTACCTGGGCTTCAAGTTCGGCGG
>JBEOKA010000500.1:0-5612 GCA_040275325.1 Myxococcaceae bacterium | reverse complement strand
TCACCTCCAGCAGTCGCGGAGCCGCCAGCCGTTGCCGAGCCGCCAGCCGTTGCCGAGCCACCAGCCGTTGCCGAGCCGCCAGCCGTTGCCGAGCCGCCAGCCGTCGCCGAGCCACCAGCCGTCGCCGAGCCGCCAGCCGTCGCCGAGCCGCCAGCCGTCGCCGCTCCACCCGCGAAGCCCGCATCAACTCCGCCGTCCATGTCCTCGGGCACCACGACGTTGCACTCGCAGCCCACGACGAACAACGACGCACAGCAGATCCAGCCGACCAGGCGCTTCATGCGGACGACCTCGATGGAGGGAGGGAAGACCCCGAAGATCAGGCGCACGAGCATGCCACGGACCACCGGGAGTCCTCAGTGGAAGCGGGCACTTTCGCGCGGTCTCCCAGCTGGTCCACCGGCACCGCTGTCAGCGGGTCCGCAACCGATGCGCAGTTGATCAGCGCTCGAGCAACAGCGCGTCGCCCTGCCGAACCACCTTGAAC
The DNA here is from genome assembly GCA_040275325.1 of Myxococcaceae bacterium. Taxonomy (GTDB): domain Bacteria; phylum Myxococcota; class Myxococcia; order Myxococcales; family Myxococcaceae; genus Xiheimicrobium. The sequence continues at coordinate 5,125 of JBEOKA010000500.1, read as the reverse complement.
GAACGAAGCGGTCGCGTCGCCGGTCCCTGGAGCACTGCGCCGTCGAGCCCGAAGCGGCTGCCGTGACAGGGGCAAAACAGCTCTCGTTGCTCGCGTGGTTCGACGTCGCAGGCGCCGTGCGTGCACACCCGCCACACCGCGGTGAAGCATCCGTTCGCGAGGTGCAGCACCCAGACGTTCAGCAGCGCGTCGGGGCGTTCGACGAGGGCGGCGCTCCCCGGCGTTCGCAGCGCAGGCACGTCGGCCAGTTCGATGCGCACCTGGCTCGCGCCGGGCGTGAGCGTGTCGCCACAGCTGATCAGCCCCGCGTCCGGCTCCTCACGCAACGCTGAGCCACAGGCGGCGAGGGCGAGCCCACCGGCGACGGCGCACCGGCGAGAGCACGTCATGGAGAACCACCATCGACGAGGCGCGCGTTCACGACAGCCACGGCGTCGAGGTCGAAGCCTCCGCCCGGCGGGCCGTAGAAGCGGTTCTTTCCCGAGTCGCGAATGCGCACGAAGCGCGCGCGGCTGAGTCCGACGGTCGAGAGGTCGAAGCCGTCTCCACCGGCGACGCGTGGGTCGGTCGCCGAGATGCCCATCGAAGGGTTCCCGAAGACGACGTGCGCGCCAGCACAGCCGGGGAAGCCGCCGTCGACGTCATCGGCCGCGCAGGCAAACTCCCTGAAGTCGACGCCGTCGTCGCTGACCGCCACCACGCCGGTCTCGAAGAAGGTGCCGAACGGGTTCTCGAAGACGAGCAGGTCGACACCCGGCCCATCGACGGCGATGAGGTCGGTGAACTCGAGCACGATGACGCCTTCACGCCCCAGCGAGAGCACGTCGAGCGAGCCGCTGCTCTCGCCGCCACCCTCTGGTGGGCCGAGCACGACGTCGGGGAAGCGGTCTTGCCCGAAGCCCGCGCCGTCGCCCGGCATGATGCGCACGACGCGGTCGGCCCACGGGTTTGGCGGACGGACTCCCGCGTCGGTGACGCCAGCGTCTTCGACGACGTTCGCGTCTGGCGCGTCGGGCGGGGAGCCACCGTCGACCTGCATGACGGGAACTCCACACCCGGCGCACAGCGCGAGCAGCAGGAGCGCGCCCCTCACGGCGTGAGCTTCACCAGCCGACGGCCCTGGCGGTCATCGAGCCCGACGTACAGCTCGTTGCCTGCGCCGATGGCGGTGAAGACGCGCGTGCAGCGCAGGGCGCCGTTCTCGAGCAGCGGCGTCGCAGCGCCCACCGCCACCGTCTGCACGCCCGAGCCCGGGAGCGTGAGCGTCACCCGCTCGACCCGAACGGTGAAGGGCGTGAACGAGGCGTCGTAGCCACCTCGCACCACGACGGCGTCGTTCTGCATCGTGGTGAGCGCGGCGAACTCGTCTCCTTCGGCGACGATGGGCGCGTCGGCCGCGACGTAGGTGAACGACGAGCCGCTCGCGACGGAGCCCAGGTACGACGACGGCGCCAGCGCCCTCGCCACGTTGCTGAAGTCAGCGCGCGCGTTGCCGGCGACGAGCACGCCGTTGCCGGTGACGGTGGTGTAGCCGCTGCCGCCGAACGCATCGGGGAAGGTGGTGAGCAGCGCCGTCTGTGACGGCGTTCCCGGCCGCAGCGCGAACAGGCCGTTGCCGGTGGCCGAGCCGAGGCCCGTGCCGTTGATGATGAAGGCGCCGCTCGAGAGCGCGGCGAGCGTGTAGTTGCCGGGAGCGCTCACGTACTCGACGCCCGCGTCTTCCGGCTGCACGAGCGCCACGACTCCGGGAAAGCCAGCGCCCGTCTTCGTGTAGCCGGTCAGCAGCTGCTGGCCGTTCGAGGCGATGGTGCCGCCGAGGAAGGTGCCTGCGTCGCGGTCGGCTGCCGCGCGCACGTCGACGATGGCGGGGCCGAGGCTCAACGTGGGCAGCGTGCCGAGGCGGCGCAGCTGGCGGTCGGTGGTGACGGTGAAGAGCTCACCGTTGTGCAGGCCGAGCGACGAAGTGCCTGCGGGCAGCGCGCCCGAGCTCGCGACCATCGTCGTGCCTCGCAGCGAGAACGTTCCCAGCACGGGGTCGAGCGTCACCGTCGCGCACGAGACGCCTGCGTCGACCGCGCTCCCACCAGCAGAAGCGGATCCACCGGCCGTCGCTGAACCACCTGCAGACGGGGCTCCACCTGCAGACGCCGAGCCACCAGCAGCACCGCCAGCCGAGGCCGCGCCGCCACCCGAGGCGACCGTGCGGCACTCGTTCATCTGACACGTCGTCGCGCCCGAGCAGACCGCGCACGCCGCGCCGCTGATGCCGCACGCGCTGTTCACGTCACCACTCGCGCAGAAGCCACCCTCGGTGCAGCACCCGCTCGCGCAGTTCTGCGGTGTGCAGCGCTGGCTCTGCGGCTGGGGGCAGCCCGACAACACCGTCACCAGGCTCATCATCATCCACGTCTTCGTCGACATCGTTCCTCCGGCAGGAGTCCCCTCGGACTCCACGTGCTCGAAAGGCGTGACGCGACAGACGTCTCGAAGGGCACACGTGCACGACGACGCACGAACAGAAGGCTGCCGGTCGACCTGTCCGCCGCGCTCCCCTCGGAGCGAGATGGGACTGCTGTTCCCGAAGGTGACCTCCACCATGGAGGGCCCTCAGGGCCGGACAGGTCTTCGGACTCACAGACGCGGCTCTTTCGAGCCTCCTACTCACCGTCGCTTCCCAGGCTCGGTATCAGCCCAGTGCTTCGTGACGGCTTTCGTTTCTGTTCACCGCTGCGGGGCAGCCCTGGATTCGCACCAGGTTCCCTTGACCGACGCGTGCGCCCTTACGTCGGCTTCGCGCAGGCGGGCAATCACAATCTCCTGCTGATCAGCACGAGGCCCGCGAGCGGCAACAGCGCCACCGCGAGGCCACCACCACACCCACCCGCGTTGCGAATCGGCGTCGGCACGCAGCGCCCGTTGGTGCACGACATGCCGCGATCGCAGTCACGCGCCGAGAGACACGGGTCGCGCATGTCATTCTCTTCAGACGTCATGTCGGCCCCACCCATGCCGACCGACCCATCGGGAATCGAGGCGTCGAACGCCGTCTGCGCCAGGGCGGGCGCGGTCACCAACACCAGCATCAGGACCAACCGACGCATCAGCAGCCTCCGTCAGATCCACCAGCCTACACGCAACCGTGGATTGTGGATCGCACGAGCGGGCCGCGAGCGGTATAAGAGCGCTCCGCCATGGCGCCCACCATTCTCGTCGTCGACGACAACAAGGAGTTGGTGGCGCTCCTGACTTCGCTCTTCGAAGAGGCCGGGTACACCGTCGTCGGCGCCAACAAGGGCCGGCCCGCCGTCGAGCTGGGCAAGGCCGAGCCGGTGCAGCTGGCGCTCATCGACATGCTGTTGCCCGACATGATGGGCTACCACGTCGCCGAGGGCCTGCAGGCGGCGCGGCCCGAGCTCAAGCTCGTGTTCATGACGGGCGTCTTCAAGGGCGCGCGGCACTCCAAAGAGGCGCTCGAGCGCTTCCCCGGCGCGCTGTTCGTCGAGAAGCCCTTCGATGCGAAGAAGCTGCGCGAGACCGTGCGCGGCCTGGTGCCGACCGAAGCCGGCTCCCACACGCCTCCACCTGCCGAGGCGCCGGCCGAGTTCGACGTCTCGCTCGACATCGACGTCGAAGACGAAGAGCAGGACGAGATGGAGCTCACCGGCCGCATCAAGGTGACCGGCGGCGGCAACATCACCGCCGAGCTCTCGGGCGCCGCGCTCACCGCAGGCAAGCCGCTCAAGGGCGCCATCGCCGGCACCCGGCCCTCGAGCACCTCGGGCGTGCACGCCGTTCCGCCGCCGCCGCCTGCCGACGCCACCGAGCCCAGCGTTCGCGCCGCGCGCCAGGGCGAGCTCAGAGACAACCTGCCCGGCCTCATCACCGCCTTCTACCTCTCGAGAGAGACCGGCGAGCTCTCGGTCAAGAAGGGCAAGGTCAAGAAGGTCGTCTATTTCGAGGCCGGCCAGCCCGTGTTCGCGCTGTCGAACCTCGCCGCTGATCGCTTTGGCCAGTTCCTGGTGCGCGTCGGGAAGATCAAGCCCGAGCAGCTCGACGACGTCGCGGTGGTGGCGCAGCAGACCAACCGTCGCACCGGAGACGTGCTCGTCGAGCGCGGCCTGCTGAAGGACACCGAGCGGCTCTATTACGTGGGCCAGCAGGTGAAGAGCATCATCTACAGCCTCTTCGGCTGGGAAGAAGGCCAGTTCGTGCTGACCTTCCGCGAGAAGGCGCGCGCCGAGAGCATCAAGCTCGACGTCTTCCCCGGCAACCTCATCACCCGCGGCATCAAGAAGCTCTACAAGCCCGAGCGCATCTCACGCCTCGTGCGGCCTGAAGAGCGGCTGATGCCCAGCCCGCAGCCGCCCTACCAGCTCAACGAGATCGAGCTCGAGAAGTGGGAGGCGATGCTGCTCGCTCGCCTCGACGGAACCCGGACGAACGCCGAGATCATCGCGCTCGCCGGCCGGCCCGAGCATCAGGTGCGGGCCTTCCTCGCGGCGCTGCTCGGCCTCGAGGTGTTGGTGAAGCGCGAGACCTGACGCACGCCGGTCAGCCAGCCGGTACTGCTTTGTCACGCCCCTCTGGCCGGAGCTGGGCTATGGCCGCCGATGTCTTGATTCACAAGGAGTTCACCGCATGAAGCTCATCTCTCCTCTTCGCGTGTTCGGCCTGGGCGCGCTGCTCGGTCTCTCGGCATCCGTCTCGACGTCCTGCTCTCCGCCTCCGGTGCAGTGCTCTGCCTCGACCTGCGCGAACGGCTGCTGCGCCAACGGCCAGTGCGTGAGCGGCACGGCGGCGACGGCGTGTGGTGCGCGCGGCAACATGTGCGTGTCGTGTCCCAACGGGTTCAGCTGCACGAGCGGCGCGTGTACGCCGACCAATCAGGGCGGCGGCTTCGTGACGGCCGGCGGCTCGGCGACGGGCGGCGGTGCTGCTGCGGGTGGTCGCGCGGGTGGAACGGCGATGGCGGGTGGAACGGCGATGGCTGGTGGAACGGCGATGGCTGGTGGAACGGCGACGGCTGGTGGAGCGGCGACGGCCGGCGGAACCGCGACGGCTGGTGGCACGGCGACGGCTGGTGGCACGGCGACGGCTGGTGGCACGGCGACGGCTGGTGGCACGG
>JBEOKA010000499.1:0-25980 GCA_040275325.1 Myxococcaceae bacterium | reverse complement strand
GCGACGTGCGAGCGGCCGCCACACTTCGCGCTCGAGAGGCCACCGAACGAGACGCCGACGAGAGCGCGGAACGCAGGCGTGCCTGGCGCGTTGCCGAAGCCGGGCCCCGCGACGGCGAACACCTCCCAGTCGCGAATCGCGTAGCGCCCACCGGCCAGCACCTCGGCGCTGAACGGTTGATTCGTCAGCGGCGCGAACCCGCGCACCGAGAGCTCTGCACGCAGCGGCCCGCGCACGCTCGACACGGCACCACCCATCAACACGCGGCTCCCGATGGCGTCTTCGGGGTTGCTGCTGACGAGCGACGCAGCCTGCCTCAGGTGCGCGCCTGCCTCGAGCGCGACGCGGACCGGCCCGAACGTGCGCCCCGCGCCGACCAGCAACTGCCCCGAGACCGTGGGGTCCTTCGTGAGGCTCTCGACCGAGCCGATGGGCAGGCCAGCCATCACCGTGAAGCCGAGGTCGAAGGGCGAGCCGTTGCGCTCCTGCATCACCGCCGCGCGCGCCTGCAGCCACGGCGTGCCCATCGCAGCCGACGCGGGAACGCCGGCGATGATGGTCTCTCCGAGCCGCGTGCGCGCCGACTCACCCGACTGGAAGACCACCACGGGCAGGTTCGCGCCCACCTCGAGCCAGGGCGTGATGGCGTACGCGCCCGAGAACCACGCGGTGAGGCGGTGGTCGATGAGCGTCGCCTTGCGCACGCCGTTCTCGAAGTACTGCAGCGGCGCGTTCTGGTACCCGAACGACGCCGAGAACCGGTAGTCGCGCGCCTGCAGCAGGTCTGCGCCACCGACGACGAGGCCACCACGCGCGGCGGGGTTGAGCTCGAGCTGCTCGACCTCGAACGACTGCACCCTGCCCTGCGCCGACGCGACGACGGCCGTGCTCACGATGACCGCCGCCACCGCGCGCCGACGACGCAGCAGCATCAGCACACCGAGCAACATGAAGAACGCGAGCGGAGACTGCGACGTCGAGCTGCAGCCCAGACCACCACCGAAGTCGATGGCCGCCTTGTCGACCTGCAGCACCTGCGTCGGCGAACGGAAGCTCTCTTCTTCACCCGTGCCCTTGATGCCGATGGAGACGCCGTGCGCTCCGGCCGAGAGGCGTGGCAGGTCGTACGTCCACGCGCCGTTGGCGTCGGCCGTCGTGCTGCCGACGAGCTCACCGTCGACATAGACGTTCACCGTCGCGCCGGGCGTCGCGGTGCCGCTCAGCTGCGGGTTGTCGGTGTCGGGCGAAGCAGCAGGCATCACCATGGCGCCGGTCGCGTCCTGCACGTCGAAGGCACCGGTGGTCGGCTCACTCTCGTTGCCGGCCGCGTCCTTCGCGGTGACGACGAGCGCGTGTGGGCCCTTCGCGAGCGCTTCGACCGCAGGGCAGCTCCAGGTGCCCTCGGCGCTGACGGGGGCCGTGCAGACCTCGACGCCGTCGAGCAGCACGCGCACCGTGGTGTTCGCCTCGGCCCGGCCCGAGATGACGGGCGTGGTGGTGGTGGTGAGCCCCGAGGGACCGACGATGATGGGCGCCTCGGGCCGAGTCAGGTCGACGACGAAGCGGTTCATCACGCGCACGCTCTCGTTGCCCGCAGCGTCACGGCTCAGCACAGAGACCGCGTGGGTACCGTCGGCGAGGCTCGACGAGACGCAGCTCCACTGGCCAGCGCCATCGGCGGTGGTGCTGCACTCCACGTGACCGTCGACCGAGACGATGACGGTGCTGCCAGGCTCAGCGGTGCCACGCAGCGTCGGCGTGCGCTCTCGAAGAATCGTGTTCGCCATCGGCGCTTCGATGGTGGGAGCCACTGGCGTCACCGAGTCGACGATGAACGCGCGGGGCACCGACACGCTCCGGTTGCCAGCGGCGTCACGTTGCGTCAGCCGCAGCTCGACCTCACCCTGAGGCAGCGGCGACTGCGGCGTGCACGCCCATGAACCATCGGGCTGAACGACCGCCTCACAGACGACCTGCTCCATGAAGGTGACGACGACGCGGGCGTTGGGCTCGCCCGTGCCACTGAGCGGAGGCGTCGCGCTCGAGACGATGGCGCCAGCCCCGGGACCAGCCCAGGCGGGAGCGGCCGGCGCCGTCTCATCGACGACGAAGCGTTGGCCGTCGTGCAGCAGGCCTTCGAAGCCGCGCGCGTCGACGATGATGGCGTCGAGCGTGTGGGCGCCTTCACCGAAGGTCAGCGGGCACGACCACGAGCCGTCCTGCAGAATGAGCGCGTCGCACAGCACCTGGCCGCCTTCGCGCACGCGCACCACGTTGCCGGCCTCGGCTGGCGGGGCAGAGCCCGAGACCGTGACGAGCGACGAAGAGAGGACTGCGTCCTCCACCGGCAGCGCGATGGTCGGCGCAGGAATCACGCCGCGCACCGAGATGACGAGCATGCGCTCATCGAAGCCCGCGGCGTTGGTGGCGCGCTCCAGCACCGGGAAGCGGCCAGACGCGGTGGGCGTTCCCGAGACGGTGTCACCCGACAACGAGAGCCCGGCCGGCAACATGCCCGCGCTGAACGAGAGCGGCGCGGTGCCGGTCGCAGACAACGTGAACGAGAACGGGGAGCCGGCCACGGCGAAGACCTCGAGCTGGTTGGTGATGACGGGCCGCGCTCGCGCCGTGATGACCAACGTCTTCACGTCGGAGCCCGCGAGGCTCGACGCTCCGAACACGATGCTGGTGACGCCCTCTGCCGGCGGCGTACCCGACAGCGTGCGCGTGTTCTGGTCGAAGTCGAGCCATGCCGGCAGGCTGGATGCCTGCACGGTGATGAACTCGGTGCCCGTGAGCGTGAGGGCGTAGACGAGCGCGTCTCCGACGACGGCGTCGATGGCGAGCGCAGACGTGATGCGCGGCCGCGAGCGCACCGTCACCTCGAGCGACTTCGTGTCGACGCCGACACCGTTGGTCGCCGTGAGGCCGATGGTGAAGACGCCGTCGCCACTCGGAGTGCCGCTCAGCACGCCCGTCGCCGAGTCGAACTGGAGCCACGACGGCAGGCCCGTCACCGACCGCACGACGAGGGGCGTACCCGAGGCGGTGAGCGTGTAGCTGAAGGCATCACCGACCACGGCAGCGACCGCGAGCGCCGAGGTGATGGTGGGCGTGGTGCGCACCGCGATGACGAGCACGGCCGTATCGACGCCTGCGACGTTCGACGAGCGGAGCGTGATGATGGCCTCTCCTTCAGCCGTCGGAGTGCCCGAGAGCACGCCCGTCTGCGCGTCGAACGAGGCCCACGACGGAAGCCCGGTCGCCGAGAAGGTGAGCGGCGCCGTACCCGAGCTGACCAACTGGTAGGTCATCGGCTGGCCGACGATGGCAGCGGCGGTGCGCGGCGAGGTGATGAGCGGCGCCTTGCGTGCGGTGATGACGAGCGTCTGCTGGTCGACACCCGAGCCATTGCTCGCGACGAGCGTGAGGCTGAACACGCCTTCACCGTCGGGGACGCCCGAGATGACGCCGTTGGCGAACGTCGCCCATGACGGCAGGCCCGACACCGAGAGGCTCAATGGGGCAGTGCCGTTCGCGGTGAAGCTGTACGAGAACGCCTGCGCGACGACGGCATCGACCGCGAGCGGCGAGGTGATGACGGGGGTGGAGCCGACCGTGATGACGAGCGAGCCCGACGCGGTGCCTGCAGCGTTCGACGCACCCAGCGCGACGGTGAAGGAGCCGTCGGCCGTCGGTGTGCCGCTGATGACGCCGCTGCCCGAGTCGAAGCTGGCCCACACAGGCAGACCGCTGACCGAGCGGGTGACGGGCGCGGTGCCGCTCGCAGTGAGCGTGTACGAGAAGGGCTGTCCGACGACGCCAGCCGCGCTGGCCGCCGAGGTGATGGCAGGCCGCGCACGAACGGTGACGACGAGCGTCTTCGAGTCGGAGCCGACGCTGTTGCTCGCGCCGAGCGAGATGGAGACGACGCCATCAGCGGTCGGCGTGCCCGAGATGACACCCGCGTTGAACGAGGCCCAGGCGGGCAGACCGCTCGCCGAGAGCGTGAGGGGCGCCGTGCCGGTGGAGGTGAGCGTGTAGCTGAACGCGTCTCCCACGATGGCGTCGACCGCGAGCCCAGACGTGATGGCCGGCACCGAGCGCACCGTCAGCACGAGCGTCTGCGCGTCGCTGCCCGCAGCGTTCGAGACGCCGACCGAGATGGAGCTCGGGCCCTCTGCGTTGGGAGTGCCAGAGATGACGCCCGTGCCCGCGTTGAACGAAGCCCACGCGGGAAGTCCGCTCGCCGAGAGCGTGCGAGGCACGGTGCCGCTCGCCGTGAGCGTGTACGAGAACGGCTGACCGACGACGCCCGACACGACGAGCGCAGACGTGATCGCCGGCCGCGCGCGCACGGTGACGACGAGGGTCTTCGAGTCCGAGCCGACGCTGTTGCTCGCGCCGAGCGAGATGGAGACGACGCCATCAGCCGTCGGCGTGCCTGAGATGACACCCGCGTTGAACGAGGCCCAGGCCGGCAGACCGCTCGCCGAGAGCGTGACGGGCGCCGTGCCGGTGGAGGTGAGCGTGTAGCTGAACGCGTCTCCCACGATGGCGTCGACCGCGAGCCCAGAGGTGATGGCCGGCACCGAGCGCACCGTCAACACGAGCGTCTGCGAGTCACTCCCTGCGGCGTTGGAAGCGCCGAGCGTGATGCTGAACGAGCCGTCGGCCGTCGGCGTACCGCTGATGACGCCAGCGTTGAACGAGGCCCACGCAGGCAGCCCGGTCGCAGACAAGGAGATCGGCGCCGAGCCGCTCGAGGTCACCGTGTACGAGAACGCCTGGCCCACGACGCCCGACGCGACGAGCGCAGACGTGATGGCCGGCCGCGCGCGCACCGTGACGACGAGCGTCTTCGAGTCGGACCCGACGCCGTTGCTGGCCGACAGCGAGATGGAGACGACGCCCGCAGCGGTCGGCGTTCCCGAGATGACGCCTGCATTGAACGACGCCCACGCAGGCAGGCTGCCGGCGTTGAGCGTGACGGGAGCCGTGCCGCTCGCGGTGAGCGTGTAGCTGAACGCGTCTCCGACGATGGCGTCAGCCGTGAGCGCCGAGGTGATGACGGGGCGGGCCCTCACGGTGACCGTCAGCGTCTTCGAGTCCGAGCCTGCGGCGTTCGACGCGCCGAGCGTGATGGAGAACGAGCCAGCCGCCGTCGGCGTACCGCTGATGACGCCTGCGTTGAATGACGCCCACGCAGGCAGGCCGGTCGCGCTGGTGCTGACGGGCGCGCTGCCCGAGGCGGTGACGGTGTACGAGAACGCGTCTCCGACGATGCCGTCGACCGCGAGCGCCGAGGTGACGAGCGCAGGCGTCTCGATGGTGATGACGAGCGACTCGGAGTCGGTGCCCGCGCCGTTCGAGGCCGCGATGCTGACCGAGAAGGAGCCGTCGGCCGTCGGCGTGCCGCTGATGACACCCGTGCCCGCGTTGAACGACGCCCAGGCCGGAAGGTTGCTCGCGCTGAGCGTGATGACGCCGCTGCCCGTCGCGGTGAGGGTGTACGTGAAAGGAACGCCAATCTGTCCCGTCGCGGTGAGCGCCGAGGTCACCTGCGGGGGCGCCTCGACCGAGATGACGAGCGTCTTCGAGTCAGCGCCGAGCGCGTTCGTCGCGCCGATGGTGACCGACGTGGTGGCGCCGCCCGACGGTGTGCCCGAGATGACGCCGGTGTTCGTGTCGACGCTCGCCCACGAGGGCAGGCCCGTCGCGCTGAACGTCATCGGCACCTGGCCGCTCGCGGTGATGGTGTAGCTGAACGCGGCTCCGACGGTGCCGCTCGCGGTGAGCGCGCTGGTGATGGCAGGCGGCGTCGGGGTCGGCGGCGGCGCGGCGATGGTGATGGTGAGCGTCTTCGAGTCGCTGCCCACGCCGTTCGAGGCGCCCATGGTGACGGTGAAGGTGCCCGCCGCAGGAGGCGTGCCCGAGAGCAGCCCGGCGTTCGCGTCGAACGAGAGCCACGCGGGCAGGCCCGACATGCTGCGCGTGATGGGCGCGGTGCCTTCGGCCGTGAGGGAGTAGGTGAAGGCCTGGCCCGCCGTGCCGCTCGCGGTGAGATTGCTGGTGATGACCGCTGGACCGTCGACGGTGAGCACGAGCGTCTGACTGCTGCTGCCGACGCCGTTGGTCGCCGAGAGCCCGATGGAGAAGGTGCCTGCGCTGGTCGGCGTGCCGGTGATGACGCCCGTCGCCGCGGTGAAGGTGGCCCACGACGGGAGCGACGACGCGCCGAGCACGATGGTGGCCGTGCCCGTCGCCGTGAGGGTGTACGTGAAGGAACTGCCGACGGTGGACGAGGCGGTGAGCGGCGAGGTGATGACGGGCGCTCCGCCGACCGAGACGGCCAGCACCTTGTAGTCAGAGCCGAACGCGTTCGTGGCGATGACGGGCACGTTGTAGACGCCGACCGCGCCTGCGTTGCCGGCGAACAGACCCGTGGTGCTGTTGAAATAGACAGTGCCGGGCATGTTGCTGGCGTTGAACTGAATCGGCGTCGCGCCCGAGGCGTTCACGTCGATGGTGCCCCACGCGGTCGTCGCGCCCGCGAGCGTGTACGTCAGCGCCGAGGTGATGGTGGGCGCGAGGCCCGCGGTGATGGTGAGCGTCTGCGTCGCCGTGCCGTTCACGTCGGTCGCCGAGAGGTCAGCCGTGAAGGTGCCTGCCGCCGGCGCCGTGCCCGAGAGCACCTGCGTCTGCGCGTCGAACGACAACCACGCCGGCAGGTTCGTCGCGGCGAAGGTGATGGGCGGCGTGCCGAGGCCAGTGACGGTGAACGAGAACGGCCGGCCGACGGCAGCCTTCGCGGTCGACGGGCTGGTGATGGCGATGGGGTTGCGGTCGAACGTCGCGGTGACCGTCTGGCCACTCGTCACCGTGAAGGTGCACGCGCCGGTGCCCGAGCAGGTGCCGCCGCTGAAGCCCGCGAAGACCGAGCCCGAGCCCGGCGTCGCCTGCAACGTCACGCTGGTACCGACGCCGAATCCACTCGACGTCGTCGTACAGCCCACGCCGCACGAGATGGCCGCGGGCGTCGAGGTGATGGTGCCCACGCCCGCACCCGCGCGCGTCACCGTCACGTACTGCATGGTGCCGGCGATGGAGTCGTCGTCACCGCCGCCGTTGTCGAGCGCCGCAGACTCCACCGTGCCCGCAGGCGCCGCGGCGAACGCCGTCACGCTCACCGCCCCGATGCCGGTACTCAAGATGACGTCGGCCTCGAGCGAGTAGGTGACGCTGCCGCCCGAGGGCAACGTCGCGAGCGTCGAGAGCGCGCCCGTGCCCGAGGCCGCGCCACACGAGCCGCCGCTCTGCCCCACGCACGTCCAGCTGAGGTTCGTCAGCTGCGCCGGCGCGTTCGACGAAATGGGCGCGTTGGTGGCCGTCGCCGGCCCCGCGTTGCGCACCGTGATGCTCCAGGTGACGTGCTGGTTCCACATCACCGAGGCGGCCGCGTCGTCGACCGTGGTGACGAGGTTCACGTACGCCGAGGTGCCTCCGGTGGTGACGTTGGTGGTGATGAGCGGGCCGGTGAGCGGCTGCTCCTGGTTCGACTGGCTGTAGTACCAGCCGTGCCGAATCGCGCCCGTGGCCGTGGCGTCTGCGCGCACCGTCACCTTCACGTTCGTCGACGCGCCGACGGCGATGGCGCCCAGGTCGCAGGCCACGGTGCCGCGCGTGCCCACCGTGGGCAGGGTGCAGGTGATGCCCGGCGTGTCGATGCTGCGAAAGGTGACGCCCGCCGGCAGGTACGCCGTCAGCTTCGCGCCCGTGGCCGTCGCCGACGAGCCGTTGAGCACGCGGTACGTGTACTGAAAGTCACTGCCTGCCTCGACGCTGTCGGGCGCGCTGCCGTAGACGACGAGCCCGGGAATGCTCGAGCCGAAGCTGTCGATGATGGCCTCGCCCCAGTGACCCGACTGCGCGCAGCCACCCGCGATGACGGTGGCGGTGAGCGTGTCTCCGATGCTGACGGCGCTGCGCGAGAGCGGCAGGTCGAACAAGAGCCAGTCGGTGAAGACGACCTGACCGTTCGAGGTCGACTGCCAGGGCACGCCGGCTTCGTTCGAGAAGTTGAAGCGGCTCGCCAGCGTCGTGCCCTTCGTCGTGTTGGTGATGGTGACGAAGTAGTACGGCTGCTCACGCAGCGAGTGCCCCGGGTTCTGCAGCACCGGCAGCACCACGAAGCGCACGTGCACGAGGCCGTCGGCCGGGTCGATGTCGGCCGTCGTCACCACCGACGACTGCGTGATGCGGTTCGCGTTGTACTGGTTGCCCAGCTCGTTCACGACGGCGGCCCAGTTGCCGAAGCGCGGGAAGCGCACCGGGTCTGCCGCGGTGAGGCCGGGAGGGACGAGCGAGAACGGCGTGCCCGCGTCGTACACGTTCGTCTTCAGCACGCCGCCCGTTCGCAGTCCGAGCTGCGACTCGGCGGTGACCGGGTACACCTGCACGCCGGGCGTCGTCGCGACGAGGTTCGTCGTCACCGTCCAACTGCTCGTGTTGCCCGTCTCGAAGCCCGAGTTGGTGAAGAGCGCCTCGACCGAGCGCTGAGGCGAGCCGGACTCTCCCCGGGGCAGAAGTGAATCGGAGCACGACGATGAGATGAAGAATGCGCCGGCGAGCAGTGCTGCAAGGCGTGCAGAAGTGCGGTCCATGGAGACCCTCGAAGAGAAGTTGTCGGGTCCCGATTGCGAGTTGGCGGCCAGCGGCGATCACGAAAGAACGTCGAAGGTTGCGCGCCGACAGTGCGTGTCGAGGCACACCCTTCGTCACATTCGTGGCTTGGTTCATGACCCAGGAGATGCTCGGGTCCGCTGCCATGTCACGTCGACGCATCGTGCTGCTGGCGGTCGGGGTTCTTCTCGTCGCGGTCGTCGGCTTCGTGCTCACGACGCTCGCTGACGCCGGTGCATTTCGAACGCTGTCACCGCACGGCTTCGAGCGATGCACGAAGGTGCCGGGCTTCACCGGCGCAGAGGACCTCGTGTTCGACCAGGCGTCGGGCCTCGCCTTCATCTCCAGCAACGACTTCCGCGCGATGGAGGCAGGCGCGCCGAAGCCCGGCGTCATCTTCTCGTGGGACGTGACGGCGAAGGGCGCTCCGAAGCCAGTGCCGCACGACTTTCAGGAGCTGCACCCGCATGGCCTGGGCTTGCTCGTTCGTGACGGCCTCAGGCGGTTGTTCGTCGTCAACCACCCGACGCGCACCTCGAGCACGGTGGAGCTGTTCGACGTGCTCGACGGCCCGACGCTCAAACACGTGCGCACCATCGATGCGCCCGAGTTCATCAGCCTGAACGACGTCGCGCCCGTCGGCCCCGAGCAGTTCTACGCCACCATTGACGCGGGCACGCGCGCGGGCACCTTCGGCCGCGTGGTGGAGACGTTCGCGAGAATGCCGTGGTCGGGGCTCGGGTACTTCGACGGCACGAAGGCGAGCGTCGTGGTGTCGGGGCTGCGGTACGCGAACGGCGTGGCGGTCTCGAGCGACGGCGCGACGGTGTTCGTCGCTGAGACGACGGGCCGGCGGCTGCTCGCGTTCTCGCGTGACGGCGCGAGCGGAGCCCTCACCCAGCGCGCCGAGCGCTCGACCGAAGCCGGCCTCGACAACATCTCCATCGTCGACGACGGCGCGCTGCTGGTTGGAGCGCACCCGAAGATGCTCGAGTTCCTCGGGCACGCGAAAGACCCGGCGCACCACTCGCCCTCGCAGGTGCTGCGCGCGACGTACACGAACGGCGCGTTCGAGGTGACAGACGTGGCGGTCGACGATGGGTCGACGTTGTCAGGCTCGAGCGTCGCGCTGCAGGTGGGTGGTGGGCGCACGCTGCTGGGCAGCGTCTTCGAGGCCCACGTGCTCGACTGCCAGTTCCCCTGAGTCGGGACCTCGAAGTGCCACGCTCGAGCCCGATGGACGGCACGGCCCTGACTGCAGAAGAGAAGCTGGCGCTCGCGTTCGAGATGCACGACCTGGGCTGCGCGATGATGCGCCAGAACCTGCTCCGCCGGTTTCCGCACGAGACCGAGGCTGAGCGCGAGCGTCGCTTCGTCGAGTGGCTGCAGGCCGGGCGCTGAAGACGGCGATGCTGTCGGACGGGTCCGGCCAGTTCGATGACACCGCTTCAGCTGGCTGTTCGCCGGGTGCCGCGGGTTCGCCAGAGACAAGAACCTCGAAGCCGAGTTCGCCGACTGGCGCGCGCGAACGGGCAGCGCTCACTGACACGGCGTGCTGCGTGGTGCGGGCGCGACGATGCGTGGACCGTCGACCGTGCCAACGCCGTCGAGAAAGCACTCCACCTGGTGCTGCACGTCTTCGCGGTCGAACACCACATAGTGCCCGAGGTCGAACGGCGTCTGCACCTGCGACAAGCCCACCGTCACGCCGTTCACGTTCTTCGCGATGGGAAAGCTCGCGCGCACCGGCCGCGAGGCGAGTGACAGCGCGTCGACGCTCGTCGCATCGAACACGTCTCCGGCCTGCGTCACGCCGAGCTGCACCGCGACGGCCGTCTGCGCCCACGGGTGGAAATAGCCATCGATGACGCCCTGAGGCTGAAACGCCGGGTGCGCCGATTTCCCTGGCAGCGGCTCGACAGCGACGTGCCTCGCCTTCGCGCTCGGGTCGGTGAAGTCCCACAGGCTCTGAAACGCGTGGAGCAGCGGGTGCGTGCGGTCGATGACCTGCGCGCCCTGAAAGCCGAGCAACTGCGAGACGAGCTCCTGCAATCGCACCGGGTACGTCGTCGACGTCGCGACCTCGAGCAACAGCCCGCCCGCGCCAGAGAAGACGTAGCCCTGAATGCGTGGGTCGACGGTGGCCACCGGAATGCCGATGGTGCTGCCCATCGAGTGGCCCATGGCCGAGAGCTTCGTCAGGTCGAAGCGCGCCGGCGTGCCGTTCACGTTCACCGTCACGCCCGTCGAGAGCAGGCGCGTCAGGTACTGCACCTCCATGGCCGCGACCTGCATGTTGTCGACGCTCGAGTCGATGTCGCCGAACACGTCGTAGAGCATGCGGCCGGTGGTGTCGGGCGGGCTCTCGCGGTCACCGTGCAGGGGAAAGTCGAAGCCCATCACCGCCACGCCACGCGCCGCGAGCCAGTCAGAGGGCCCAGTGCCAAGCGGTGGGTCGCCCTGCTTGTCACGCGTCGTCGTCGGCGCGAGCGGCCCGCGGTCCATCGCTTCGCGGTACTCGCCGCCGCTGCCGTGCAGATAGAGCATCAACGGCCAGCCACCAGCGGGCATCGACCCTTTCGGAATCGAGACCGACAGTCGCACCGACTGCGTGCCCTGCTGCACCGGTGTCGCGCCGTCTGCGCTCCAGACAATCTTCCCCCGGCCCGGCTTCGGCCCCGACTGCACGTGCGGCACGCGGTACCGGCCCACGAAGAGCTCGTAGCGCGCGTAGCCGTCGAGCCGCGTGAAGGGCTGCTCGAGCGACGGCGCAGGCAACGTCTCGACCCACGACGACAACCGGCGCAGCGACGACATCGGATCGATGGTGGTGAACACGGTCGCGCCCACCACGCGGCGGCGGTCGAACTTCGTCTCGTCGAGCCACGTGCGCAGCGGCTTCAGCGCCTCGACCGCGTCGGCGTTCGCGTCCTTCATCATCGTCAGCGCCGCGTGAAAGGCCTCCGAGCGGCCGAGCGGCGCGCCAGCGACGTCCTTCACCGCGTCGGTCACCACCACCGCGTACGTCGTCTTCGCGCGGCGCGTGAAGCCGGCGACGGGAATCACCGCGAGCAGGTTCGGCGCACGAAACGGCGCAGCCTCGGCAGTGAAGCTCACCTCGAGGGGAAGACGCTTCCCAAAGTCGGGCGAGCCCTTCGTGACGTCGACGAAGAAGACTGACGACGCGTCAACGAGCGAGTCAGCCGGCGTCTTCGGCAGCGTGCCGACGTCGATGGCGCCCGAGAGTGGAAGAAACGCGCCCGAGTTCACGCCCCAGCCGTCGACCCGCGCGTCGATGGAGGTGAGCCACGTGGTGACGAGCGACGAGCGCTCTCCGGGCCAGCGGTCGAGGTTGAAGGTGCCGTCGCTCTGACGTCGCAGCTCCGAGGGCATCGGCACGCTCCAGAAGTCACGGCCACCGGGCTCGAAGAGGACGCGCGTGCTGCGAGCCACGAACGTGTCGGGCGCTTCACACCCGACGAGGAGCAACACCATCACGAGACGACGCATGCGCCGCTGGTACGCCGCGCCCGCCACACGAGGAAGCGTGGCCTCACCATTCCGCATGGTCGGTTTGTGGTGAGCGCTGTACCGTCGCGCCCTTCGTGAGCGCCGCACCCGCGACCCATCGCCCTGACATCGACGGCCTGCGTGGCCTCGCGGTGCTGCTCGTCGTGCTCTTTCACGCGTGGCCGCGCCTGCTGCCGGGCGGCTACGTGGGCGTCGACGTCTTCTTCGTCATCTCGGGCTTCGTCGTCACGAGCCTCGTGCAGCGCCAGCGCGCGGCAGGCACCTTCAGCGTCGTCGACTTCTTTCTTCGCCGGGTGAACCGGCTCGCGCCAGCGCTGTTCCTCGTCGTGGGGACCACGCTCGGGTTCGCGGTGCTGCGCTTCTCGCCGACGCTGCTGGCCCTCACGGTCTCACACGCAGCGGCAGCGTTGGGGCTGAGCGCCAACCTGCTGCTCGCGACGCAGGGCGGCTACTTCGACGCCGCGGCCGAGGTGAAGCCGTTGCTGCACCTCTGGTCGTTGAGCGTCGAGGAGCAGTTCTATCTGCTGGTCCCCCTCGCCGCCGTCGTCGCCAGGCTCGCCCCACGCGCGACGCGCCCGCTCGTCATCCTCGCGGCGGCTGGCTCCTTCAGCGCCTGTGTCGTTCTCACGCAGAGCAGCGCGCGGTGGGCGTACTTCATGCCGATGACGCGGGCGTGGGAGCTGCTGGCCGGCGTGCTGCTCGCGCTCTTTCGCGCCGACGCTGAGCCCATGCGCCCCGTTCGCCAGCTCGGCGCCGTCGCGGGGCTCGTCCTCGTCATCGGCGCAGCGTTCGGCCTCGACGCGAACACACCATTCCCTGGAGCGGTCGCGCTGCTGCCCGTCGTGGGCACCGTGCTCGTCATCGCCGCTGGCGCCGACGCCATGGTGAACCGGCTGCTCTCGAACACGGTCCTCGTCGCCCTCGGGCTCGTCAGCTACCCGCTGTACCTGTGGCACTGGCCGTTGCTCACCATCGGGCGCCTCATGCTGCCTCGCGCGACCCACCTCGTGGGCACGCCGCTGCTGGTCGCCGCTTCGGTGCTCTTCGCGTGGGCCACCGCACGGTACGTCGAGCGGCCGGTGAGAACCCGGCAGTCGCGGCGGGTCGCCTTCGGCCTCGTCGCTGCTGGCGCCGCGGTGACCGTCACGCTGGCCACCACGGCGTTCACCTTGACGCCAGAGCAGTGGGCGCTTCGCAGCCCGGTCGCGGCGAAGGTCGCGCGCTTCGAGCGTGAGTACGACTGGGCCACCGACGCACGCCTCGGCAGTTGCTGGCTCGTCGACGACGAACACGAGCGCCCCGCTGCCGACGAGTGCGTCGAGCGTGCTCCTCAAGGGCAGCCGCTCATCTTCGTCTGGGGCGACTCGTACGCAGCGCGCCTCACCGCGGGCTTGCGCGTGATTCAGGGTGAGCGCTCCACCTTCCGCATCGGCCAGCGCACGCGGGCCAGCTGCCCTCCACTCTTCGGGCTGGGGTCGCCTCCGTGCCGCGAGGCCAACGCCGCGGTGATGGAAGAACTGCGCGCCGTGCACCCCGACGTGCTCGTGCTTCACGCGAGGTGGAATGGCGTGCCGCATGCGCTCACCGAGACGCTGGTCGCGCTGAGACGAATGCTGCCCACCACGAGAGTGATGGTGGTTGGCCAGCCGCCCGAGTGGACCGGCGGGTTGCCCTTCGCGCTCGCGCGGTGGGTTGGCGACGAGGTGGTGCCAGAGCGGCTCGAGCTCGACCTCGACGAACAGCGTGTCATCGAGCAGCAGACGGCCGCACTCGCGAAGGCCAGCGGTGCCTCGTTTCTCTCGGGGCTCGACGCTCTGTGTGAAGCGGGCGGAACCTGCCTGGCCCGCCTGTCGCTCGACCCTCTGATGCTCTCGACGTGGGACTTTGGGCACCTCACGACCCCGGCCGCGAAGGTGGTGGCCCGGCGACTCGTGCTGGCCCTCGAGCTGCGCTGAAAGAAGACCGCGGCCTTCATGACGAGTTCGCCAGGGCCGTGTGGGAAGTCAGCGATCAACCGCGTGGCCCGACGGCCACGAGCGTTCGCCGAAGTGAGCGAACTTCGAGAGGCACGGCCGCTGGCAGGCGCCTTGCTCACAGGACCCTTCATGAGCCACGCGTGCGCCGTCGAGCTGAACCTGCCAACCGTCTCTTTCCAGACGCCGCACTGGTGCGTGACGGTGCCGGCACGACTGGGCGCGGTGCAGCGGTACTTCTGCGCGTCTCAGGCAGTGGCGCAGCGGCTGTTGTCGATGTTCGTCCGCGCACGCACGCCGAAGTCCGACCGGCGTGGCTGGCCCTTCACGCGGTGACGGTCACAACCCGAGCGCGGCCTTCACGGCGCCGACGCTCCGCCGGCTCACCTTCGCGACCTGCCCGTCAGCCAGCTTCACCTCGTGCATGCCGTCGGCGGTGCTCAACGACTTCACGGCGTCGAGGCGAATGAGCTCGGCGCGATGCACGCGCAGGAAGCCGTGTGGAGCGAGGCGCTCCTCGAGCGTCGACAACGACTCCTCGATGAGGTGCTCCTCTCCTTCGGCGACGAAGACGGTGTACTTGTCAGACGACCAGAAGCGCGTGAGCTGCCGCGCGTCGAAGAAGCGCACGGTGCCGCGTGTGCTCGACACCACCCGCGTTGCCTGCGCCGGAGCCACCGCCTCGAGCGCCTTCGCGACCCGCTCCCGTGACGCGGCCTGCTTCGCGCGCACCTTCTCGACGGACAGCGAGAGCCGCTCCTCGCGCACCGGCTTGAGCAGATAGTCGACCGCGTTCACCTCGAAGGCCTTCACGGCGAACTCGTCGTAGGCGGTGCAGAAGACGATGGGCGGCAGGTCGGTGTGGCGCTGCGCGAGCGTGAGGCCGTCGACCCCGGGCATGCGCACGTCGAGGAAGATGACGTCGGGCGCGAGCGCGCGGGCCTGCGTCAGGGCCTGCTCTCCATCTTCCGCTTCACCCACCACCTCGACCGAGAGCGCCTCCAACTGGCGACGCAGCCGTCGCCGGGCGGGAGCTTCGTCATCGACGACCAGCGCGCGCAGGGTCATGGCGAGAAGCTCAAGCAGGCAACGCGAGGCGAGCGAGGCAGCCACCGCCGGGCGCCGGCTCGAGAGCGAACCGGCTCGACTCACCAAACACAAGCCGCAGCCGCTCGGCGAGGTCCTTCATGCTCGTCTGCGTGCCGTGGTGGGTGGAGGCGCCGGGCCCGGGGCCATCATCACGGACCTCGATGACGACGTGCCCCGCCTCTCGCCGCGCCGAGACATCGACCCGCCCCGACTTGCGGTTGGCCAGGCCATGCAGAATCGCGTTCTCGACGAGCGGCTGGAGCAGCAGCGGCGGCACCTCGAACGAAGCCAGCGTTGGGTCGAGTGAGATGGTGGTCGAGAGCCGGCTGCCGAAGCGGGCCTGCTGAATCGCGAGGTAGTCCGTCACCATCTCGAACTCGCGGCCGAGCGGCACCACGCGCGTCTTGTTGCTGTCGAGCGCGTAGCGAAAGAGGTCGGCGAGGCGCTCGAGCGTCTTCTCGGCCAGCACCGGGTCATCGGTGATGAGGCTCGCCACGGTGTTGATGGAGTTGAAGAAGAAGTGCGGGTTGGTGCGCGCCTGCAGCGCCTCGAGCTGGGCGCGCAGGGAGGCCTGCCGCTCGGCCATGGCGAGCCGCTCGATGCGTTGGGCGCGGTTGCGCTGCTCCTGCACGAGCAGCGCGGGGAAGATGATGATGCTCGCGATGATGACGCTCACCACCGCGAAGGGCAGCGCCGCGAGGTCCTTGCCGCACACCGCGTTGTGCAGCGGCCTGATGAGCAGGCTCACCAGCACGGAGCCTCCAGCGACCGCGACGACATGCACCACACCACGCGCCCACCGGTGCGGCACCTTCGAGAGCACCCGCGGCATCACGAAGACGTAGAGCGGGTGCAGCGTCAGCGTCATCGCGACGAAGGGAATCACCATCGACGCGAGCTTCTGCAGCTGGGCCGTCGCCGACAGGGTGAAGAAGTCTTCGACGAGCAGCAGCAGCGCGACGAGCGGCGCGAAGGGGTAGAGAAAGAGCAGCTCCTTCGGCAGCAGCGGCGCCGCCTCGGGCATGGGCACGTCGATGCGGGTGGAGCCACTCATCGCCCGGCAACCATATTCGGGTGGCGCTCGGCGTGCCGACACCTGGCTGACGAACGGTCTCTGCGTGCCGACGAGTGGCGTACAGTCGCGGCTCATGGGCACTCCCCTTCCCTTGTCGACGTTGGCGCGGCAGGCCCTGATGCTCGGGAGCGGCTTCAACACGCGCTACCCGCACCCGTGGCTCGTCTGGGAGCCGGGCAACCGCGTGAGCTCGGCGCACGGCGTTCCCGTCACCACCGTCGTGCCGGTTCAGTCACCGGGTCAGGCGCCCGCTGCAGGCGACCCGCTCTGCTTCCCCCTCGTCCCTGGCGCGCGCGGGGCGGTTCGGGTTGGGCGTTCTCCAGAGAGTGACGTCGTCGTCGATGACCTCACGGTGTCGCGCGACCACCTCGAGCTGTGCGTCGACGCTGAAGGTTGGTTCGTGCGCGTACCGCCACAGTCGAGCGCCACCACGCTGGTGCGGAAGATGTCGCTGCAGCCGGGTGAGACGATGCGGCTCGTCGACGGGTGCGCCATCGTCGCAGGCGGCGTGCAGTTCACGTTCAGGGCGCAGGGCAAGCTGCTGCCCCGCGTGCTCGAGGCCGCGGAGCGGATGAAGGAATGAAGTTCGTCGTCGCGGCGCAGGTGCTGTTGCCCGGCGAACACCTCGGCGTCATCGAGCCCGGCGCGAAGGCCGACCTGCTGCTCGTCGAGAGAGATCCGCTGGAGGACCTCACTGCCCTCGAGCGCGTCGTCGGCGTCTGGCGCGCGGGCCGGGCGGTCGTGCGGGGACCTCGGTGAGCGGACGATTGAGTCGGCCGCAGTCGTGACGTAGTGCTGTCAGACCGTGTTCCTCGACCTCCACCGTCACCTCGAGGGCTCACACAGCCCGGCCGCGCTGGCCACCGTCGCGCGCGACTTCGACCTGCGCACCCCGTTCTTCTTCGACGACGCGACCGGGCGCTTCCGCGACGCCACCGAGCTGAGCCGCGCCCTCACCATGGCCGGCCCGTCGGACGACGCGTCGGTCTTCTATCGGTGCATCGTGCTCGCGCGTCAGGCGTACGTGAGCGTGCCCGCCATTCGCGCCCTCGCCGTCGCTGCGTTCGAAGAGGCGGCCGCCACGACCGATGGCTTCGAGTTGCGCATCAGCCTCTTCTCGATGACGCGCACGCTGCTCGAGAACCTGAAGAAGGCGTGGAAAGAAGTGCCACCGCGCGAGTTCGCCGAGACGTGGGCCCGACCGGTGCTGCTCGCGGTGCTCTCGGCGCGCGACGAGGTGGCGGCGAAGACGAAGAAGCCCATGGTGGTGCGCCTGGGCCTCTCGCGCACGTGGGAGAGCGGGCCGCACTACGAAGCGCTCGCCGACGTCGTCATCGAGCACGCCAAACAGCTCGTTGGTCTCGACGTGCTGGGCATCGTGCCGCCGCCCGACACCGAGCCCATGCCCGACGGCCTCGTCGCGCTCATTCACCGCCTTCGTCCGCACCTCAGCGACCTCACGATTCACGCGGGCGAGTTCGCGGGCCATGGCTCCATCGACAAGGTGCTGGGGCTGTCACCGCGCGGCATCGGCCACGGCGTGCACGCGCTCGAGAGCGGCGCCACGCTCGAGCGGCTCGTGAAGGACGGCGTCACGCTCGAGGTGTGCCCGACGAGCAACCGATTGCTGATTCCTTCGGCGCTCCAGCGGCTCTGCGCGCACACGGGAGGCCTCGAGCCGCTCCCCGCGCTCCAACGCGCGCACGTGCACTGCGTGCTGGGCAGCGATGACCCGACGCCGATGGGCACCACTTTCCCAACCGAGCTCGAGGTCGCGCGCACCATCGGCGTGAACCTGCAGACGCTCGAGGCCGACATGCGCCGACGCTGGCTCGAGATGACTGGCGTCTCTCTCTGAAGACAGGAGTGCTCCATGGCTGACCCACGTGAGTTCTGGAACGAGCGATACGCGATGCCGGGGTACATGTACGGCACCGAGGCGAACGACTTTCTGCAGAGCGTCGCGCCACGGCTGAAGGGCCCGGTGTTGTGCCTTGGAGACGGTGAAGGCCGCAACGGCGTCTTCCTCGCGCAGCAGGGCCTCGCGGTGACCTCCATCGACCTCTCGCCGGTCGGGCTCGAGAAGGCGCAGGCGCTCGCGAAGCAGCGTGGTGTCTCACTCACGACACAGGTGGCCGACCTCGAGACGTACGACCTCGGCGCCGCCAAGTGGGGCGCCATCGTCTCCATCTTCTGCCACCTGCCGCCGTGGGTGCGCACGAAGGTGCACGCGAACCTGGCGACCGCGCTGCTGCCGGGTGGGCAGTTCGTGCTCGAGGCGTACACGCCCAGACAGCTCGCCTTCGACACGGGCGGGCCGAAGAACGCCGAGCTGCTCTACGAGCCTGCGGCGATGCGCGCCGAGCTCACCGGCCTCGACCTCGAGCGGTGTGAAGAGCTCGAGCGCGAGGTGCGTGAAGGTGAATGGCATCGCGGCAGAGCGGCCGTGGTGCAGGTGTTCGCGACGAAGCGCTGACGTGCCGTTGCTGACCTTCACCCACGAGAGCGGCTGCTCGGTCGTCATCGATGACGACGGCCGCGTGGCGTACGCGTTTCTGCGAGGGCCCGACGACGACATCATCGGCGACGTGTGGCTCTTCAACCGTATCGCGGTGAAGACACCCGTCGACTGGAGCGACCCGCGGCAGGCGCCCTGCCTGAACCCGCCCGAGCTCGCGCGGCCTTTCGAGGGAAAGCTGCCGAGCGCGAAGGTGCTGTCGGTCGAGTGGACGCTCGATGGTCCGCTGCTGCTGGCCGATGTGCACGTTCGTGGACAGCTGCTGGCGCGCCTGTCACCGGGCAGCACGCCGGGCTGGAACGTGTTGTCGCTGGCGGTCGGGCCGTGCGCCCAGCCGTTCCCCTCTCCCGAAGAAGACGACGACTCAGGGGCAGGCGACGGGGCGTGACTCGTCAG
Organism: Myxococcaceae bacterium; assembly: GCA_040275325.1. Lineage (GTDB taxonomy): Bacteria > Myxococcota > Myxococcia > Myxococcales > Myxococcaceae > Xiheimicrobium. The sequence goes on along the minus strand of JBEOKA010000499.1, from coordinate 6,716 downwards.
CGCCGGGCGGTTGGGCCTCGCACCGTTCGCGGGCCGCATGGGGGAGCACGCGCGCCATCTGTCGGCGGTAGTCCTCGAAGCGCTCCTTCATCGTCGCCTCGCGAGCCGTCCGGTCAGCAGGGGAACTCGCGGCGTGCACGAGCGGGAGCGCGGTCGCAGCGACAGCCAGGCAGCCGAGGTCGGCCGGAAAAGACGCCACACACCGCTCGGCGATGCTGAGCGCTGCCGAGAACTCGCCGCGTGCGAAGCGCGCCCTCGCGTCCCGGGCCATCGCCTCCGACGTGCCGCTCGAGACGACAGCGCCACGTGACGCCTCGCGCATGAGACCAAGCGCCTCCCTCGTCTCACGGCGAACCGCGGCGGCGCGCGGCGCCTCGGAGAAGAGAAAGAGCTGGTCTGCAAGACCACGGGCAGCAATCTCAACGGCGAGTCGACGTCGCGACGGCTGGAGCGCCTCCCCATCGAGCGCGTGCTCCTCCAACCGCCGCAGCGCTTGCTCGCGTGAGGCCTCTGTTCCACCGAGTTCCTCGTCGGCCTGTTCGACTCGTCCACGGTCAGTCAGCCCCTCGCGGGTGTCACGTCGGGCGAGGGCCGAGACCGAGCGATGCAGGGCCATGGCGCAGCGCGCGTCGTCTGCTCCGCTGAGCGCGAGACAGTCGAGCGCGGCGCTACACGCCTCCAACTCGCGGCCACGGGCGACGAGCTCGTCGACTGACGCCTCGAGCAACATCGCGCGGTCGGCCACGGGCACCAGCTCGTCGACGGGCAAGACCGCGAGGTCAGCGCTGAGCGCTCGCTCCACCGGGTCGACACGCTGAGACACTGGCGCCCGAAGCGTCACGCTCCTCGGCTCGACCAGCCCCACGTTCAGCGGGCTCCCCACGGCGCGCACGAAGCCGTTCACTGCGAAGCCGCTTGCGACCAGCACCAACCCGAGCGGCACCAGGCGCCGCAGCAGCGAACGACGGCGGGCACGACGCCCCGACGCCTGCTGCTCGCGAACGAAGGTGAGCTCTTCGGGGTCGAGCTCGAGCGCCCACGGGTAGCCGGCGCGAAGGACCGCCTGCACCGCGAGTTCTCGCAGCGTCACCTCATCGACCCGCTCGAGCCCGAAGGAGCGCTCTTGCAGGAGCTCGAGGAGCCGCGGCACGTGCGGCCTCAACTGCTCCATGGGCGCGTGCTCGAGCCACTCCATGAAGCGACGGGGGTCGTCTTCGATGCGCAGTGACGACTGCGAGGACTGCGGAGCATCAACTCGCTGAGCACGCGTCGCGGTCGTCACGCGCCTCGACTCTCGCGCTCGGGGCGCTCACCCGCCAGCCCCTCTGAGTCAGCCGAATGGAATCAGACGACGCAGGCCGTGCGCCAGCACGACGGGGTAGAGCGCGAGGTTTCTCAGCAGCGCGACGGTGGCAGACCACGACGGAGCCGGAGCTCCCGACGAGAGCGCGTGTGCGAGCCCGTCGAGGTGCCGCGCGCCGAACGGACCACGCGCCAGCGCCGAGACGAGCGAGGCTGGAATCGCAGCGTCACCGAACAACGCGCCACTCCACCCACCCACGATGGCGCCGTGCGTGTCCGTATCTCCGCCGGCGCGAATCACGAGCCGGAGCGCGTCGTGCAGCGTCGCGCCATGAATGAACGCCCACGTGCAGAGACCGACCGAGTGCAGCGAGAAGCCCGTGGTGCCAAGCCGCTCTCCTGCTTCGAGTGGGTCTGCCGGCAACTCCAGCGCACTCGCGATGGCGTCCTTGAGCGCCGGCTCCGTCAGCACCGAGGCTGCCGAACGAACGAGCTCGACGCGATTGCTGGACGACTCCGTGCGCGCGGCGAGTGAGGCGACCTCGGCGACATAGAGCGCGGCCTCCACGGCGAGCGGGTGCGTGTGCGTGACCTCGGCGAGCCGACGGCCGAGCGAGCGACGATGTTTCGCGTCTCCGATGACGACGCCGATGATGGTTGCGCGCATCGCGGCGCCGTTGCCTCCCGATGACACGCCCGAGCGCGAGAAGCCGAGCCACAGCCTGAGCGACGAGCGCAACGTCGCGAGGCCGATACCGAACGGCAGCCGCGCGAACCACCAGCGAAGGTGTCTGCGAAACCGCGCCACGACGCGGTCATCATCGACGCTCTCCGACAGCGCCTGCGCGATGAGCGCGGTCTGCTCAGTGTCATCTGACACGACGCCCACGCGGCCCAGCAGGTGAAAGCGGTCGAGCGCCCCGAACCGCCGCGTGATGGTCGCGGGTGAGAGGCCCTCCATCGGCAGGCCCAGCGCATCGCCCACCGCCACGCCCAGCAAGCACCCACGCACGCGCTCGAGCGAGACCGACGTCTTCACCCCGCCGAGTGTAGTGGCTCGACTGGTGAAGCAAGTGCATCACTCGTTGGCGTTCGTCGCTCGAGCCACAGCAGGTACACGGCCGGGTACACGAGCAGCTCGAGCACGAAGCTCGTCAACAGCCCGCCCACCATCGGCGCGGCGATGCGCTTCATCACGTCTGCGCCAGCACCCGTCGACCACATGATGGGCAAGAGCCCCAGCATCGCGGCGAACACCGTCATCGCCTTGGGCCGCACACGCTTCACCGCGCCATGCACGAGCGCCTCGATTCGCTCCGCGCGCGTCGAGAGCGCCCCGCGTCGGCGCGCCTCCTCTACCGAGAGGTCGAGGAAGAGCAGCATGAACACCCCCGTCTCCGCATCGAGGCCCATGAGCGCGATGAGCCCGACCCAGACGGCGATGGAGAGGTGGTAGCCGAGCAGCTTGAGCAGCAGCAACGCGCCGATGGCCGAGAACGGCACCGCGAGCATCACCAGCGCCGACTTGAACGCCGACTTCGTGTTGAAGAACAGCAGCGCGAAGATGAGCAAGAGCGTGAGCGGCAAGATGACGGTGAGCCGCTCGCGTACGCGCAGCATGTTCTCGTACTGCCCGCTGAAGACGAGCTCGACGCCGGTGGGCACCGTCACGCGCGAGGCAATCGCCTGCTTCGCGTGCTCGACGAAGGTGCCGACGTCGACGGCGGCCGGGTCGAAGTCGACGTACACATAGGTCGCGAGCAGCCCGTTCTCGTCGCGCAGCATCGCGGGGCCCTTCGTCACCTTCACCTTCGCGATGGCGCCGAACGGCACCTGGCCACCACCCGGGAGCGGCACCAGCACCCGCTCGAGCGCGTCGACGTCTTCGCGGAAGTCGCGCGCGTACCGAACCGAGATGCCGTAGCGCTCGCGGCCCTCGACGGTCACGCTCTGCACGTCGCCGCCGATGGCCGTCGTCACCACCTCGTTCGCGTCGTCGACCGAGAGGCCGTAGCGGGCGAGCTGGTCGCGCTGCAGCTCGAAGTCGAGGAAGGCGCCGCTGGTGGTGCGCTCGGCGAAGGCGCTGCGGGCGTGAGGCACCGTCGAGACGGCGGCCTCGACCTCGGAGGCGACGCGCTCGACGACGGAGAGGTTACTGCCCAGCACCTTGATGCCCACCGGCGTGCGAATGCCCGTCGACAACATGTCGAGCCGCCCCTTGATGGGCATCGTCCACGCGTTCGAGACGCCGGGCAGCTGCAGCAACGAATCGAGTTCGTGCTCGAGCGCTTCTTCCGTGAGGCGGTCGCTCCACATCGTGCGCAGCGGCGCCTTGAGCCACTCGGGCGCCCACGACGAGTACCAGCGCGGCACCTCACGCCATTGCGAGCGCGGCTTGAGCACGATGGTCGTCTCCATCATCGTCAGCGGCGCGGGGTCGGTGGCGGTGTTCGCGCGGCCTGCTTTGCCGAAGACGCGCTCGACCTCGGGCACGGTGCGCAAGAGTTTGTCCTGCACCTGCAGCAGCGCCTGCGCGTCGCCCGCCGTCAGCCCCGGCTGTACGACCGACGGCATGTAGAGCAGCGTTCCTTCACGCAGCGGCGGCATGAACTCGGAGCCGAGGCTTCGGTACAGCGGCACCGTCGACGCGATGAGCAGCACCGCCACGGCCACCGTCGCCTTCGGGTGCGCGAGCACGAAGCGGCACGGGCCCTCGTACAACCGGTGCAGCAGGCGGCTGACCGGGTGACGTTCCTCTGCGCGGTACTTCCCCACGAGCGCCATCGTCGCGAGCGAGGCGAGCCACTTCGGCTTGAAGGTGAACGGATCGGCGCGGGCGAACAGCATGCGCAGCGCGGGGTCGAGCGTGATGGCGAGCAGCGCGGCGATGCCCATCGCGAGGTTCTTCGAGAGCGCGAGCGGGCGAAACAGCCGACCCTCCTGGTCGACCAGCGTGAAGACGGGAATGAAGGCGACCGCGATGACGAGCAGCGAGAAGAAGACGCCCGGGCCGACCTCGAGCAGCGCCGCGAGCCGCACCTGGTGGAAATCCTCCTTCCGGCCGCTCTCCATCCACTGATGAATGCGGTTGTACGCGTTCTCGACCTCGACGATGGCGCCGTCGACGAGCACCCCGATGGAGATGGCGATGCCCGCGAGCGACATGAGGTTCGCGCTCACGCCCATCAACTTGAGCGGAATGAACGAGAGCGCCACCGACACCGGAATCGTGATGATGGGCACGATGGATGACGGGAAGTGCCAGAGGAACACGAGGATGATGAGCGAGACGATGAGCATCTCTTCGATGAGCTTGTCGCTCACCGTCTCGATGGCCGCCGAGATGAGCTCCGAGCGGTCGTAGGTCGTGACGACTTCGACCCCTTCCGGCAGCGAGGGCTTCAGCGACTCGAGCCGCGCCTTCACCCGCTCGATGACGGCGAGCGCGTTCTCTCCAGCGCGCATCACCACGATGCCGCCGACGACGTCGCCTTCACCATCGAGGTCGGCCACGCCGCGTCGCAGCTCGGGCCCGAGCGTCACCGTCGCCACCTGCTTCACCGTCACCGGCGTTCCTTCGACGGTCTTCAGCACCAGCTGCTCGAGGTCTTCGACGCGCTTCACGTAGCCGCGGCCGCGCACCATGTGCTCGCGCCCCGAGAGTTCGACGAGCCGGCCACCGACGTCGTTGTTGCCCGCGCGCACCGCCTTGATGACGTCACCGACTGACACGCCGTGCGCCGCGAGCGCGTTCGGGTTCAGGTTCACCTGGTACTGCCGCACCTGCCCGCCGACGGTGGCGATCTCCGACACGCCGGGCACCGACTGCAGCGAGTAGCGCAGGAACCAGTCCTGATGGCTGCGCAGCTCGTCGGTCGAGTGTTTGCCGGAGCGGTCGACGAGCGCGTACTGAAACACCCAGCCGACACTCGACGCATCGGGGCCGAGCTCGGCGCGCACGCCTTCGGGCAGCTGTGACTCGAGCTTCGACAACGACTCGAGCACCCGTGAGCGCGCCCAATACGGGTCGGTGCCGTCTTCGAAGACGACGTAGACGAAGCTCGCGCCGAAGTCGGAGAAGCCGCGAATCGCCTTCACCTTCGGAGCGCCGAGCAACGACGTGACGATGGGGTACGTCACCTGGTCTTCGATGAGGTCGGGGCTGCGCTCCCAGCGCGCGGTGACGATGACCTGCGTGTCGGCGAGGTCGGGCAGCGCGTCGAGCGGCATCGTCTTCATCGCGTGCCACGAGAAGGCGAGCGCGACGATGGCGGCGGCGATGACGAGGTACCGATTCTCGGCCGAGAACCGGATGATGCCGCGAATCATGGCTCGCGCTCGGCGGAGGGCGCAGACGCCTTCGCAGAAGACAGCCGCGCGACCGACGCTCGCAGCCGCGACTCCGACTCGATGAGGAAGTTCGCGCGCGTGACGACCGACTCGCCGGCTTCGAGCCCGCTCAACACCTCGGCGAACTCGCGCGTCACCTCACCGAGCACCACCTCGCGCGGCTCGAAGTGTCCATCGGCGCGAGCGACGAAGGCCACGTCACGCGTGCCGCCACGAATGAGCGCGTCGACAGGCACACGGAGCACCGTTCGCTCTTGCCGCGCGATGACGAGCTCGCCGAAGGACTCGGGCTTGAGGGCTCCATCTGCGTTCGAGAACGAGACGCGAACCTTCGCGGTCCTCGAGGCGCCGTCGAGCATCGGGTCGACGAAGCGCACGGTGCCGGTGAACTCGCGGCCGGGCAGCGACGGCACGGTCAGCTTCGCGCTCTGCCCCACGCCCACGAAGCGCAGGTCGGTCTCGTACACGTCGGCCAGCACCCAGACGGTAGAGAGGTCAGACACCTCGAACGGCATCGCGCCCGCCTCGAGCCGCGCGCCTTCGAGCACCTCTTTCTTCGTGACGACGCCTGACAGGGGAGACGTGAACGTCACCGTCTGCGACGCGATGTTCTCCCGCTCGAGGCGCGCGAGTTCTGACTCGGGCACGCCCCACAGCTCGAGCTTGCGACGGGCCGACTGCGCGAGCTGGGGACTTCCGGTGCGCTGGGCGACGAGCCACTCCTGCTCGGCGGCGAAGACCTCGGGGCTGAAGAGCGTGAAGAGCGGCTGGCCTTTCCGCACCGGCTTTCCCACGAAGTCGACGAAGAGCTTCTCGACGTAGCCCGGCACGCGAAGACTGATGCGCCGCACCTGCGTCTCGTCGACGGCCACGCGCGCGTTGGTGCGCAGCGAACCTCCGAGCGTTCCATGGTCGACCACCCCGCGCGCGAGCCCGATGAGCTGCTGTCTCGCTGGATCGACCGCGATGACGGCGAGGTCGTCCTGCTTTTGTTCGATGGCGGTCACCGACTTCACGAGCTTCATGTTGCAGATGGGGCAGGTGCCCGCGTGGTCCTGCACGAC
>JBEOKA010000498.1:0-6844 GCA_040275325.1 Myxococcaceae bacterium | reverse complement strand
GCCTCGGCCGCGTCGAGCCACTGCTGCAGCTCGGAGTTCCCGCCGCTCTTCGGAGCCGACGCCTGCTCGAGCGCTGCCATCTTCGCGCGCAGCTGTTCATTCTCGGCCTCGGCCGCATCGAGCCACGACTGGAGCTCCGCAAGACGCGGATCGACTGGCGAGTGGGCAGACATCTGTGGTGGTCATCGTCACGGATCGACCCACACCACAGGGTCGACCGCGACCTCCCAGGCCTCACAGGGGAATCGAGAACACCTCGGGGCCGCGCGCGAAGAAGATGATCAGCGCACACCCCAGCAGATACACGACGGGAAACCACCGCCGTGACCGCGCGTCGAGCGACTCCACCCGGCCACGCACCATCACCAGCTCGGCCTCGGCCTTCACCTTCTCCGTCTCCACCAGCGCGGCGAGCTTCGCCTCGAGCGTCTGCGCCTTGTCGAACAGCCGCGTCACCGTCACGCACTCGAAGAGAATGGCGGTGATGACGACGTACGAGAGGTTGAAGAGCTGATCGAGCAGCACCGTGCTGCCGAGGTACGGCAGGTCATCGGTGAAGGCGAGCTGCAGGAACACGATGGTGAGCAGCGCGGTGATGACGGTGCCGACGCGCGCCTCGACGTGCACGGGCTTCAGGAAGAACACGAACCAGCAGCACATGAGCACCAGCAGAATCGGCGGCAGCATGGTGGTGAACAGCACGCGCAATGGCCGCTGCAGCAGCACCCCGAACCGAACGCGGGAGTGCTCGAGCTTCCCCGCCAGCCCGAAGCTGCCCGGCACCTCGACGCGCTTCTCTTCGACGATGGGCGCCTTCACCACCCAGCCCGGCACCGACAGCTCGGGCACCACACCGCTCGACGGGTCGAGCTCGAAGACGAGCTGCTCCGCCCCCCGCTGCGTGTCCTCGAGCTCGAGCATCACCTTCTGCCAATCGAGCGGGAAGGTGCCGAGCGCGAACTTGTGGAAGAAGCGGCCCTCGACGAGCAGGCGCTGGTACCGGCTCCCATCGGGCAGCGTCAGGGGCTCTTCGTAGACGGGCACCTGCGTCAGCGCCCAGGCCTCGAGCAGGTTCACGAAGCGCAACGACTTCGTCGGGTCTCGCTCGCCCTTCCACTTGAACCAGAGGACCGCGCTCACGTGGTACGCGTTCTGGTCGAGGTCGATGGCCTCGACGTTTCGCAGGTACGAGCCCACCGTCACGCGCTCGGGCTCGGCGCCGGCCGGCATCGCCACGCACAGCAACAGCAGGAGCCAGACGCGCACGGCGAAAGCAGACCCCAAACCCGGCGCGCCGGCCACGATTTGTCCCTCTGCCCTTTGGAGCGGTAGAACCAATGAACGCCGTTGGAACGACGCACCTCCTTCGCCCAGAGGTGCCAGGTGGTACTGTGTGGGGACCCCCATGGACTCGAAGCGAACCGTTGCTCCCGCCCTCGCTGGCGTCGTGCTGCTCCTCGTCTGTGCGACGGGCTGCGACAAGACGACCCGCGTGATGGAAGTCACCTACTGCCGCATGGACGTCGACTGCCCCTCTGGGTATCTGTGCGAGTCCTTCGAGTGCGTGCCGAAGAACGCGAAGACGTGTGAGAACGTCAACGACGGCACTCCGATTCTGCAGCCCACCCCGCACACGGTGGACTTCGGCATGACGACGTCGAACGCGCCGCAGACGAAGACGGTGCTGCTCTCGAACATCGGCAACTGCACGTTGACGCTCTTCGAAGCGAACCTGGCGAAGGCTGACGGCGGCATCGGCTGCGAGTTCTGTGGCTCGAACTTCCCCAAGGAGATTTTCCCCGGCCGCAGCGAAGAGCTCAGCATCGTGTGGGCGCCGGGCGACCCGACGCCGCAGTCGAACGAGCTGCGCATTCTCTCGGACGACAAGGAGTACCCGACCTTCCGCCTGCCGATTCGCACCAACTACATCGGCCAGCCCAACCTCACGGCGGCGCCGAACCCGGTGAACTTCGGGTACGTCGCGGTCGGTCGGCAGTCGAAGCGCAACGTCTCGCTGTCGAACCGAGGCACCGGCACCGCGCCCGTCACCATCACCGCCATCGCGGTCGAGCCGGCGATGAACTCCGACTTCGAGGTGGTGCTGCCCATGGGCACGCTGCCGAAGACGCTGCGCCCCATCACGCAAGACAACAGCGCCCTCTTCACCTTCGAGACGCGCTTCACGCCCCGCTCGTCGGGCGCTCCTGACGGCGGCGGAGACACGCTGAGCACGCTGGTGCTGCAGACCAGCGAAGGCGAGCTGCGAGTTCCCATGCAGGGCAACTCGGCCACGCCGCCCGTCATCTCGGTGACGCCGATGATGATCGACCTCGGAGACGTTCGCCTCGGCACCACGCTCTCGCGGCCGCTCACCATCACCAACAGCGGCGGCGCTCCGCTCACCGTGCGCGCGAGCTGGGGCGGCACGCGGCCCTCGACCGACTTGTCGACCGCGCCGCAGATCATCCCCGCCATCGCGGGCGGCACCTTCAGCGAGCTGCAGGTCGTCGTGACAGCCACCGCGGCGGGCCCCATCAGCGGCCTGCTGCAGCTCGACTCGAACGACCCCTCGCGGCCCGTCATCACCATTCCCGTCACGGCCAACGGCGTGATGGGCCCCGGCCCCGAGGTCGTGAAGCTCGAGATGACCTACGACAACGGCAACGACTCGGCCTTCGACAACGACGTGCGCGACGTCGACATGACGCTCGAGCACCCGTTCGGCTACGTCTGCAACGAGCGCACGCCGTCGCCGATGAACTGGGGCATGTACGGCAACCCGACGTGGCTGGCCTTCGCTCCGAAAGAAGAGCCCGAGCGCATCGTGCTCGCCGACGCGCGCGCCGACGGCACCTACCGGGTGATGGTGAACTACCAGCAGGACTGCAAGTCGCTGCCGACGGCGCTGCTGGCCGGCATTCTCGGCATCAGCATCGACATTCTCGTCGACGTGCTCACCGGCGGAGCGATTCCCATTCCCGGCCAGGACGTCGGCCGCCTCATCGAGCAGGTCTGCCTCAACAAGGCGGGCTCGGCGGTGAACGTGAAGGTGTTCGTCAACGGCATGCTGGTGTCCGAGAAGAACACCAGCCTCGGGCGCAAGGGCGACACCGCGTACATTCTCAACCTCGTGCGGCAGAACGGCGTCTTCTCGGTGCCGTGATGGAGCCCACCATGCGAACCCACCTGCTCCTCGTTCTCGCCCTCGCGGCTGGCTGCGGCACGAAGCCGCCCACCAGCGTCACCAACAGCAATGGCATCGGCCCGTTCCGCGGCCTGCGCGCGATTCCCCGGCAGCTCGCCTTCACCTGCGTGACGCCGGGCTGCGACACGACGCTCGCGGTGAAGGTGCAGTCGACCGTCAACCGGCGGGTGGCCGTCAAGCGCGTGGTGCTCTCGAAGGACAGCGGCGAGTACACGCTGACGCCCAGCCAGATGACGCCCTTCATTCTCGGGGCGGCGGCCGAGTTCTCCATCGACGTGAAGTACGCGCCGCAGTCGGCGCCCGCGGCCGACGACCTGCGCGTGCTGGTGACGTACACCGACGCGTCGCCCGATTCGGAAGACCCCGACCGTCTCGAGCCGGGTGAGCTCGAGATTCCCCTCGTGCGCCGCCTCGTCGGAGAGCCCGCGCTCGACGTGCAGCCGCGCTCGCTCAACTTTGGCCTCGTTCGTCAGGGCGAGATGAAGTCGCTGCCGGCCATCGCGCGCAACGTGGGCTTCGGCAACATCGCCCTCGCGGTCGACCAGGTCGACGCCGGCCACCCGTGGGTGTCGGTGACGCTGCCCGCGTTCTCGGCGCTCGTGCCCGACGCGGGCCTGTCGATTCCCGTCGTCTTCAAACCGACGACGCGCGGCTACTACCAGGGCGACGTCGTCATCGGCTCGTCGACGCCCGCGGTGAACCCGGTGACGTTCGAGGTCGAGGGCACCAGCTTCATCGACGGCGTCATCGCGGTCGAACCCGAGGAGCGCGCCATCGACTTCGGAGACGTGCCCCGGCGCCAGCGTCGGCAGGTGACGGTGCAGGCGGCCAACCTGGGTGGCAACCCGTTGTTCATCAGCAACGTCACCGTGCGCGACCCGTCGAACAACGTGCGCGTCTCGCTGCCGAACATGGCGATGACGGCGACGCTCGACTCGCTCAAGCGCATTCCCCTCACGCTCGACCTCGACGCGAGCCAGCCCGGCATCGTCGACGCGATGCTCGTCATCACCTCGACCGACGCCACGCGGCCCACGCTCGAGATTCCCGTGCGCGGCGTCGTCACCGAGCCCCGCCTCGAGGTCGCGCCCACCATGCTGGCGTGGGGCAACACGCCGCTGGGGTGGCAGGTGAGCAAGAACCTCGAGCTCAAGAACATCGGCTTCGGCGCGCTGACGGTGAAGCGCATCACCTTCGTCGGCGGCACCAGCAACCTGTACTCGTTCAAGAACCTGCCCGCCCTGCCCTTCACCCTGGCGACGGCCGCGCGCGGCAACATCGAGATCGAGTTCCGCGCCGACGCGATGGCCTCGTTCAACGGCAGCGTCAGCATCGAGACCGACGACCCGGTGCAGCAAATCGTCGAGATTCCCCTCACCGCCACCGGCGTCAACTGCAACTCGGGCTGCATGGTGGCCAACGCGACGCCGTCGTGCATGAACGGCCAGTGCGGCATCGCGGCCTGCAACGCGGGCTACTTCAACACCGACGCCATGGCCTCGAACGGCTGCGAGTGCCAGGAGACCGGCTCAGACCCGTCCAGCTTCTGCTCGATGGGCGAGTACAAGGGCAACCTGAAGGACACCTCGGGCCAGACCGCGCAGCACCAGGGCATGCTGCCCGAGCCCGACGACGTCGACTGGATTCGGTTTCACGCCGAAGACGCGACCAACTTCTTGAGCGACGACTTCGACGTTCGCATCACCCTCACCACGAGCGACCCGAGCATCGAGATGTGCGTCTACCGCAAGGGCGGTACTTCGCATGACTCGAGCTGTTACATGCAGGGTGAGATTTGCGGTCGCAGCTTCCGGCGCGACGGCAGCATCGGCTCGGAAGACGGCGCCGACTTCGACATCAAGATCTACCGACGCACCAACGCCGCGCCGACGTGCACCACGTACACGGTGAACATGTCGAACGGCTGATCAGTACGCGCAGAAGCCGGGCACTCCGGCGTCGAGCTGCTTGCACGTCATGCGTGAGTTGCAGCACCGGCCCGGCTCGTCGAAGCGCCACCCATCGGCCAGACAGCTCGCCGCTTCGGCCGCGCACCACCGGCCCGCGTCTGCTGCGCCTGCGTCTCGAGCGCCTGCATCCACGCCTGCCCCAGCGTCCTGGAGCAGGTCGGCCGCCCCCGCGTCAGAGCGCCCACACGCGGTGAGCAGCACGAGAAGCAGCAGGGCGAGGCGCATGACGACGGGTATGCCAGCACTCGCAGAAGAGGACATGTCAGCCGTACCTTCTGCGCAGCTCGACGTACGTTCCGACGCACGCCTCGACCGTCGCCTCGATGGGCTTCGCGTACCCACCACCGAGCGTGATGGCGATGGGCACGGCGCGGCTCCAGCACAGGTCGAAGACGCGGCGGTCTCGCTGGCGCAAGCCTTCATGCGAGAGATGCAGGCGGCCCAGTGCGTCTTCACGCAGCGCATCGACGCCTGCCTGATACAGCACCAGTGACGGCGCCGACGCCTCGAACACCTCGGGCAGGTGCTGGTCGAGCACGCCCAGGTACTGCGCGTCGTCACAGCCATCGGGCAGCTCGACGTCGCGGGTCGAGACCTGTTTGCGAAACGGGAAGTTCTTCGCGCCGTGCATCGAGAAGGTGAACACGCGCGGCTCGTTCGTGAAGATGCTCGCGGTGCCGTCGCCCTGGTGCACGTCGAGGTCGACGATGAGCACACGTTCGACCTTGCGTTCCTCGAGCAGGGTCGCCGCGGTGACGGCGAGATCGTTGAAGACGCAATAGCCCGAGCCGAAGTCGGCGTACGCGTGGTGCGTGCCGCCCGCGAGGTTGCCGGCGACGCCGCGTTCGAGCGCCCAGCGCGCGGCCGACAGGGTTCCACCCGCTGACGCGAGCGAGCGCACGAGCAACCCCGGAGACCACGGAAAGCCGATGCGGCGCAGCGCGGCTTCGTCGAGCGTGCCGTCGAAACACGCGTCGAGGTACGCACTGCCGTGAACCTTCTCGAGGAGCTCGCGGGCGATGGGCTCGGAGCGTTCGAGCTGATCAGCCGAGAGCACGCCGCGCTCGAGCAGCAGCTCGCGCACGCGCCGGTACTTGCCCATGGGGAAGCGGTGGCCCTCGGGCAGCGGCACCTCGAAGGGGTCGGAGTACCAGACCCGCACTCAGGGCTTCTCGGTCAGCTCGAAGGTGAGCGCGACGGTGCGCTTCTTCTGGTCGAGCTCGGTGAGTGGAACGACCTCGACGGTCTTGCCCTGCTTCGCGGCTCGCTCGCGCAACGTGTCGAGGTCATGCCGAACGGCGGAGCGGGAGAACACGGCACCAGACTTCGTCTCGAGCCCGGCCAGCCCCTTCGCGCCCAGCGACACGCCCTTCGTCGAGACGGTGCCCACCCGAAAGACAGGGCCCTCGACGATCTCGAAGACGACGTCGGTCGGGCCAGGCGTCGCGCCGCGCGGAAGGCGCTTCTGCGCCACCGTCACCATCACGTAGCCGCGGTCCCAATAGAGGGCGACCAGCTTCATCCCGTCGACCTCGAGGCGATCGAGCAGCACGGGCGTTCCCGGCCTGGTGCGCACCACCTGCTCGAGCTCCTTCGCCGCGATGGCCTTCGCGCCCTCGAACCGCACCGACTCGACGGTGAAGCGCGGGCCCTCGACGATGGCGATGAT
>JBEOKA010000497.1:0-22926 GCA_040275325.1 Myxococcaceae bacterium | reverse complement strand
GTTCGGACGCGTCCACTGCGGTGACCTCTGCTCCGCCCCCGCTCGTCGAAGCGCTCAGCGCGCCCTGCTCACGCAGCTGAGCGATGGCTGCTTCGACGACGGTGCTACGGGCCGCGGCGAGCCAGCGCGTCACCGTCACCCGGTGCGTTCCGTACGTCTTCGCGAGCTGCGCGCTCGACACGCCATCGAGGAAATAGAGGCGCAGCAGGTTGCGCTCCTTCGGCGACAGCTTCGCGAACGCGGCTCGAAGCGCGTCGGTCACCAGCGCCGCCGTCTCGGCCTTCACCACCGCGAGCTCGGGAGACGCGGCCGACGCCTGCAGCTGCCCGAGCGCTTCATCATCGTCACCGTCGTTGCGGTGGCGCCCTTCGGCCGAGGCGAGGTTGATGCCCAGCCGCATGGCCGACGCGCGCAGCCACTTCTTGAGGCTGCCACGGCCCGCGTAGTCGACCAGCTTCGGCGACGGCGGCGAGAGCAGGCGCTGACGCATCTGCTGAGCGAGCTCGTCGGCGAAGCTGGCTCCGGCCTTCAGGTGCTGCGCCGCCTGCTTCGCCTCCGACACGACGAGCGCGTCGAAGAGCGCCACCGCGCGCGCATCACCGCCGAGCGCTGCCGCCGCGAGCACGACCTCGAGCGAGACAGCCTCGAGCGACTCCGCCGGAGCGCCTGCGAGCGACCGCCCGAGCGCACTTCCCACGAGGGCTCCATCGACCCGAACGCCGGGAAACGCGACGATGGCCTGCTGCAGGCGCTGCTCGAGCTGCGTCGCGAGGTCAGAGCGCGCCCGCCACGTCGCAGCCGCTGGGCCCACCGCACGCAAGAACGCCTCGACGAGCATCGAGCGGCACTCTACCAGCGCCGCGCAAAAGGCCGTCACCCGGACTCGTCACCGGTGGCGACGACGAGTGCATGACGTGACGAAGCCGAGCGCTATACCCTCGACCATGACGTGCCCCGCCGAAGAGCTGCTGGTGCAGTTCGCCGAAGGGCGACTCGACGACGCGTCGCGCAGCTCCATCGACCGTCACGTCGACGGCTGTAGCGCGTGCCGCGTCGTGCTCGCCGCGCTCCAGTCGCAGCCCTCGACGGGTGACCTGAGCCTGGGCAACACGCTCGCGTCACCGGTGTCGGGAGCGCGCTCCACGCCCGGCGCGCGGCTGACGGCGGGTGACCGGCTTGGCCGCTACGAGGTCGACGGCTTCCTCGGCGCTGGCGCGATGGGAGAGGTCTCGTTGGCGCGTGACCCGGCGCTCAGCCGCAAGGTCGCGCTCAAGGTGCTGCGCGTCGAGAAGGGGCGAGACACGCCGGCGCTGCGGGCGCGGCTGGTGCGTGAAGCGCAGGCGATGGCGCGGCTCTCTCACCCGAACGTCGTGGCCGTGTACGAGGTCGGCGACGAGGGCGGCCAGGTGTTCGTCGCGATGGAGTTCATCGATGGCGGCTCGTTGCGTCGCTGGGTCGATGGGCGTGACTGGCGCGAGGTGCTGCGCGCGTGCGTCGACGCGGGCAGAGGGCTCGCCGCGGCACACGCGAGCGGGCTGATTCACCGCGACTTCAAGCCCGACAACGTGCTGGTCGCCAGCGACGGCCGCGTGAAGGTGACCGACTTCGGGCTCGCCGCTGACGTCGACGACGCGTTCACCCAGACGGCGACTCCTGCAACCGACCTGCTCGACGCGAAGCTCACGCAGACCGGCGCGCTCATCGGCACGCCTGCGTACATGGCGCCCGAGCTGCTCGAGGGCCGCAAGTCATCGGCCGCGTGCGACCAGTTCGCGTTTTGTGTCAGCACCGTCGAGGTCTTGAGCGGCAAACGCCCGATGGACGGCTCGACGGTCGGCGAGCTCTTGAAGGCGCGGCTGCGTGGGCCTCAGCTCGACCAGCAGCCGCCCGTGCCGGTCGAGGTGTGGCGGGCGCTCGAGCGTGGGCTCGCGTTCGACCCATCGAAGCGCTTCGAGTCGATGGAGCCGTTGCTCGACGTGCTCGAGGGCGTGCTGGTGCCGAAGAAGCGCTGGCCGATGGTGGTGAGCGCCGCTGCGGTGGTGCTCGCGCTCGGCGCAGGTGGCGTCGCGTGGAGAGCCCGAACGCCATCGTGTGACGTTCCGGCCGAGGCCCTCGCCGGCGTGTGGGACGCGGCGGCCCGCGACCGGGTGCAGGCTGCGATGACTGCGACGAAGGTGCCCTTCGCCGAGAACGCGTCGAACGCCGTGCGCACGGTGCTCGATGAGCGCGCCGCCGCGTGGAGTGTCGCACGCCGCGAAGCCTGCGAAGCGACGTGGGTGACGCGCACGCAATCTCCGCAGGTGCTCGACCTGCGCATGCGCTGCCTCGACCGCGCGAAGGCCCAGCTCGGCGCGATGGCGTCCTGGTTCTCGAAGGCCGACGCCGAGGTGGTGACGTCGACGTCGACGGTGCTCGCCACGCTCGAGCCGCTCGAGTGGTGTGCCGACCCGAAGCTGCTCGCTGCCTCGGTGACGCCGCCCACGCCCGCGCAGCAGCCTGCGGTGACGATGGTGAGAGACGAACTCGCGCGCACGAGCCTGTTGGTCGCCGCTCGTCCCCAGGCCGCGGTCGACGCGTTGAAGCCGCTGGTCGAGTCGGCGCGCGCCACGCAGTACGCGCCCGTTCACGCCGAGACGCTGGCGATGCTCGCCGAGGCACACCTGGCCAACAGCGACGCGAAGGCCGCAGAGACGGCCGCTCGTGAAGCCGCCACCATCGCCGACGCGGTGGGTGACGACGTCGACCGGGCCCGCGCGTTGCTCACGCTCATCGACGCGGTGGGGCCCGAGCAGGCCCGGTGGAGTGATGGCGCCGCGTTCGCGAAAGACGCCCGCGCGGTGGTGCAGCGCCTGGGCAACGACGCCCACCTCGAGGCGCTGCTCGAGCTTCGTGAAGGCAAGCTGCTCTACACGCAGAGCGAGTACCCCGAGGCCCGCAAACACTACGAGCGCGCCCTCGAGCTGCGGGAGCGCCTCTTCGGCAAAGACGACCCCGCCGTCGCCGATGTGCTGCAGCTGCTCGCCATCTGCGTGGGCTCGCTGGGCAAGCTCGACGAGGCGAAGGCGATGTACGAGCGCGCGCTGGCGATTCGTGAGCGGTCGCTCGGCCCGCTGCACCCCGAGGTGGCGTCGACGCTCAACACGCTCGGCATCGATGCGTCAGACCGCGGAGACCCGCACGCCGCGCTCGCGTACTACCAGCGCGCCCTCGACATTCGCGTGAAGGCGCTGGGGCCCGAGCACTCCCGCGTCGGCCACGTGCTGACGAACCTGGCCGGCACTCAGCAGGACCTCGGAGACCTCGAGGCGGCGCAGCAGAGCATTCAGCGCGCCATCGCCGTCGAGGAGAAGTCGATGGGCGCCGACCACCCCTCACTGGCCGAGCCGCTGTCGATGGCGTGTGAAATCGAAGCCGAGCTCGGGCACGCGAAGCAGGCCGAGGCGCTGTGTCAGCGGGCGTTGACCATCACGCTCGCGAAGCGGCCCGCCGCGCACGTGCGCGTCGGCCTCGTGCACCTGTCGTGGGGCGAGGCGCTGTTGATGCTCCACCAGCCGAAGGAGGCGCTCGTGCACTTCGAAGCGGCGCGCGCGCCCATCGCCGGCCGCGTCTCGGAGGAGGACATGTACTTCGTGGAGCTGGACACGGCCGAGGTCGAGGCTCGCGTGGCCTTGTCGAAGGAGAAAGACGCACTGCCCATCATCGCGCGGCTCTCGACCTCGCTTGGGAAGAACAAGACGCTGGCGGCTGATCAGGTCGCGCGCGTGCTGATGGTGACCGCGAAGGTGCAGTGGGCGACAGGCGCGAAAACCGAGTCCATCGCGGCGTCGACGCGGGCGCTCGAGCTGCTGCGTGGCTTGCCGCTGCAGGCGAAGACGCTCGCCGCGTTCCAGACGTGGGCCGCCGCGCATGGAGTGA
The DNA here is from genome assembly GCA_040275325.1 of Myxococcaceae bacterium. Taxonomy (GTDB): domain Bacteria; phylum Myxococcota; class Myxococcia; order Myxococcales; family Myxococcaceae; genus Xiheimicrobium. Next base: position 19,011 of record JBEOKA010000497.1, on the reverse strand, counting down.
AGCCATGAACGCGCACGAGTTCATCGCCTCCGTGATTGAGCACTGGACCGCAGGGCACGGAGTGACGCCATGAACGCGCCGACGCCGCGGCTCGCGACCGACGCCGACAACGCCGCGCTGCTCGACCTCTTCGGTGACGTGCCGATGCGCGGTGAGCTGGTGCTCGCGACGCAGCGCAGCCCCGACTTTTTCGCGCTCTACCGCATGCAGCGCGTCGACCCGGTCGTGTACGTGGGTGACGCCGAGCAGGGCCTGATGGGCATGTGCACCGCGCTCATTCGTGACGGCTGGCTCGACGGCCGGGTGCAGAAGGTCGGCTACCTCGGAGACCTGCGCATTCGGTTCGACCGCTCGCGCGCGTTCCCCCGCTTCTTTGGCGAGTACTTCGAGGCGCTGTGCGAGCGCACCGGTTGTTCGCAGTACTACACCTCGCTGCTCGCCTCGAACCGCGCCGCCATCAACGCGCTGACGAAGAAGCGAAAGGGCCGCACGAAGCAGCCGCACTACGAGCTGCTCCGCCCGTTCACCACCGTCTCGGTGCAGCTGACGTGGAAGCCGAAGCGCTCCACGAACGTGCCGGTGACGAGCGCGACCGAGGCCGACCTGCCCGCCATCACCGCGCTGCTGCACGAAGACCATCAGCGGCGCGCGTTCGGCTATCGCTTCGACGACGGAGAGCTGCAGCATCGCCTCGCCCACTGGCCCGGCTTCTCGCTCAACGACGTGATGGTGGCCAAAGACACGAGCGGCGCCATCGTCGGCGTAGCCTCCATCTGGAATCCGACGCCGGTGAAGCGCTTCGAGGTGCGCGCGTACAACGGCTCGATGCGCTGGGTGAAGCGTGGCTACAACACGGCGGCCTCGGTGCTGCGCTGGCCGAAGCTGCCCGAGCCCGGTCACGAGTTTCGCTACGCGTACCTCTGCAACGTGTCGGTGAAGGGCGACGACGCGAGGGTGTTCCGCGCGCTGCTCGAAGAGGCCTATCGAAGGCTCCACGGTACGGGGCTGCACTTCTTCTCGTTCGACCTCGGCGAAGGCGACCCGCTGTGGCCCGCCGTGAAGGGCTTCATGGTGCAGAACCTCGACTTCCTGCTGTACGCCGTGACGCCCGCGTCGTCGCCGCGCACCGAGTGGCCGAAGGGTCGCACCGGCTTCGAGGTGTCGCTCGCGTGAACGATTTGACACTTGTCGTGAATGAATGAATGAATGAATGAATGAATGAAGGTGATGTCCGAAAAGCGCTTGAAAACAAGCCACTTGGACTGACACTCAAGGAGTTGAGGGCCGCGGTTCCAGCCGATTCAGCCTCGAATCAGACGGTTCTTCGACTCCTGCGGAAGATGGAGTCGGCGGGTCAGCTTCGGTTTGAGGGCAACACGAGAGCGCGAAGATACCTGTTGGCGGAAAAGGTCGAGGGCGTTGCCACCCTCGACGCCCCGGTTCGAGTCGCTCAAGGGGTCGCGCTGTCTCCTGAGGGCGGCGAGGTGCTCCAGCGGTTGGAGGCGCCGGTTTCGGCTCGACCTCCGGTGAGCTACCGCCGCCAGTTCCTCGATGACTACGTGCCCGGTGTGACCCAGTACCTCCCAACGGCACTGCGAGCGCACCTGGCGTCTCGCGGCCGAACCGCGGAGGAACGACAGCCGGCCGGCACCTACGCGAGGAAGGTGCTCGAGCGCTTTCTGCTCGACCTCTCGTGGAACTCCTCGCGCCTCGAAGGCAACACCTACTCACTCCTCGACACGGAGCGATTGCTCGCGTCTGGCGCGCGCGTCGAGGGCAAGAGCGCGACGGAAGCGCAGATGCTGATCAACCACAAAGCAGCCATCGAGATGCTCATCGGAGAGCCCGGCGCTCCTGCAAGGCTCGACGAGCGGATGCTGAAGACCCTGCACGCCCTGCTGATGGAGAACCTGCTCGGCAACCCAGGAGACGAAGGTGGCCTGCGGTCGACGCCGGTCTCCATCAGCGGCAGCGCCTACCTGCCGCTCGCGAACCCGCAGCTCATCGACGAGTGCTTTCGACAGGTGGTGCTGACCGCGCTTCGCGTCGACGACCCCTACGAGCGCTCGTTCTTCCTCCTCGTTCATCTTCCCTACTTGCAGCCGTTCATCGACGGGAACAAACGCGTGTCTCGGCTGGCGGCAAACGTGCCGCTGATCGAGCGCAACCTGGTGCCCCTCTCGTTCGTCGATGTGCCGCCCGCGCTGTACCAGCGCGCCACGCTGGCGGTGTACGAGTTCAATCGCTTCGAGCTGCTGCGCGACCTCTACGTCTGGTCCTACGAACGCTCGGCTGCGCGTCTTGGTCAGGTGCGCACAGCGCTCGGCGAACCAGACACCTTCCGGCTCGAGCACCGAATGGCGCTTCGAGGTGCGGTCGCCCAGGTCGTGCGCGCGCTGTTGCCACGCTCCGCCTGGAGAGCGGAGTTGAGTCGGTATGCCGACCTTCACCTGCCGGCCGCTGCGCGCGCGCGCTTCGTCGCCGCAGCGGAGGTCGACCTCGAGAACCTCAATGAGGTCACCTCGGCGCGCTACGGGTTCCGCCCATCGGAGTTCTCTGCCTGGGTGTCAGTGCGCGATGGTGCTGGCGAAGGCTGAGCGCCCGTCGGGTGACGACGAGCGCCGGCCCGGTTCTCGTCACCGCACGAGCAGGAACTCGACGCGCCGGTTGGCCTGCCGGTCTGCCTCGGTCTTCTCGTCGATGACGACGAGCCGCGACATGCCGTAACCGCGCGCCTCGAGCCGGCCCGCTTCGATGCCATGCTCGATGAGCCACGTGCGCACCGACTCGGCGCGCTGCTGCGAGAGCAGCTGATTCGACGCCACGCGTCCCTGTGCATCGGTGTGGCCCGCGATGACGACCTTCGCCGACGGCATCGCCAGCAGCGTGCTCTTCACCGACTCCAGCACGGGGAAGCTGCGCGGCTGCAGCGTGGCGGTGCCCGGGTTGAAATACACGGGGCTGTTGGTGAGCAGCTTGTCGTCTTCGAGGCGAACCAGGCCCGGGCAGCCATGTTTCTCGCCATCCGTCGTGGGCACGCCCGCTTCACCGGGGCAGCGGTCGAGCGCGTCGGGAATGCCGTCAGCGTCGGCATCTGGCGCCGGGCAGCCGGGCCGCGCGGGGTCGCTCTGCGGGCCGCTCGCCTGGCTCGGGCACACGTCACGTGACTCGGGCACGCCATCGTCATCGACATCGGTGTCGGGGCAGCCGGGCCGCTTCGGGTTCGCGGGGCCCACCAGCGCCACGCTGCGGCACTGGTCCTGCGCGTCGGGCACGCCATCACCATCGGCGTCGGGCGGCAGCGAGCACCCCGGGCGCGCGGGGTCTGCGGCTGACGACACGGCTTCGGAGGGACACAGGTCTTGCCCATTCGGCACGCCATCGCGGTCGTCGTCGGCGGGAGCGGCGCAGCCACCACGGGCCGAGCTGCCGCGCTCCTGCGGGCATTGGTCTTTCGCGTCGGGCACGCCGTCACCATCGGCGTCGGGAGGCGCCCAGCCCATCACCCAGTCGACCGAGGCCATCGCGCGAACGTCGGGCACGCCGGCGGCGTTGACGAGGCCGGTGCCGACTCCAGCGCCGACCCGCCACTGCGGCGTGATGTTGAAGTGCGCGCCGAGGTCGCCCTCGAGCCCGAAGGTGCGCGAGGTGCCAGACGAGGTGACGGGCGCCACCGCGAAGAACTCGGGGCCGACGAGCAACCGCCCATCCATCAAGCGCATGCCGGCGCTCGCCGCGAAGCGCGCTTCATGGCCGAAGTTGATGCTGCCGATGCTGCCGCCGCGCACGTTGAAGCCCGCCTGCGCCGCCCACACGAACGAGCTCACCTGGCCCGCCGCCAACACACGCGGCTGCACCGACGCCACGCCGTCACCCAGCATCTGGGCCGAGGCGCCCGTCGGAGCCGTCATCACCGCGCCCACCGCGAGCGTGAAGGGCTTGCCGTACTCTCCCAGCACCCGAACGTCGGCGCCGAAGCCCAGGTCGCCCAGCCCCGCGCTGCCGGCCATCAGCGGCTGACCGCCGAAGTTCGACATCGCACCGCTCTGCGCCAGGGCCACCGGCACGTTCGCGAAGACGCGCACGCGGTCGAACAAGGTGACGCCCGCGCCGACGTTGAGCCACAGCTGGTTCTCGACGGGCGTGCTGCGCACCTGGCCATCGGAGTTGCGCACCACCAGCAGCGCATGCCCCCAGTTCATCAACGCGCGCGCTGACGGCCGCACCGTGCCGCGGAAGTCGAGCGAGTCGGTCGAGAACCACTCACTGCCCGGCGCCGAGGAGCGGAAGGTGTCGACCGCCGCTCCCTGTGAGACGCCCGTCGTCTGCTGGGCGCGGGCCGGCATCGAGACGACGAGGGCCGCCATCACCACCACGCCCGTCGCCCGACGAGCGCGCCGCACGAGGAGCATCGCCAGCGCCAGCAGCCACAGCGCGTTGCCGCCGCCGCTCGAGCTGCACCCGCCACCGCCCGTCAGCAGCCCGGGGTCGGAGTTGGCGCAGAAGCCCGCCACGCAGCCATTGCGGCAGACGGCGTCGCTCAAGCACAGCGTGCCGTCGGGAGCGCCGCAGCGGCCGTCGGGCGCGCACACGTTGCTCTCGCACTCGTCGTCGCGGCTGCAGCCCGCGCTGTTGCGCACGCCGCAGGTGTTCGTCGCCGCGTTGCAGAGGCCGCTCGCGCACAGCGCCGTGGCGTTGGCCTCGGTGCACTGCCCGTCGTGCAGCCCGTCGTTGGGCATCGTCGCGCCCGGAGCGAGATGCGCACGGCAGGTGGTGGCGGCGCGGTCGCAGTACTGGCCCTGGGCACAATCGGCGTCGACCCAGCAGCCGGTGGACGGCATGCAGGTGCCCGAGGTGCTGCAGGTCGCCGACTGACACCGCGTCGCCGTCGCTGCCGTGCAGCCCGCCTGGCCGTCAGCGAGGCCGCACTGGCCGTTGCTGCCGCAGACGTCGACGATGCACTGAGCCGCCGCGGTGCACGCTGCGCCGTTCGTCTGAGCGCAGGTGTTCGTGGCCGGGTTGCAGGCCTGGCTGGTGCAGACCGCCCGCGCCGTGGGGCCGCTGCAGACGGCGTCGTGCAGGGTGTCTGCGACGAGCGCGCTGCCCGGGGCTCCGTCGGCGACGCACGCCTTCTGGTCGCGACGACAGTGCTGCGTGTCGGCGCAATCGGCGTCGACCCAACAGCTGCCGCTCTGCGCGGGAATGCAGACGCCCGAGGCGCTGCACGTCGTCGACTGGCACGCCGAGGCGTCGGCGATGGTGCAGCCCGCCTGGCCATCGGCGAGGTCGCACCGCTGGTTGGCGCCGCACTGGTTGCTGACGCACTGAGAGGCCGTGGCGCAGGCCACGCTCTTGCCCGCCGCGCAGGTGTTCGTCGTCGGGTTGCAGGCGCCCGTCGCGCACGTCGCTTCACCCAGCCCGTTGCAGACGCCGGTGTGCAGCCCGTCCGAGGGAATCGCCGCTCCAGCCAGCAGCTTCGCGCGGCAGGTCAACGCGCCGCGGTCGCAGAACTGGCTCGCCAGACAGTCCTGGTCGACGAAGCAGCCGCCCGGAGGCGCGCAGACGTTCGACGGCGTGCAGGCGCCCGACTGGCACAGTGTCGCGCCAGTCTGCGCCGTACAGCCCGCCTGGCCGTCAGCCAGCCCGCACTCGCCGTTGGAGCCGCAGATGTTGGTGACGCACTCCGCGCCCGTGGTGCAGGTGCCGTCGTTGCCCAGCGCGCAGGTCGAGGTCGTCGCGTTGCACAGGCCCGAGGCGCAGGCTGCGTTGACGCCACCGACACACGAGGCGTGCAGGCCGTCGTTCGGCAACGGCGCTCCAGCGGCTGCCCTGGCGGTGCAGGTGAAGGTGCTGCGCGCGCAGTACTCGGCCATGCCGCAATCGCCGTCGACCCAGCAACCCGACGCGCTCGGCACACAGGCGCTCGTGCTGCCATTCGCCGACGCGTTGCAGACGCCCGAGCGGCACACCGTGGCGGCGTTCGACGCCGTGCACGGCCCTGCGCCCGGCTCGTAGCCACACTGGCCATCAGCGCCGCAGATGTTCGTCACGCACTGCGAGGCCGTGGTGCAGACCGAGCCGTTGGCGTCGGCGCAGCTGTTGGTGGCGGGGTTGCACGCGGCGGTGGTGCAGGCCGCGCTGGCGAGCGACGTCGAGCAGACGCCGTCGTGCAGGCCGTCATTCGGCAACGCAGCGCCTGCCTGGCCCTTAGCGACGCAGCGGTAGTTCGCCCGGTCGCAGTACGAGGTCGCGTTGCAGTCGCTGTCGATGAAGCAGCCGTTGGCGCCCGAAGGAATGCACGAGCCCGATGCGCTGCAGGTGCCCGACTGGCAGAGCGAGGCCGTGCTGACGGTGCAGCCCGGCTCTCCGTTCGAGATGCCGCAGCGGCCGCCCGAGCAGGTGTTGAACTCGCACTCCGCGGCAGCAGCGCAGCTCTGGCCGACGGCGCCGGCGCAGGTGTTGGTGGTGGCGTTGCACAGGCCGGTGGCGCACGTCGGCGCGATGGTGGTGACGGCGCAGAGGCCGGTGTGCAGCCCGTCGACGGGAATGGCAGCGCCGCTCGCGAGCCGCGGCACGCACGTGAGCGCGTTGCGGTTGCAGAAGGATGTCGAGTCGCAGTCGCCATCGGCCCAGCAGCTGCCGGGCGTCGAGGGCACACAGGCGCCGCTGGGCGCGCAGGCGTTGCTGACGCACTGGGCGGCCGCGGTGCAGCTCGTTCCATTCGAGGTGGCGCAGGTGTCAGTCGCCTCGTTGCAGGCGCCGCTCTGGCACGTCGCGCTCACGCTGGCCTGGCAGGTGCCGTCGTGCAGGCCGTCGTTGGGAATCGCCGTGCCCGCCGCCAGTGTCGGCACGCAGGTGTTGGTGGCGCGGTCGCAGTAGCTCGCCGCGGCGCAGTCGCCGTCGACGAAGCAGCCGCCCGGCGTCGAGGGCATGCACGAGCCGCCGACGCTGCACAGGCCCGACTGGCAGAGCGCCGACATGCCGGGCGTGCAGGGGCCTTCGTTGAGCCGGTAGCCGCAGGTGCCCGAGCCGCCGCAGACGCCCGAGGCGCAGTCGGTGGCCGCGGTGCTCGCAGTGCAGGGACCGACGCCGTTGGGAATGGTGGTGATGGTGACGCCGCCGGTGACGCTGGCGGTCGCGGCGAGGCGCTCGGTGTCACCGACGTACGAGACCTCGAGGGTGTGCGCGCCGAGTGCGAGCGTGCTGGTGGTGAGGGAGGCGACGCCGCCCATGATGGCGACGGGCGCTCCGAAGGGCTGGCCGTCGATGAGGAACTGCACCGTGCCCGAGGCCGCAGCCGGCGAGACGGTGGCCGTCAGCGTGACGGGCGCGTGGAGCGTGGTCGACGACTGTGACGACGTGAGCGCGATGGCCGTGCGTGCGCGCACCTGCAGCTGCCGCGTGTCCGAGAGGGTGAGCACCGGGTCGCCCGTGGTGCCGCCGTACTCGACGAGGTAGCCAGGCAGCGTGCCCGAGGCGCAGCGCAGGTCGTTCCACCGGCCGGCGTTCGCGAAGTAAATCTGCCCGCAGCCTTCACCACCCGAGTTGTTCGGTTCTCCCGGAGCCCAGTTGCTGAAGGCGCCGTTGACGGCGGTGCAGACGCCAGACGACGGGTTGCTGCACATCGCGGTGCCCGCCTCGGGGCCCGTCACCCAGTACCAGGTGCGCGGGTAGGTGGTTTCGGGGTTCGACTGAGCGCCAATCCACCCGTCGCTCGTCAGCTTCTGGCGCACGAAGTCGTTCTCGGGCGCGCTGGTGAGGGTCGCGAGGTAGCCCTGCAGGCCGAGGTACGTGCGCGTCTGGGCGTGGGCGCGCGCCTGCGTCCACGTGCCGGCGTACGAGATGAACTCGTAGAAGTGGCCGTTGGTGCCGTTGGCGACGGCGGAGCCGATGGCGAAGGTGATGGTGCGCAGCGCCGTCGTGGGGAAGGCGCCGGCGACGTTGGAGTAGCGCACCTCACGCAGCGCAGCCTGGTAGTCGGCGGCCGTTGCGGAGCCCGACAGCGTCAAGATGCCCGTCGTCGCGTTGTAGCTGCCGGTGATGCCGTTGGTGGTGGCGTAGACGAGGCGGTCTTGCGCGCTCACGAAGCCGGTGCCGATGGTGACGGTCGCGCCAGTGAGGTTCTGCGCGCCCACCACGGTGAGGGCGGAGTCGATGACGACGTCAGCGCCCGTTGCGTCGTAGAGCGTGACGCCCGCGCTCGAGTCGATACCCGGCGCCGCTTCGCACTGCAGCGAGCCGTTGCACTGCTGGCCCTGCGCGCAGTCGGCGGTGACGGCGCAGCCTCCGGGAGGGATGCAGGTGTTCGCGTTGCTGCTGCACGCGCCGCTCTGGCAGTCAGCGCCGCTCGTGCACGCGCCTCCGTTGGTGACGCCGCACTGGCCGTTGCTGCCGCAGATGTTGGTGACGCACTGGCTGCCGGTGGTGCACGCCGAGCCGGTGCCCGCCGCGCAGGTGCCAGTCGCCACGTTGCACAGCCCGCTGCTGCAGACGGTGGCCTGGTTGCCGGCCGTGCACGGTCCCGAGCCGTTGGGAATGGTGGTGATGGTGACGCCGCCGCTCAGCGAGCCGGTCGTCGCGAGGCGCTGCGTGTCTCCGCCGTACGTCACGCCGATGGTGTGCGCGCCGATGGCGAAGGTGCCGCTGCTGAACGAGGCGACGCCGCCGGTGATGGTGACGGGCGCTCCGAAGGGCTGGCCGTCGACGAGGAACTGCGCGGTGCCAGTGGCCGCCGAGGGCGAGAAGGTGGCGGTGATGGTGACGAGGGTGTTGAGCGTCGCGCTGACGTGCGAGGTGGCGAGCGAGACGCTGGTGCTGGCGCGCACCTGCAGCGCCCGCGTGTCGGTCAACGTCAACACCGGGTCGCCGGTGCTGCCGCCGTACTCGACGAGGTAGCCCGCGAGCCCGTAGCTGCAGGGCAGGTCGTTCCACCGGCCGCTGTTCGCGAAATAGATCTGCCCGCAGCCTTCACCGCCCGAGTTGTTCGGCTCGCCCGACGCCCAGTTGCTGAAGCCGCCGTTGACCGAGGTGCAGGTGCCCGACGAGGGGTTGCTGCAGAAGCCGGTGCCGGCCTCGGGGCCCGTCACCCAGTACCAGGTGCGCGGGTAGGTGGTCTCGGGGTTCGACTGAGCGCCAATCCACCCGTCGTTGGTGAGCTTCTGGCGAACGAAGTCGTTCTCGGCCGCGCTCGTCAGCGTGGCGAGGTAGCCCCGCAGGCCGAGGTAGGTGCGGCCGGCCGCGTTGGTGCGCGCCGATGTCCACGAGCCGCTGAACGAGACGTACTCGTAGAAGTGGCCGTTGGTGCCGTTGGCGACGGCCGAGCCGATGGCGAAGGTGATGGTGCGCGGGTTGGTGTTGGGCAGCGCTCCGGCGAGGTTGCGGTACTGCACCGTGCGCAGGGCCGCCTGGTACGCCGCGCTCGTCGCCGAGCCAGACAGCGTGAGAATGCCCGTCGTCGTGTTGTAGCTGCCGGTGATGCCGTTGCCGGTGGTGTAGACGAGCCGGTCTTGCGCGCTGACGAAGCCGGTGCCGATGCTGACGGTGGCGCCGGTGAGGTTCTGCGAGCCGACGACGGTGAGGTCGGGGTCGAGCACCACGTCGGGGCCGTTGGCGTCGAAGAGCGCAGTGCCGGCGCTCGAGTCGATGCCCGGGTACACCTCGCACACGCCCGCGTTGCACTGCGCGCCGCCCGTGCAGTCAGCCGTCACCGCGCAGCCGCCCAGCGGCATGCACGTGTTGGCGTTGGGGCTGCACGCGTTGCTGACGCAGTCGGAGGCCGCGGTGCACGCGACGCCCAGCACACCACCGCACGTCTGCGTGGTGACGTTGCACTGGCCCGAGGCGCAGGCCGCGTTGAGCAGCGCCGGCGCGGTGCAGGTGTCGTGCAGCCCGTCTTGCGGCAGCGCGGCGCCGTTGGCCAGCTTGGTGCGGCACGTCCAGCTCGAGCGCTCACAGAAGCTGGCGATGGAGCAGTCGGCGTCGACGGCGCAGGCGTCGGTGCGGTTGGGAATGCAGATGCCCGAGCTGCTGCAGTTCACCGTCTGACAGACCGAGCCTTCGGTGGCGGGCGTGCACGGGCCCTGGCCGAGCGCGAGGCACGACGCGGGGCCGAGGTCGATGCCCGTGGGCACGATGACGGGGTCGGGGTTCGCGTACTTGCGCACGTACGTGTAGTCGACGCGCGAGATGGGGTTGGGCAGGCCGCCGGAGTGGTCGAACTGCCAGTACGCGCTCTCGGTGTCGGCGACGGTGCAGGCCGAGGAGCCAAGGGTGACCTGCAGCTTGGTGCCGACCTTGTTGTAGATGCCGAAGGTGACGCTGCTGTTGGCGTTCTTCTCGTAGAAGAACTCGGTCTGGAAGAAGGTGGTGGTGCCCGGCACGTTCGCCCAGCGCGGCGCGACGTCAGCCTGCTGCGTGCAGACGCCCGGTGAGCTGCCACGCCCGATGAAGACGTAGCTGTAGTCGTACGACATCCACGTGGCGCCAGACCAGACGCGCGACGACCAGTGCATCTCGGCGCCGGGAGAACCGGGCGCAACCATCGTGGCCGCGCCGAACTCGATGTCTGCACCCGAGGCCGACTGCGCGTCGGTGCGAACGCCGAACACCGTCTGGCCGGCCGCGAGCACCTTGTTCTTCGACCAGAAGCCCGAGGCTCCACCGGCCGTCGTCGCTGAACCACCGCTGCGGCTCACGGGGCCGTAGACGTTCCACTTCGCGCTATCGAGCGTCGAGCCGGCGGCGTTGAAGTCATCGAAGAAGATGGGGAAGACGGCGGCGCCGTTCGACTCGCTGGCCGCGGCGGGGTTGCCCCAGAACATCGACAGCGGCGTCGAGGTGCCGGGCGCGACCGCCGGCAGCTTCAGCCAGATGTTCGTCGTGGTGGTGTTGCACGTGCCGTCGGCGACCCAGAAGGGCACCGCGTCGGTGGGCGTGCAGCCGTCGCCCGCGAAGACGCGCAGGTCGGCACAGTCGCTGCGCATGCGCCCCGCCGAGATTTCGGCCGCCGTATCGATGAGGAAGCGCACCTGAAAGTCGGTGAGGCTCTGCGCGCCCGTCGCGGTGTGCGTCACCAGGTAGCGCTTGCCGACCGACCACCCCGACAGCGTCGAGGCCTGCTGGGTGCGCGCGACGTCTGCCTTCTGCGGCTGGGCGCTGCTGCTGCCGTTGGAGCAGGCGGCGAGAATGGACAGACAGGCAACAGCGAGCGTGAGCGTGAAACGAGGTGAGGTCATCGGCTGGAGTCCCCGGTCGGCGCGGTGGGCCTTGTGGACCCACCATGGTGAGATGGACCCCCGGTTCATCGTCGGGGGCCACTGGGGGACTGCCGGTGTGCAAGGGGCGATCCTCAGCGCCGCGTCAACAGGCTGACTGGGCTGCGATTGATCAACCCGCCTTGATCAAGCGTGCACGTAGCACTCGACCTGCAACACGCCGAGCGCATCGAGCAACGAGAGCGAGCCACCACGCTTCTTGCCCGCTGCGGCGATGACGGCTTTGCCATTCGCGTCGCGCTCGGGGCGCACGACTCCAAGCGCGAGCCACGAGGGGTCGCTGGGCATCACCAGGCACGGGCTGCCGGTGAGCGCGTGCTCGACGCCACGCTCGAGTGACACACGCACCCAGCCTTCGCGTGACGAGTGCTCACGCAGCCAGGTGCACGTCTTCGACAGGTTCTGTTCGACGCCGCGGAGCACGTGCGGCACCTCGACCGACAGGGCGCGCGTGACGTCCCAGATGAAGATGTGGGCGCGAGAGGCGTTGCCGGCCTCGGGCAGGTAGCGCGGGTTCCACGCGACGGCGAACTGATCAATCGCCGCGCGGTAGGCCGCCGGAGAGCGCGCCTCGGGGCCGTTCACGAAGGCGAGCGTCACCGCGAGTGAGCCACGCACCTCGGTGCCTGGCGCCGGCTCGTTGCCGTCGAACGTCGGAATCGCCGTCGGCGCCACGAAGTCGCGCGTGGCCGAGCGCTTCCCCTTGCCGATGAGCTTGTCGTACGCGGTGATTTCCTCGTCACCGAAGTCCGAGAGGCTCATCTTCTTGCCGAGGTCCTTCGCGCCGTTCGTCAGCTTCACCGCGGGTGGCAGCAGCGCCTTGAGCGTGTCGCGCGTCACCGGCCGCTGAGGGCGGGTGGGGGGCGGGGCTGCGACCGCGGGAATCACGCCAGAGGGCCGCCTGGGCGGAGCCTTCTCTGCCTGAAGGGGCCGCGCGTCGGGCGTCGTCTTGTCGTTGAAGTCGAGCGCGGGCAGGAACTGGCGGCCCGGGCGCTTGGGTGTGTCGGCCATCGGCACCGCAACCTTAGCCCCGGAGCTCACCCTCCGCAGATGCAGCGAAACGGCGCACCGTGCACACTCGCCACGTGCACACCCTCGTCATGTTGAGCGGCGGAATCGACAGTCTCTATTCACTTCACCACCTGCTCACGACCACGACCGACGAGCTCTGGGTTCACCACGTTCACCTCATCAACCGCGAAGGCCGCCACCGCGCCGAGGCGAGGGCCTGCGCCGACATCGTCGCGTGGTGTCGCCAGCACCTGCGACCCTTTCGCTACACCGAGAGCACCATCGACCACTCGGCCTTCGAGCTCACCGGCCGTGACGTGTTGTCGGTCGCCCTCGAGGCGGGCCTCGTCGCCCAGAACGCCTGGCCAGTCGCGCGCAAACACCTCGACCGCTGGGTGCTGGGCTACTGCCTCGAGGAGTCCGAAGAGGTCGTCAGCGGCCAGACCGTGAGCGCCTCGAACCGGCGCGCCGTCATCGAGACCGCCGTCCATGTGACGTCTCATCCCATCGCGCCACCGCCGCTCGCGAAGCTGCCGCTGATCCCCAAACACCAGGAGATTGAGGCCCTGCCGCCAGCCCTCGCCGCCCTCGCGTGGACCTGCAGAACTCCTCGGGTTTTGGGTGCCGAGCTGGTCGAGTGCGGCAGCTGCAAGACGTGTGTGCTGATGGAGACGGTGCGAGCCAGGCTCACCCCGGAAACACGGCCTGCGCCACGGCGGGTCAGCGCCGACGACCGTCAGGTCGACTGACAAATGCACGAAACTCGACGGCCCTGCATCCACTCTTCAAGGGCGTCAGTTCGTCTTTCTCCACACCAGAATCGAGCGGTTTCGCGCCGCACTTCGGGAAAACTCAATGGCCATCAACAGTGTTGGAAGCAGCGAAGGCGGCGGCGGAGTCGAAGCAGCAGAAGCCGCAGCCGAACGTGCGGCAGAAGCGGCGCGGCAGGCCGAAGCGGCACGACAGGCAGAGGTCGCGCGCCAGGCTGAGCAGGCCCGTCAGGCCGAGGCTGCGCAGGCGAAGTCGGCCGCCGGCACCGATGGCAAGTCGACCTTCACGGCCCAGAGCGGCTCGACGGCCAACGACACCGCCAGCACGCAGGTTGCGGCGCAGGCCGAGGTCGCGCAGCGCGCCGACGTCTTCCCGCTCAGCGGCGGCCACCTGACGCCGACCGACCTCACCTCGCTGCTCCACAAGATCGACACCATCGTCGCCGTCGCGCCCGAGGAGCAGCGCCCTGCGGTGCGTGAGTTCCTCGAGAAGAAGGCTGACCCGGCCTCCATCGACAAGGCGTTCGGCGAGGTGCTGGCCGCGGCGAAGGAGCCCGGCGTCAAGAACCTCGAGCTGCACCTCGACGGCCCGCAGGTGACCGTTGGAAGCGGCGAGAGCTACGCCACGCAGCCGACCGAGTCGCTGCAGGTGAACGCGCACCTCGAGGTGAACAAGAACCTCGAGGTCAACGGCGGAGCGCTGCCCTGCGACAAGGACCTCAAGGTCGGCGCGGCCGTCGCGCAGCTCACCGAGAACGAGAAGCGTGACGCGCTCAAGCAGGTCGGCGTCTCTGACGCGTGGCTCAGCCAGGCCTCGGGCACCGACGTGCAGCAGGCGCTCACCCAGGTCGAGATTGCGCGCCAGTCGCCTGGCCAGAAGTCGCTCGACCTCTCCATCATCACCCGTACCGCCGAGACGCACACCGAGGTCGACCCCAACGGGTACTCGAGCCCCGACAGCGGCCCCGCGATGCGGACCGTCAACGACATCAAGACGCAGGCGAACACCGCCAGCATCTCGTTCACGGTCGGGCCCAGGGGCGAGGTGAACGGCCAGCAGTCGAAGGTCGAGGCCGCGCTCACCGAGCTCGTCAAGCGCGAGAGCGCCGAGTGGCCGAACGGCAAGCCCGAGGACTACGTCAAGACGAAGTGCACGCCCGTGCCCGCAGGCACCGAGCCCGCGTCGCTCGCTGAAGGCACCACGCGCCAGGGAAAGATCGACACCATTCTCGCGGTGCTGCCCGAAGCGCAGCAGGCGAGCTTCAAGCAGCTGCTGGCCGACGGCGGTGCCTCGAAGCTGAACGACGGCAAGCAGGCCTTTGAGCAGGTTCAGACCCGCGGCGGCGGCATCTCTGAGGAGCAGCTCGACGGCCTGTTCAAGCAGGTGCTCGACGCGCGCAACACGCCCGGCCAGAAGACGGTCGAGCTCTCGGTCACGCCGCACACGAACCAGGTGCGCAGCGACTGGGAAGGCAACAGCTCCGAGACGAAGGTCGACGGCGCGCCGGTGAAGTTCTCGGTGTCGATGAACGTGTCGGCCGACGGCAAGGTGAACGGCGCTCCACTGCCGGCCGACCTGCACGCGCGGCTGTCGACCGAGCTCTCGCACGTTCCCACCGAGTACAAAGAGGCCACGCTCAAGGAAGCGGGCTTGTCCGAGTCGTGGCTCTCGCAGGCTACGCCGCTCGAGAAGGACTACGCGCTCGCGAAGCTGCGTGAAGCGTCGATGACGCCGGGCGCGAAGGAGCTCGACTTCTCCTTCACCCGCACCACGACGTACTCCTCCGAAGGTGGCGACAGCACCACCGTCACCGATGTGCCGGGCAAGCTGTCGCTGAACGTCGACGCCGAGGGCAAGGTCAACGGGAAGCTGCTCACCATCGAGACGGCGCTCGCGACGACGCTGCAGATGGACCAGCTGTCGATGGCCGACAAGCGCTCGACGCTCGCTGGCCTGGGCTTCGACGCCGAGGGCACGCGCAACGTCACGGCTGCGCAGGCGACCGAGATTCTCTCGCGCGCCGCGATGACGGCCCGCACGCCCGGAGAGCACTCGCTCGACGTGCCCGTCGGTGGTGACAAGTACCGCCTGCAGCTGAAGGTCGGCCAGGACGGCAAGCTCGAGGGCGCCGCCGCCGCGAAGATTCCGCCGCCGCCCAAGAAGAGCTGGTGGCAGACCGCGGTGAGCGTGGTGCTCACGGTGTGCAGCTTCATTCCGCCCATTGCGCCCTTCGCTCAGATGGCGAACAGCGCCTGGTCCGTCTACCAGGGCGTGAAGAACAAGAACGTGCTCGGGGTCATCAGCGGAGCGCTCGGTCTCGGCAGCGAGATCGCCGGCTTCGCCAACAACGCGAGCCTCGCGACGACGCTGAGCAACGCGGCCACCGCCGTGAACGCGGCGAACGGCGCCATCACCGCGGCGAAGACAGGCAACATCGCGGGCCTCGTCAGCGCCGTCATCAGCACCGCTGGCGCCGTCGGCAACCTGGCCAAGATGCCCATCAGCAGCGACCTCTCGCAGTTGGGCCGCATCGCTGGCGGCGTGGGAGGCGTTGTCACCGCCGTGAAGACCGGCGACCTCAGCGGGCTGATCAGCGCGGGCACGACGGTGGCTTCGGGCATCGGTGACCTCACCGGGAACCCGATGAGCGACACCACCCGCAACACCCTCGGCACCATCTCGACCGTCGTCGGCATCGGCCAGTCGTTTGCGACCGGCGACTACGCGGGCGGTATCAGCGGAATCGTGGGCATGGTGGGCGAGCATTTCGGGAAGACCGGCGAGCCCGAGACGACCGCCACGGGCACCACCGATTCCACCACCAGCACCGAGACCGACGGAGCGACCGAGCCGACGACGACCGGCACCACCGCCTCGACCGAGCCCGATGACACGGCCGGCACGACGGGCACCGAGACCACCACGGGCTCCACCGGCAGCCAGGCCGACGTGCGGCGCGTCGACAATGAGATCTTCGGCAAGGTCGTGCGCGTGGCCAGCGGCGACAACCTGACGAAGCTCGCGCAGAACAACCTGGGCGACCCGGGGCTGGCGCCTGAAATCTACGCGTGGAACGCGGCGAAGATCGGCTCCAACCCCAACATGATTCGCGCTGGCGTCGACCTCGAGATGCCGCCCGAGGGGTTCCGTCTGAGCCCAGAGGATCGCGACGCGTTCTACCGAACCACCCACATCCCGCCTCCGCCCAGCTACGCCTTCTCAGATGGGCTCGACGCGCGCGACCTGCGCGGCGGCGGAACGGCCCCCACCTCGACCCCAACGGCAGGCACCGGTGGAACGAGTGCAACGGGCGCGACCCAACCGCGCACCCAGTCAGACGGCACCCTCGGCCCCAACACCGTCTCGGCTGAATGGGGCGGCGTCGACCCAACGGTCGGTACCTACAACGGCACGGACACCCTGCGTCCCGGTGACGCGCCAGCATTCTTGATGGGGTCGAAGATCAAGTTCGAACTCAGCGCTGGCACCTTCAAAGGAGAGCTCGCCCTCAGCCCCGAGTCCTTCATCACCTTCAAGAAGTCGAACGACGAAGTCTGGACGAAAGACGTCCAGTTCCGCATGGGCGCGGTGAAGTTCACCGCCGAACCGTCGGTGACGGTCGACGCCCACGGCAACTTCAAGGTCGAGGGCAAGATTCAAGGCCAGGCAGGGCCCGTCGTGGTTGCCATCAAGGGCAGTGTCTCGCCCGATGGCACCTACAAGGTCGACCTGCCCACGGTCGGCTACAAGACGAAGGACCTGCTCGGCGCCGGCTTCAAGTTCTTCGGTATGGGAGTGCAGCTCTCGGTCGAGACGGGGCCGCTGGTTCGTTCGACTGACAACGTGCTCAACCCCCGAGGTGGCCGCAGCGGTTCTGCCGACAGCGACAACCTCAACACCATCGTGAACGGCTACGTCGCACCCTGAACTTCGCTCTTCCCGGAAACCACCATGAACGCCACCACCCTCAAGAAGCCCATCGCCGACCTCGAGAAGCTGCTCGCCGAGAGCGGCCCGCAGATTCTCGCAAGCGCGCCTGATCAGCACGCCCGCCTCAAGCGCCTGGTGACGGGCCTGAAGAAGACCAACGGCACGGGCAAAGACCTGACGGCCGACCTGAAGAAAGAGCTCGTCGAGGTCTACCGCTGGCAGCTCGAGGTGCAGCGCCAGGAGTACGTCGACCAGCTCGAGTCGCTGAAGCCGGCGCTCAAGACGGGTGACCCGCTCGCGAAGCAGGCCGAGGGCGCGCTCAAGAAGCTCGTCGAGGTGCTCGAGCAGGCGATGCTGGGCGCTGGTGCTCCGAACGCGAAGAACCAGGCGGCCACCGAGAAGGCGGCGAAAGAGGCGAAAGACGCGATGCTCGCGCTCGAGGCCGCCTTCGGGAAGCGCCTGGCCGAGTCGGTGAAGCCCGTGTCGAAGGACGTGTCGAAGCTGCTGGTGCCTGCCCAGGGCAAGAAGCCCTCGGCGCCGCCCTCGAAGGTGGCCGCGCCCAGCTCGGCTGCGAAGCCCGTGGCGAAGACGGCGCCTGCGCCGCTGCAGGGCTTCCGCGTGATGCCCGGCACGATGCCCAGCAAGAAGAAGTGAGTCGCTTGACGGTGGCCCTGAAGTCGGGTGACTCGGGGCCATGCGTACTGCGCTCGTCGTCGTTCTGCTGACGCTGCCGGGCTGCGCGCGCCCACCACCGGCGCCGCTGCTGCCCACCGTGCGCGTCGACGTGTGGCACGACACGGTCTGCCCGTGGTGCCGCATCGGGCTGCACAACCTCGACACCGTCGTCGCGTCGTCGAAGGACGTGCGCGTCGAGGTCGTTCACCACGCGTTCCTGCTCGACCCTTCGACGCCGCCCGGTGGGCGTGACTTTCGTGAGCACCTCGGCGCGAAGTTCGGAGGCGTCGACCGGCTCGATGGCGCCTTCCAGCGCGTGTCTGCGGCCGGCGCTCCGTACGGCGTGCGTTTCGCGTGGGACAAGATTCGCGTCTCGCCCGACACGACGACGTCGCACTCGCTCATCGCGTGGGCGCCCGTCGAGAAGCGGGCGGCGCTGGTCGACGCGATTCACAAGGCGCACTTCGAAGACGGGCTCGACATCGGAGACGTCGAGGTGCTCGCCGCGCTCGCGAAGTCGGCGGGCCTCGAGGTCGAAGGTGCGCGCACCGCGATGAAGGACTCCGCGCGACGAGAGAAGACGCGCGCCGAGGCGCTGGCTGCAGCGAACCAGGGCATCACCGGCGTTCCTCACTTCGTCATCGGCGCGCAGCAGCTCAATGGAGCGCAGTCTCCCGACGCGCTCGCGGCCGCGATTCGTGCAGCGCTCGTGAAGTGATCAAAACGTCGGGAGCGCGTCAGGCAGCCACACGCAGCGCGCGCCCGCATCGAGCCCGACCTCGAGGGTCTGCGATGGAGTGATCAGCTCCGCGCGCGTCACCGTCACCCAGGGATCCGTCGGCTCGCACTCGAGCGTGCACTGCTGCTCGCGGGAGACGCGTAGCTGGAGCGTGCCCGTCGAACCATCGCCCAGCTTCACCGTCTCGCCATCACAGACCTTCACGCGTGAGACGTCGGGCGCGAGAGAACGAAGTGACGTGAACGCGGCGTGAACCGCGCCCCCGAACGCGGTGAGCATTGCGAGCGCGACTGAGAGCGCGACCATCATCTTCACGCCGGCATCATGACGGCGCAGGGCAGCCGCGGAGCGCTTGAGCGCTGAACGGTCGCGCGAAGCAACCGAACGGTCACTGACGGAGGCGTCGCTCGAGCGCCTCGACGTCGGCGTCGTGCAGTTCCTCGAGCGACACACCTTCACGCAGCAGCGCTTCGACGAACAGCTGGTAGCGCAGGTACAGGCCGGACTTCGCGGGTTCGAGCTCGTCGTCGCCGTTCTCGAAGCGTTGACGTTCTGCTTCGAAGTCGAACGCGCCCGCTTTGCCGATGAGGTCGGCGTAGCCCTCGAGCTCCC
>JBEOKA010000496.1:0-10677 GCA_040275325.1 Myxococcaceae bacterium | reverse complement strand
CCGGCCGGCGCGGGCTTCCAGCCGCCATCCCAACGGTACTTCCCGAATGACTGGAAGCTCTCGAAGACGACGGGAGACGGCTCCCATGCTTGCAAATCAGAGACAGTGACAATGCCTCCCGGCACACAGGTGCCCCCGACCTCGCAGACTTCATTGAAGCCGGCTTGAGGATGAAGTCTTGCGTAGAAAGTCCTCCCGTCGATTCGGTGGAACGCATCAAATCCAGACGCGTCGATTTGGCTCTGGAGGACCCCTCCGTCTTCGAGCTCAATATTCACCGCCCCGAATCTTGAAATCGTTGAAATGCCCGTGTCGTCAGCGGCCCAGAATTGAAGGTCGTCAACGATATCAATAGCGACTCTCGGAGAGGCAGCAATGGTGTCATAGCGAAGTACTGCGCCGTTTCGCTCCGTGTACAAAACACTACCCGGAGCGGCTAGCCAATCGTCCCCTTGAAGTGCGTGCAGACCGCCATCTGCTTGAAAGAGGCGACCATCGCATGCATAGGCATCGAGAACGGGTTCGAACGCTCGACAAGACTGCGGAACGAACCTGCCAGCGGAGGGGCGAACGAAGTAGAGAACTCCAATATTGCGCCACTGCTCGCCCGATTCGACCTCGAGCGCGAAGATGCCATTGTATCGCTGCGTGGCTTCAAGGACACCTGTGCGGGCAACGAGTTCGGCAGGAAGTCGGGTTCGCAGGTCGAGCAACCTGTATCTTCTCCGAGCATCGAAACATGTATCTGCTCCCGAGTCAGGGATGAATGACGTTGCAATAGGAGCAGGACCAACCGAGTCGATGACCTGCCCGATGGGATTCCAGCAGAGATTCGGCTCGGCCGCTGCATCAGGGCGTGCAGGCAGAGGCGAGCAACTGGTCGCAAGTGCCAGAATGCTGACGGCTGCACACCTCACGGACGCCCTGGAACGTTCGGCCAGAACGCGTATCCAATGTACCGAGGTGGGAGGCACGGGCCAATTGTAGAATTCTTGTAGAAGACCTGAAAGGTTCCAGCGAAGTCTGCCTTGAACTCGATTGCCTCAAGCGTGTTGTCTTGGAATCCGCTCCACGCTACCAAGCGAAGGATCTTTCCAGCCGGGTCAACCTCGGCGACGACGATGTCGAAATCGGCTGTGACACTCCCAAGTCGCGTTCCGAATGCCGAGTACGCCATCGCAACTCGCGCACGTTCTCCGTACTGCAGCGTGAACTTCGCGCCAGGTAGAATCTGAAAGCGGTTTGGTCCGGTCGGCGATGGGCAGGTTCCGGGGAGTTGGATATAGCCGTACCGACTCTTCGCGAAAATGTCGACGGCGCCCGCCGCATCAACCCCTCCTGCTCCGTCGAAATCGCTCTTTGGCACGATTGGAAAACCACCAGTTCTGCGTTGGATAGTCACTTTGTCAACATTCTGCTGTGCTGACGCGGCGATGATAGAACGTACGATTTCGTTGGGTACGGTTGTTGTCCCGCCCTGTTGCCGAAACTTTGAGTTGAGAAGGGCAGCAATGCTTGAAACCATGGGTGTCGCGAAACTGGTCCCGCTGGCGCTGTTTGAAGCGTTGATGCTGTCCCAGACCATCACCGAGGTTGAAGGGGCGACCACGTCGGGTTTGGGTCTTCCGCCGAACAGTCCCACTGGGTTCACATACGAGGAACTCGCGGAAACTACGTCGTCCGTCCAAGTGTCAGTCCTCTTCGTGTCGATTCCACCCACCGCTAGGACGTTGAGCGCGCTGGCAGGAGAAGCAACATACTCGTCATCGACGAGTGGCGGAGAGTTGATGTTCCCTGCGCCGGCAACGAATGTGAGGCCAAAGTCGTACGCCAGCTCGTCGAGGTAAAGTCCAAAAGCTTCGGGTCGTCTCGTGTGCAGGTAGGTCGAGCTTCCAGGCGGTCGCACGCCGCTGAAAAAGCTGAAACTCAGAGCATCCTCGTTGAGAGGCAGCAGTGCCCGAACTGCCTCAATCGAACTGCCAAAACTCCTCCCCGCGACAGCGGAATTTCCAGCGAAGTCGATCATCGTCTCAGGCGCCCCTCCAGGAGAGGATAGGGTGGCAGAGAACGGCTGTTGGACGTCTCGGCTCGAAATGACGCTGAAGACGGCTTCTGCATGGTACCTCCCGACTGCGCTGTCACCGTTCTTCGCCACGCCATTGCTGTCCTTTGCGATGCTCAAGTAGGGCGATAACTGAGGGGCGAAAGGTAGAGCCAGTTGTCCACTCTCGACTACGCCGATGCGTCCCCCCGCGCCGACCGAAACCGAATGCGCTCCCGAGAACTGAGCGGCGTTGTACCAGTTTGGAGCGGGCGCTGATTGAAGAAGGACAGTCGTGGTGTTCTCAAACTCTACCCCCACAAAGTCAGACCATTGCGCGGTGGCAAGGAGATCGGCGGCTTGCATGCTGAATCGAACGCCGAAGAAGTCATCGAGCCGCTCGAATTGGGCGCTTGGAAATGAGGACCTCAAACGGCTCAGAACCGGGGAGCTGAAACTGGCAAGGAACTCCCGCTTTGCGGACAGAGGCGATGAGGTGGTGCGGAAGTTCGGTGTCACTGGGCGAGCAAGGATGAACAGGCCGTTGACGAACTTCGTGGGTGAAAGCGCTCGGACAGCGGCATCTTGCTCGATCGATAGCGCCCCGTAGCGAGCGCGCTGAGCTGCTTCTTCGTTCGCGATAAGGCTTGCAGCGTCCACGACCTCGGCCGTAGCCGTCAGCGCGATCTCACACCAGTGCGCACCCAGCGGCTGCGCAAACTTGAAGTAGCTAAACGAGATTTTGGTTGTCGGAAGGGTCGCCGAGCTTTCGATGACATTCTCGAGCTCAGTTGGCTCAACCTCCAACTTCGCGGCACAGCGCGCTCGGGCAGCTTCTTCAAGGTCTGGCGCTCCCAGCACCATCAACGACGTGCATGACACCAGAGCGACCACGATCCGTCGAGGCGCTGCTGAGAATCCATCGATAATCCATCGAGTGGCCATGATTGACGGTAGCTCCTCAATTGCCGCAGTCGCAAGTGTTCGTCTTGGCCTGTGTTTGGAATCGGCCGATGTGGAGAGAACCTTGCGCGGCGATGACGGTTACCGGCCCGTCATGAAGAAACCATGAAGATCCGCTGAGACCCCGGTGCCACACTCAGCCTCGCGTTGGCCGACCATGCCGGCATCACTCACCGGAGGTCTCTCATGAAGCAGACGACGTGGAAACGAACACTGGCTGCGGGCGCGATGCTCTTCATCGCCGCCTGCGCGCTGCGAAGCGCCGAGCCACCCATGCAGTACCGCACCGTCTCGTCGTGGCCGGTGCTCAGCCCGGAAGAGACGTCGCTCGAGCCGACGCCGACCACCACGACGCGCGTGCCCGCGATGGTGCTCAAGGACTACGGCGTCAACCCCACCATCGAGACGAACGCCGAGCCCGTCAGCACCTTCGCGGCCGACGTCGACACCGGCTCGTACTCACTCGCACGCAGCTACCTCGAGCGAGGCGTGTTGCCCGATGAAGCGGCCGTGCGCGTCGAGGAGTTCGTCAACGCGTTCGACTACGGCTACCAGCCGCCGAAGGAGCAGGCGTTCGCGGTGCAGGTCGAGGCGTTCCCCTCGCCCACCCGCAAGGGCTACCACGTGCTGCACGTCGGCGTGAAAGCGCGCGAGGTCGCGAAGGCCGACCGCAAACCGTCACACCTCATCTTCACCATCGACGTCTCGCGCTCGATGGCGACAGAGAACCGCCTGGGCCTGGTGAAGCAGGCGCTGACGCTGCTGGTGAACGAGCTCGACGGTCGCGACAAGGTCTCGCTCGTCGTCTACGGCACCGAGGCGCACGTGGTGTTGCCGCCCACGCCCGCCACGCAGAAAGAGAGCATTCTCGCCGGCATCGACGCGCTGAAGCCCGAAGGCAGCACCAACGTGCAGGCCGGCCTCTCGCTCGCGTACGACCTGGCCATGAAGGGCTTCGTGCCCGGCGGCATCAACCGCGTCATCCTCTGCAGCGACGGCGTCGCGAACAACGGCGTCACCAACGCGGGCGACATCTGGCAGACGGTGAAGGGCCGCGCGTCTGAAGGCGTCACGCTCTCGGCCATCGGCTTCGGGCTCGGCAACTACAACGACGTGCTCATGGAGCGCCTCGCCGACATGGGCGACGGCCACTACGCGTACGTCGACAAGCTCGACGAGGCGAAGCGCGTCTTCGTCGAGAACCTCACCGGCACGCTGCAGGTCGTCGCGAAGGACGTGAAGCTGCAGCTCGAGTTCAACCCCTCCGTCGTCGAGCGCTACCGCCTGCTCGGCTTCGAGAACCGGCTGCTCGACAAGCGCGACTTCGCCAACGACAAGGTCGACGCGGGTGAGCTCGGCGCGGGCCATGCGGTCACTGCCATCTACGAGGTGAAGCTGAAGGCGCAGAGCGACGCGCAGTCGTTCGCCATCTTCCGCGCGCGGTACAAGCAGCCGGTCGGTAGAGCATCGCAGCTGGTCGAGCGCGCGCTGCCCACCTCGGTGATTCGAAACGATCGCAAGTCGGCCACGCCGCCGGCTCGACTCTCGCTCGTGGTGTCGGGCTTCGCCGAGAAGCTCCGCGGCAGCTACTGGGCCCGCACGCTCACGTGGGATGCGTTGCTCGCGCAGGTCGCCGAGCTTCCACCGTCGCTCGCGCAGCGGCCTGACGTCGTCGAGCTCACCCGCCTCATTCACACGGCCCAGACGCTCGACCGCCGGCCCGACCGCTTCGAGGCGAAGGCGCCGGTCGCGACGATGGACTTCGATCGCCTGCCGGTCATCGAGTGACGAAGCGCCGCTCCACCAGCACGCCCTTCGTGGTGGGGCTCGTCGTGCTTTCGCTCTTCCTCGCGGGGCTGGTGGGGGTGTTCCTTCGGGAAGACGACGCGCGCCGGGCCGAGACCGAAGGGCAACGCGCGGCGCTCGAGGCGTACGCGTCGGCGACGCTGCGGCGCGCACTGGAGGATGAGTGGCGGCTCGGCGTCGCGTTGATGGACGCTGCGCTCGCAGATCCACTGCTCGATGACGCGCGGCTGTTGCTGGTGAGTGATGGCGCGCCGTTGCTGCCTCGACGTGCGCGGGGAAACACCGAAGGGGTCGTCGCTGCGATGAACGCGCTCCTCGCGGCGACGGACGACGACGCTGACGACTCTCCGCCCGCCGAACGCCGCCGCTTCGTCACCCGGCTCTCACGTGCGCTCACGACCTCCGACAAGCCACAGATCGAAGCCAACGTGCGCGGGCTGCTGAACCATCGCCGCCAATTCCGCCTCGGGCCCATCGACGACCTGTCCACCGTGCTGGCGATGGTCGAGCTGCTGCAGACCCGCTCGAAGCCGGCCCAGGTGCTGATGGAGCGTGTCCTCCGTGACGGCTTCACGCCTCAGGAAGCCGGCCTTCAACGGCACGTGCTCGAGGTGAGCGAGCGGCTCTCGGCCGATGAGCTCAAAGGCGTCTGCGCCATCGTCGAACGGCAGAGTCAGCGAGCGCTGGTGCAGGTGAACGACTTCGTCTCTCGCTGTGCAGCGGCCGCGGCGTCACCACGCGCGCCGATGCAAGACGTTCCTCTCGGGCTCTCGGTGCGGAGCGGGTTCGTGCTGCGCGGAGGGCCCGAAGTGCGCGGGGTGGCGGTCTCGATTCCGTCGCTGCTCGAGGCACAGCAGACCTCGATGCGTGAGCGCGGCCTGCTCGGTCCGAGCGACAAACTCGTGCTCTCGTCGTCGGAAGGACTGGTCGATTCACTGCTGGTCTCGGTCGACTCGGCACGCTGGCTCGAGGCGAAGCACCAGCGAAGGAGCGCGCTCCAGCTCAAGCTCGTGTTGTTGGCCGTCGCGTTTCTCCTCGGCGTGGGGCTGGTGCTGCTCGCGTTCACCGTGCAGCGGCGGGAGCAGGCGCTGCTCGACACCCGAAACGAACTCGTCGCCACCGTCAGTCACGAACTGCGAACGCCGCTCGCGTCGCTGCGCGTGATGGCCGAGACGCTCGAGCGGAAGACGAAAGGCCTGCCCGAAGCCAAGGACTGGCCGCAGCGCATCGTGGCCGAGGTCGATGGGTTGTCGGCGCTCGTCGAGAACATTCTGTCGTTCAACCGGCTCGAGCGTGGCCGTGACGTACTCCATCGCCAGCCGTGGGCGCTCGACGAGGTGCGCAGCTGGCTCGAGGCCGAGGCGCCCGACGTGCAGCTGACCGTGCGGGGAACCGAGGGCCTTCGCCTCGACGCCGACCCGACGTGGATGAAGGTCGTCTTCCTGAACCTCGTGCGCAACGCGCGAAAGTACAACGAGCGCACGCCGGTCAGCTTCAGCGTCGAGGCGAGGCGCGAGAACGACTCCGTCGTCATCGACGTGAAGGACAACGGCATCGGCATCGAGCGCGCGCAGTGGGAGTCGGTCTTCGAGGCCTTTCATCGGCTCCGTGACTCGCGTGGGCGCGGCGGTGGTGGCAGTGGGCTGGGGCTCGCGGTCGTTCGTCGCGTCGTCGAAGGCCACGGCGGCACGGTGCAGGTCGTCGACTCCTCCACCGAAGGAACGACCTTTCGCCTCGTGCTGCCACTGGTGTCGTGACGCATCGCGGGTACCATGCGCGCCGCATGAGAGTCTTCGTGGTGGTGGTGGTGGCGCTGGTGGGGTGCAGGAAGCCCGCGGTGGGAGCCGTCGATGCCGGGGTCGTCGTGAAGGCGCCCGTGAAGTGCGGCACGTTCGCGGAATGTTCGACCGAGTGTGAGCGGGGCGTGGGTGCTTCATGTGGAAGCGCGGCGGTTCGCGCGTTCAGCGGGCAGGGCACGAGCCGCGATCTCTCGACGGGCTGGGCGCTCGAGGCGAAGGGCTGCGAGCTGGGGCATCTGCCCTCCTGCGCGCGACTCGGGCTCGCCACCTCGGCCGACGCGGGTCTCTCTTCAGCGACAGCGCTCCGCCGTGCCACCGAGGGGCTGCCCGGCCGCTGCGCTGCCGATGATGGTGAAGCCTGCGACTATGCGCACCGGCTCGGGCTCGATGGTGGCTTCGACCTGCGGGCCGTGACGCTCTTCTCGGCATCGTGTGACGCAGGAGTGGCGGAGTCGTGCAGCCGTCTGGGCGTCGCGTTGCTCGATGCAGAGTGGCGCGGTGAGCCGGGCTCGGGCCCCGCGGCGCTGCAGCGCGCGTGTGACCTCGGCCTGGCGGGGGCGTGCGCGACGCTCGGGCTCCACACGTTGCAGGGGCGCGGCGTCGAGCTCGATGAGCCGAAGGGCAGGGCGTTGCTCAAGCGCGCAGGTCAGCTCTCCGCCGACGCCGGGCCGCGCTGAGGTTCAGCCGAGCCGGCTGATGATTCGTTTGAGCACCTCGGCCACCGCGGCGACGCGCGGCACCTTGAGGCGGCCTTTGGGGCTGACGATCCACACCGAGAAGGGCTCGAAGCTCCACGCCGGCAGCACGCGCTCGAGGGTGCCCGCTTCTTCTCCGCGGCGCACCTCGTCAGCTGGTCGAAGGCCGATGCCCAGGCCCGAGTAGAGCGCCTCACCCTGCAGCTGTGCGTCGTTGCACTCGAAGGTTCCGCCGATGGGCGCCGTCGCGCGCTTCCCGCTTCGGTGAATGAGCGGCCACGACGCCTCGGCCGGGTGACCCAGCTTGCGAAGGCACTGGTGGCTCTTCAGGTCCGACGGCGCGCGCGGTCGCCCTCTCGCGTCGAGGTAGCTGCGTGCGGCTGCGAGCACGAAGCTCGAGACCTCGAGCCGCGTGGCGACGAACGAGCTGTCCTTCAACGCCCCCACCTGCACGGCGAGGTCGAAGTTCTCGGCCAGCAGGTCGCTGTTCTCGTCGACGACGGCGATCTGCAGGTGAAGCCGCGGGGCCGACTGCAACAGCCGCGCGAACTCAGCGCCCAGCCCTCGCCCGCCCAGTGACGAACGCACGGCGACCCGAACACGCCCCTCGATGGTGGCCGCGGCCGCGAGCGAGGTCTCGACGGCCTCTGCGGCCTGCAGCAACGCCGCGGACTGCTCGAAGAACCGCTCCCCTTCTTCGGTGAGGGTGAAGGAGCGCGTGGTGCGATGCGCGAGCCGAACGCCCAGAGAGCGTTCGAGCGCGACGAGCCGCTGGCTGATGCGGTTCTTGCTGTCGTCGAGCACCCGCGCCGCCGCCGTGAGGCCGCCCGATGAGACGACCTGACGGAACAGCCGCACGTCTTCGAGCGAGTCGAGGGCCATGCGGCATTGTCTCGAAAAGCTTCACGAGGTGTCTGGAATTCGACGTGACCGCGACACGGTGCCCGTCGCTACGGTGACGGCACACCACTTCAGGTGTCCTCACTCGAGAGTCCTCATGACCGCCGCTGCTCCCCTCACTGCTTCCCTCGCACCCGCCGCCACCAGCCCACTGCAGGTCGAGCTCACCTTCGTGCTGAACATCACTCCCGCCGAGGCCTTCGACCTGATGGCCCATCGGCTCAACGAGTGGTTCACCGCGATTCACGCCATCACGTGGGACGACTCGAAGTCCGTCTCGGGAGCAGGCACTCATGGCGCCTGCTCCGAGCGCAGCTGCGACTTCGGCGGCAAAGCGCTGAAAGAGGTCATCGTCAGCTACGAGCCCGGCCGCCGCTACACGTACCGCGTCGACATGACCCGCTCGGAGATGAAGATGCCGCTGGACGATCACCTCGGGTCGTTCGACTTCGAGGCCGTCGCGGGCGGCTGCCGCGTCGTGTGGCGTCAGCACTTCAAGCCGAAGTGGTTCGTGCCGGGCGCGATGCTGCGCTGGCAGATGGGCTCGCGCATGATGCGGCCCGCCATCGAGAACCTGCTCGCGAAGTACGGCGGCCGCTGGGAGCGCTGACCGCTGGTCGGCCGTGGAGCGCCGCTCGTCGTCGCTCCTCTGCCGCTGGTCGCCGCGCGCGTTCGTGAGCGCCGCGACTCCGTACTTTGTGGTGCATGAAGCGCACGGCAGCCGCAGTCGGTCTCGTCATTCTCCTCGGCGTCGGTGTGGCGCTCGCGCGGCCCGCGTCGGGGAGCAACCCGCTCTCGGAGCACCGCCTCACCGAGCCGACCCTCCTTCACGGCCAGGTGCTCGAGCGCGTGCCTGCAGGCAGCTACCTGTACCTTCGCCTCCGCGACGACTCGGGCCGCGAGCACTGGGTCGCCACGCTGCGCGCCACCGCCTCGAGCGCTGACGACGTCGACGTCACCGTCGTCGCGCGCGCCCCCTCGTTCACCTCGAAGCGTCTCGCCCGCGTCTTCGAGCCCCTGCTGTTCGGCGCCGTCTCTCCCACCACCCCGAAGAAGGAGTCAAAATGAAGCGCTCGTTTCTCCCCTCGTTGCTGCTCGTCGCGTGCGGCGGCGGCATGTCGACCACCACGCCCACCATCACGCTGGAGAAGGGCCAGTCCGTGCTCACCGTGCGCGTCGAGCGGGTGAAGACGGACAAGGGCCCGGTGCTCTGCGACCTGTTCAACGCCGCTGACGGCTTCCCGGGCGCCAGCCCCATCATCGGAGGCTCCATTCGGCTCGAAGCGAACGCCGAGCCGGTCTGCATCTGGCGCGACCTGCCGAGGGGCTCCTTCGCCGTCAGCGTCATTCAAGACGAGAACGCGAACGGCGCGCTCGACATGAACACCTTCGGCGTTCCGACCGAGGGCTACGGCGCGAGCAACAACGTGCTGCCCGCGACCTCGGCTCCGAAGTTCGCCGACTCCTCTTTCACCCTCGAGGGCACCAACGCCTCCGAGCTCACCGTTCGCCTCAAGAACTGAAAGCCACCATGCGCACCACACTCCTCGTCCTGCTCACCGTCCTCGCCGCCTGCGGCCCCATGGAAGACCCCGACGCGCTGCCCGCCGTCGACGAAGCGAAGTGCACGAAGGACTCGCTCGAAGCCGATGGTCTCGACTCGGCCGAGCTCTCGGCGCTCCCCGCAGGCCAGTACGTCATCAGCACCACCTACCTGCGCCTGCCGCACAAGAAGAGCGCGCTCAAACGCTTCAGCGAACTCACCGCACCGATGACCGACGAACTCAAGGCACACCGGGGCCTCGTGCGCGTCACCACGCGACTGTCGACCTCGTGCAACACCGCGCGCACCCTCTCGGTCTGGAAGAGCGAGCTCGACATGTACCGCTTCGTGAATGGCTCCTCGCACCCGAGGGCCATGGCCGCCGTGAGCCAGGTGAGCCGCGGCGGGAGCGTCACCACCCATTGGCTCGGCTCCGAGGCCGACGCCACCTGGCAGAAGGCGACGCAGCAGCTCGCGGCCGACAACGACGGCCCGACGTATTGAACGTGACTCGGCCCGGGTGGAGACGCGCTCCAACCCGGGCCGAGGTGTTTCCTGGAAGCGGTCGTCAGCTCAGCGGCAGATGCCGGCCTGGCACGTCTGGTTCATGTTCACGCAGTCGCGGTCGGTCATGCAGCTCTGCGGCACGGTGCAGTTGTTGTTGATGCACACCTGGCCGGCCCCGCAGATGGCGCCGCCACAGGTGGTGGCCGTGCCGCAGAAGCCAGTCGCCAGACACGTGAGCCCCATGGGGCAGACGGTGTTGGGCCCGCACTGGAGCGCGCTGCCGCCATCGACGTTCGTCCCGGGGCACGCAGGGAAGGTGCAGTTCGGGCCGGTGCGCGAGACGAAGCCGCCGTTCGGGCACATCATGACGTCGGCGGGGCACACGTTGCCGCCGTCACGCACGCCGGCGTCGACCGAGGGACC
>JBEOKA010000495.1:0-17269 GCA_040275325.1 Myxococcaceae bacterium | reverse complement strand
TGCTGCGAAGAGAGTTCGAGGGCGAGGTAGTAGGCCTGACGGTTCGACGGGTCGATCTCGAGAATGCGCTCGAGCGGCGGCCCCGCGAGGTCGGGCTTGTTGGCGGTGTTGCGCCACAGCTCGGTCACCTGGAACAACACGGCGGCGGCCTGGTCGCGCTCCTCGATCATGAGGAAGTGCTGTGCCTTCGCCTCGAGACAACGAACGGCATCGGGCCAGGCCTTCAGCTGCATGAAGACCTGAAGCAACCGCTCGAGCTCTTCCAGCCGGTGTGGCTCGACCTCGAGCGCGCGGCGGGCGGCGTCGAGCGCCTCTTCACGTCGCGCGCTGCCGGCGATGATCTCGGCCAGACGAATGCGAATGACCTTGACCCCAGACGACTCCTCCTGGAGCGGGATCAGGCGCCGCAGGATGATGACGAGATCGTCGCGACGACCGAGGGCCTCGAAGATGTCCTTCAGGGCCTCGAGCGCGCCGCGGTGACGGGCGTCACGATCGAGCGCGGCCTTGAAGTACGGAATCGCGTCTTCGGCGCGCTGGAGGCGTTCGAAGAGCACGCGACCGACGCGCTCATTGAGCCGCACGAGCTCGCGCGGGTCGATGGTCACCTGCAGCTTCGCGAGCAAGAGCTCGACGAGCTCCTCGGAGCGGCCCGCACGATCGAGCAGCGTGTTGAGGGCCTCGAAGGCCTGCTCGTTGCGTGGGTTCTTGGTGAGCAGCTCCCGGTAGAGCGTGATCGAGTGATCGACGTTCGAGAGGCCCTCGGCCGAGGTGACGGCCATCTTGCCGAGCACGCGCTCGCGCTCGGTGCCGGTGACGACGGTCGCCTGCGCCTCGAGCACCCGGTACAACTTCTCGCTCATCTGAGCCTGCTCGTAGAGCTGCTCGAGCGAGCGCAAGCTGGGCAGGTGACGGGGATCGGCGGCGAGCACCTTCTCGAACGCGCCCGCGGCCTGATCGGGCTTCTCGAGCGTCTCCATCGCGAGCTGGCCGAGGCGGAAGTAGAGGCCGACCTTCTCGTGGGGGTCTTCGGTGATGTCGCCGAGCGCCTCGAGCGCCTCGGCCTGTTTGTCGGCGCGGTTCAGCTGGCCGTACAGCTTGTCGAGCGCGACGAGTGACTTCTGCGCGACCGAGGGGTCGAACTCGCGGGCCTTCTCGTAGAACACCACGGCCTGGGCGGCGTCTTTGAGCCGCTGCTCATGCAACTGGCCGAGGGTGAAGCTGACCTTCGCGGCCTCGGAAGGTTCAGCGATGCGCGGCAGCTCGGCTTCATACGCGTGCGCGAGCTCGTCCCACGAGCCGGCGGCCTGTGCAGCACCTTCGAGGCGTTTGCGCAGCTCGACGTCGTTCGGGTCCTCTTTGAAGGCCCGATAGAAGGCCAGGTACGCGAGCTCGGGCTCGGACTGCGCGTCGCGAATCTGAGCCAGCTCCTGGAGCAGCGTCTTGCGCTCGACGACGTCGGGCGACACGGTGACGCGCGCCTCGATCAACGCCGACAACTTCACGGGGTCGCTGCCCTCGCGGAACGCTTTGGCGAGCACCTCGAAGGCAGCCTGGTTCTGCGGCTCCTTCTGGGCCATCGCCTCGAGCCGCTGGAGCGCGCCCGGGTGACGGGGGTTCTGCGCGAGCAGCTCGGCGTACAGCTCGATGGCACCGGACTTGTCGAGCAGGCGCGTCTCTCGAACGACGCCCAGCTTGAACAGAATGGCCGGCCGCTCTTCGGCGCTGACGATCGCGGCACGGCGCGCGAGCACGTCGGCGAGCTCGGGCCAGCGCTGCTGATCTTCACAGAGCCCGTCCATGCGGGCGAGTGCGTTGGGGTCGGCGGGGGCGAGCTCGAGCAGGCGGCGGAAGGTGGTGAGCGCTGCACCGGCGTCATTGAGCTGCTCGTCCTGCAGCACGCCCATCTGGAAGAGCAGGCCCACTCGGCGGGTCGTGTCTTCTTCGATGTTCAGCTGCCGCTTCAGCACGTCGATGAGCTCGGGCACGCGGCCCTGGGTCGCGAGCAGCTTGCCGATGTGCTCCATCGCCTCGGCGTCGGTGGGCGCGAGCGACATCACCTGCTTCCAGCTCTCGACCGCCTCTTCGGGCTCGTTGGCGTCGGTCTGCAGCTTGGCGAGCGCGCGGTAGAGGTTCGCGCGGGCCTGATCATCAGAGGCCTTCGGAGCGATCTCGCTCAGCAGCGTCGAGTACTCGTCGCGGGCGTCGGCCGCCTTGTAGAGCAGCGAGCAGAGCGCGAGGTTCTTCGGCTCGTCTGGCAGCTCTCGCAGGGCGCGCGTCGCGGCCACGAAGGCCATCTCGGCGTTGTCCATCTGCTGCGAATAGATCTCGGACATCTTTCGCAAGAGAGCGGCGCGCTCCGCAGGCTGCGGCTCGCTTCCCACCTGCGCCTCGATCATTTGAACCAGCTTGAGGTGCTCGCCTTCATTCGCGAACACAGGCTCCAGCGTGCTGGCAGCCTCACCTTTGAGTGAATTGTCTGAGCGCGCCATCTCTTCGAGTGCGCCGACTGCACCGGCATGGCCGGGCTTTCGACGCAGTACCTCCTGATAGGTGTTCAAGGCGCCGCGTGGGTCGCCCAACCGGGTCAGCTTGAGCCGCCCAAGGCGTACCAGCAACTCCCTGGCCTCTTCGTCCTGCCCCTGGGTCTCGGCGAGCTGCACCTCACGGGCGAGCACGCCGGCCAGCTCCGGCCACTTCTCCATCTCGGAATACAGACGCCCGAGCAGTTTGAGCGCGTTTCCATCGTCACTCTTGCGCTCGAGGATCGCCTGGTACGCGGTCGCGGCGAGCGGTTTGTCAGACAGCGTGTCTTCGGCCAGCGTCGCGAGATCGAACAGCAGGTTCACCTGACCGGCGACGTTCGGCTCGAGCGCCAGCTGGCGGCGCATGACGACCGAGAGCTCGCGGTACTGGTTCGTGCGCCGGTAGATCTGCGCGAGCGCCTCGAGCACGAAGGTGTCTTTGGGGTCGCGGTTGAGGCACTCGGTCCACGCGCGGGCGGCGAGATCGAAGCGGGCGAGGCGCTCACCGTAGATGGAGGCGAGACGACGCCAGAGTTCCCCAGCCAACGGCTCGGGAGCCCCACGCTCAATGGCGTCTTCGTACGCCGCCGCGAGCTCTTCGAAGGCCCCCAGATCGGCTGCGAGCCGCTCGAGCTCGGAGCGAACCTCTTCGTCAGCGGGCGCCTCGGCGAAGCAGCGCAGGCGCGTGGTGAGGGCGAGCGCCTTCTGACCGACCGCCTCACGAAGCGTGGCGATCTCGAGCAGCAGCGCCACCCGGCGCGAGGCCTCGGTGACGCCCAGCCTGATGTCGAGCACCTCGACGAGCTTCTTGAGATCGGAGGCCGCGCGGTACACGGGCTCGAGCAGCCGCGCCGCTTCGACGCGCGAGGTCTCGTGCTGAACGAGCCGCTCGAGGCCAGCGACGGCGTGAGGCTCGGCGCGCACCAACTGCAGCACCTCGGCGAAGGCGCGCAGCGCGTCGGCGAACTGGCTCTCCTTCTCGAGCAGGGCCCCGCGACGAATGAGGAACCCAGCCTTGCCTTCGACGTCGGCCGTCTCTTCGGCGAGCTGCGAGAGAATGTCGGCCTGCTCGGCGAGCCGCTCGGTCTTGCCGAACAGGTGATCGAGGGCGGTGAGCACCGGGACGGAGCGCTTGATGGCGAGGGCGGAGCGATAGGCGTCGATGGCCTTGTCGTCTTCGCCCGAGGTCGCGAACGCCTCGCCAGCCTTCGTGAGCAGCTCGAGCTTCTCGGTGGGGTCCGACGCGAGCTGGGCCTGCTGCGCGTAGACGGTCGAGAGCTGGCGCGCGTTCTGCGACTTCGCGTACAGCTTCGAGAGCGACTCGAGGGCCTGGCGATCTTGCGGGGCGAGCTGGAGCAACGCATTCCACGCGCGCACGGCGTCTTCGGTCTCTTCCAGCTGCTCACGAATCTCGGCAGCGCGGCGGAGCATCGCGATGCGCTCATCGGCGACCTCGATCTCCTCGGAGGTCGACTCGTAGATCTCGGCGAGCTCGGCGTACGACCCGGTCTCGCGGGCGAGGCGCTCGAGCTCTGGTTGCACGTCGGCGCGCTCGAGCCCATCGGTGAAGGCCTTGAGGGCGTTCATGAACGCCGCTTCGGGCTGGCTCAGATCGCGCTCGAGAATGGCGCGAACCTCGGACGACAGGCGCGCACGCTCGGCGCGGCTGGTCGCGCTGGCGAGCCTGGCCTCACGCAGCGAAATGCGGGCCTGGTGATCGCCGGTGCGCGCGAGCACCGGGTCGAGGATCTCCATCGCGGTCGCCGACTCGTCGGCGTTGCTGCGCACCCACTGCTCGAGCGACTGCCGCGCGCCTTCATGCGAGGCGTCTTCCGCGAGGATCTGACGGTACACCTCGAGCGCGCCACGCAGATCGTTCAGCCGAAGCTGGCGCAGCTGCCCGAGCCTGAACGCGAGCTCGCGCCCCTGAGGGCTCTGGCCTTCCTGGTTGCGACGAAGCTCGAGGGCGAACGCGAGCTCCTGCGGGCGATCGAGCTTCGTGTAGAGCCGATCGAGGGCCGAGGCGGCATCGCGATCGAGCACGTCACGGGCGACCACCTGCCGCCAGTTGAGCGCCGCGCGGTCGAGATCTTCGAGCTTCGACTCCGAGAGCAGGGCCGCTTCGCGCTCGAGCGTGGTGCGCGCCGCCGCGTCGGTCTCGATCGAGGCGAGGCGCTCGATGATCGGCACCAGGTCCCACCACTCTTCGCGCGCGCGGTGCAGGCGCTGGAGCGACTTGAGCGCGTCCTGGTTCTTCGCGTCGAGCGCGATCACCTTGTGCAGCTGACCGACGGCCTTGTCTTGATCGTTGAGCTTGCGCTCGTAGGTGTCGGCGAGCTCGCGGTGCAACGAAATGGCGGCAGGCCCGGCGCCCGCGTCGACGAGTTCCTGAAGGACTTCGGCGTAGCTGTCGATGGCGTCGGCGTCTTCGGCTGCCTGCTTCGTGAGCAACCGCAGCGCGGTGTCGTCGGGCGTGACGCGAACGGCCTGCGCCAACGACGCGAAGGCCTGCTCGGGCTGCCGCAGGTGCATCGTGTGAATCTCGGCGGCGCGCTTGAGGGCGTTCACCTTGTCGACCGAGTCACGCGCGGCTTCCGAGATGACGTGCAGGGCCGAGACCTGCTTGCGGTGATCGTTCGCGTGCTCGTACGCGAGCAGCACCGCGCGCGCGGCGGCTTCACGGTGGGTCTGATCGGCGAGCAGGTTCTCGAGCGCGGCGATCGCGTCGGCGTCAGAGGGCTTCGACTTGAGCACCTCGGCGTAGCGGGCGATGGCTTCGGCTTTGTCTCCGAGCGCAGTCTCGAGCACGCGGGCGCGCGCCACGCTGAGCGACGACGCCTTGTCCTTGTCGCCGGCCTGCTCGTAGAGCGCGATGAGGCGCGCCTGGACCTGGCTCAGCTCCTGCATTTGACCGGCCTGCTCGAGCAGCGCGGCCACCTTCGGCAGGTGCTCGAGATCGGGCGCGCCGAGCCGAATCGCCTCTGACAACGCCGCCGCCGCTTCACGTGGGCGCTGGAGGTCGCTGTTCACCTTCGAGAGCTGCAGGAAGACGACGCGCTGCTCTTCACCCGTGAGGTGCGAGGCCAGCAGCCGCAACGTCTGATCGGCTTCGGCGAACCGCTTCGTCGCGAGGGCGAGGGTCGAGGTGCGGGTGAGCAGCTCGATCGACTCGGGCTGACGCTGCAGCGCAGTCTTCAGCGCGAGGAACGCGTCGTCGGTCGCCTGAGCCTCTTCGGCCAGCTGCGCCGCTTCGATCAACATCGACACCGCGGGCGCGGGCTCGGTCACCTTCGTCGACAGCTCCGAGAGGAAGCGGGCGAGATCCTGCTGGGCCTTGAGCTCTCTCGCGAGACGCGCTGCTTCGACGCGGAAGGCACCGTCGAGCGGGTCGAGCTGTAGCCCGCGCAGGCGGAAGTCGAACGCGCCGCGCAGATCCATCAGGCGCTTCTCGGTCGTCTCGGCGAGCAGCGAGAGCAGCGTCTTGGTCTCGTCGCGATCCTGCGCGGAGTTGAGCTGCACGAGCAGCGACGCCACCTGCCGCTGAAAATCCCCTGCCCTCGCGTAGACCGGTGCGAGCGCTCGCGAGATGTCGATCGGCCGAATGCCCTGTGAAGCGAGCCGCTCGAGCCCGCCGACGACGGTGGCGTTCTCGATGCCCTCGTCGAGCAGGTTCAAGTACAGGCGCGAGGCTTCTTCTTTTCGGTTGAGCCGCTCGGCGAGCAACTGCGCGAGGCGGGCACGCCACTCCTGACGCTCGGCCGCGGAGTCGGCCAGCGCCATCAACCGCTCGGCAACGGTGGCGACCTCCTCCCACTGGCCCAGGTTCGCAGCGGCAGCGCCCAGCTTCTTGAGCGTCGGCACGCTGTCGGCGTCGAGCTCGAGGATCTTCCGATACACGGCAGCAGCCGCAGAGGGATCGGCTGCGGAGGCCTCGAGTTTTCGCGCCTCGGCTTCGAGCTTCGAGCGCGGGTCCTGCGGCTGTTCGGCGAGCTGCTTGCGAATGAGCGCGAGGGCCGCCACTGCGTCGGCGTCGTCACCGTGGCGCTTCTGCACCTCGAGCCACGCCTCTTGCGCTTCCGCCGGCCGATCGAGCGATTGCAGCAGCTGGCCCAGCACCTTCCACAGCCCGGTCTGCGCAGCCGCGGGAGCCACCTGAGCCGCACGCCGCAACGCGAGGGCGAGCTCTGACTGCTGATTTGCGCGAAACGCAGCGTCTTTGAGCGCGGTGAGCAGCGTGGTGCGGCTGGGGTCGAGCGGCAGCGCGCACGACAACGAATGGAACGCACGCTTCGCGTCACCCGCGTCTTCGCACATGAGCGAGACGAACTCGCACATCGACACGCGCTCGTTCACCGGCTGCGGCGCCGAGATGCCCAGCTCGAACAGCGGCCAGGCGCGCTCGAGCTCGGAGCCGTCGGCGTAGACCTTGAGCAGGCGCCATGCGACCTGCGCGTTGTTCGGGTCGACCTGAATCGCCGCCTCGAGGTGGCCGCGCGCCACCTTCTCGTCCTTCAACAGACGGGTCGCGAGATCGGCCAACGTGGTGCGCAGCGCCACCTGAGCCGTGCGGTCCTTCAGCGTTGCCAGATGCTTGTCGAGCACGGCCACACCCTCGGTCAGCTTGCCCTGACCGATCAGCAGCTCGCTCGCCAGCTCGGCCGCGTCGGGCCGTGAGGGATCGATGCGCGTCGCCTGCTCGAACTCGGCGCACGCCCCCGCGGGATCATTCATACGGGTGAGCAGCGCCTGGCCGATGCGCAGGTGCAGATCGACCTGCGCCACCTTGTCGCGCGTCTCGCTGGCGAGCTTCGAGAACACGGTGAGCGCCACCCTGAGATCGCCAGACTTCTCGGCCACGTGCTCGAGCAGCTCGAGCGCGTCGGGCATCGCCGGCCAGAGCGCAAAGCAGCGATCGATCGCCTCTTTGATCTTCGCGACCGACGCTGGCTCGTAGAACGCGAACAGCCGGGCGACCTGCAGCGAGAGACGGGCGGCGGCGCGGCGGTTCTGCTCTTCGAGAGAAGCGGTCTTCAGCGCCTTCACCTTCTCGCGCCAGACGTACTCGAGCTTGCCGAGATCTTTCTGCGCCTGCTGCGCGCGCGCGTTCTTCCCGTCGATGGACAACGCGCGAACGATCGCCTTCGTCGCGAGCGTGTGCTCCTGCGGGTTGGTGACGAGGGCCTCGGCGAACGCGACGTAGTCTTCGAGCAGCTCGCGATCGCCCAGGTGCGTTCGTTCACGCTCGAGCGACTCGTACGCCGAGCCGAAGCGGCCCTCTCCAAGCAGCACGGCGCGCGCCTTCTGGTAGCCACCGCGCTCGTGCGGAGCCGCGCGAGTCGCGAGCTGGTAGCAGAGCACCGCGCGATCACGACGGCTCAACTTCGTCTCGTAGAGCTCTCCCGCTTTCAGGTAGTGCGCCGCAGCAGCCGGGCCTGAAGAGATCAGACCCAGGCGCTCCAACACGTCTGCCAGCATCGCGAAGTCGTTTCGGCCTTCGGCGACGGCGCGAAGCCCTTCGAGCGCTTCACGGGCGTTGGGCGAGTAGACGAGCGCGCGACGGAACAGATCTTCTGCGCGCGGCGGCGACTTGAGGCGCTCACGCGCGAGGTGCCCGGCACGCGACAACAGGTGCGCCGCTTCGTCTGGCGTGGGGACTTCGCGGGAGCGGGTCTCGTACAGGCGGATGAGGTCTTCGACGCGACCAGACTTCTCGAGCGTGGCCTCGACTTCGCCAAAGCCTTTTTCCGTCTTCTCAGCGGCAGTGTCCGTCATGGAGAGCGGCGGGAATGTACCCTCCGCTCTCCGAGGAACGAACGCGAAACTTGGTCAGATTTCGACCGGTTGCCCCCGTGCGTTGGGAGCACCGGCCGAGGTCATCTCAGCTTCAGGCCGACGCGGTCGGCGTGACGGGCGCAGCTTCGGCGACAGGAGGCATCGGGGCCTGCTCTTCAGCCTCGTCCTTCTCGTCCTTCTCGTCCTTCGCAGCCGGCTTCGGCTCGGGGCGCGGCATCGCCTTGATGCGCTCTGCGTTCGCGGAGTCACCGAGCTTGGTGAACAGCGCCTGGGCCTTGTCGAGCTGACCCGCCGCTTCGGCGAGCTCTGCGGCCTTCAACGTCTGACCGAGCTGCTCGTAGAGGGGAACGGCCTTGTCCTTGCGGTTCGCGGCGATCCACGTCTCGGCGGCCTGCTCGTTCTTGCCCAGCGTCTCGAGCCAGCGGGCCTTCGCCTGCAGGTTGTTCTCGGCTTCGGCCTTCGCGAGCGCCTCGGCAGCGAACGCCTCGGCCTCCTTCGTCAGCTTCAGCTTGAGCATGAACGCGTACGCCTTCGGGCCGGGCAGCGGCTTGAGCAGCTCGATGGCGTCGGCGTGACGGCCCACGCCCATGAGGATCGTGGCGGCGCCGAGGCGATCGCCGCGCTCGACGAGCTTGGTGACCTCGAGATCGCGCACGCGGTTGGCCGAGGCGAAGTCCTTGGCCTTCTCGTAGCAGCGGCGGGCCACGGCGAGCTTGCCAGCGCGCTCCCAGGCGAGCGCGGCCTGATCGAACTGGAGCGCGCGCTCGTAGAGGCCGGCGATCTTCCCGAAGTCCTGCTTCTGAACGTAGAGCTCCATCAGCAGCTCCCACGCTTCGGCGCGCTCGAGCTGCTCGGTCACTTCGGCGGGCGTGAGCTTGGCGGTGAACAGGGCGATGCGGGCCGAGTCCTTCGCGCGGGCGGCGTTGCGCAGCGCCGACTTGAGGTCGCCGCCGATCTCGTACAACCGCGAGGCCTCGACGTACGACTTGTTCTGCTCGTGAATGCGACCGGCGTCGCGCGTACGGCCCGACTCCTCGAACTTGCGAGCGTCGAGCTGCCAGTCACCCGTGAGCGCAGGCGCCGGAGTCTGCTCGAAGCGGGTGCCACGCTCACGCCGGGGACCACGATCAGGGCGCTCACCACCGGGGCGATCTCCGCGGCCATGACGTTCACCACGCTCGGGACGATCGCCGCGCTTGCCACCGCCCGGGCCGTCACGACGATCACCACGACGGGGACGATCTTCGGCCGTAGGCGCCGCCGCCACCGTGTTCAGCGCGTCGAGCTCGGAAGCCGTCGGCTGACGACCCGCGGCTTCGAAGGCCGCGTTCGCGCGATCGATCTCGTTCGCGGCCTTCCACACCATGCCGGTCGTGAAGATCACGTCGTTCCAGCCGATGGCGGGAGCCGCAGGCTTCACAGGAGCAGCCGGTGCCGCTTCGGCGGGAGCCGCTTCGGCAGGAGCCGCGTCAGCCGGCGCGCCCTCCGCAGGCGCCGCAGCTTCGGCCGGAGCCGCTTCAGCAGCCGCCGCTTCCGGGGCCGGCGCGTCTTTCTTCGGCTGGCGCATCACGCGCATCAGCGAGGTGAGCAGCTTGCCGCGCCCACCGAGATCCATGTCGTTGAGCGACTTGAGCCGAAGGCCCTTCACACCCTTGACGATCTCTTCGAGCGACTGCTTCTGCCCGGCGTAGTCGCCCTTCGTCAGCGCCTTCTCGAGCGAAGAGAGCTCGTTGACGACGCGATACGAGGCGCCGCCACCCTTCCCTCCACGCTTGTCGCCGCGGTCGCCGTCACGGCCACCACGACCCTTGCCGCGACCACCTTCGCGATCGTCGAACGAGAAACCGCCACCGCCACGTCCCGAGGGACCAGCGCCCTTCGCCTTGTCATTGGGGCCAACCATCGTGCTCTCCTTGCGCGCGTCGGACGCCGGCATTCACCCGGGCACGACCGCTTCGACAGGGAGGCAACGCGCCTCCGAATGTCAGAAGCCCGCGTAGCGCACGAAGGGGAGCACTGAAAAGCCCACAGATTGGGTGAGGGCCATGAAGTTGAAGTTCGCGTCGACGCCGACGCTGAAGTGGCGAAGGCGCGTGAAGTACTCGAGGCCCGGCCCCGCGAAGAGCAGCAGGTCGGGCTGGCTGATCAGCGTGTTGGGCTGGTACAGCATGAAGGCACCACCGACGCGCGCGTAGAACCACGTGCGGGTGACGTCCTGGCTGTCCTTGAAGCCGGCGATGCGAATGCGCGCGCCGACGCCGGGAGCGATCGAGCCATAGTCACCAGAACGAACGCCCTGCGGCGTCTCGCCGGTGGTGCACTCGCGTGCGCCGCCGGCGCCACAGGTGCGAACGGTGCCCGTGTAGTCCGAGCCCATGCGGTTGCTGGTCGCGAGAAAGAAGAGGGCCGGCGAAACGCGCTCACCGATGTCGAAGCCGATCTCGACGAGGGCCGCCTGGCCGGGCGAGAAGTACTGCGCGCTCATGGCGCCCGCGGGCGGGTTGATGGTTCCCCAGAAGCCGCCCGAGACGCCGAAGAAGAAGCCGCGCTCGATCTCGCTGTAGGTGATGGCCTTGCGATCTTCGAGCGGCTTGCCCTGCGCGGCCGCAAGGGAGGAAACGAACGAGAGCACGAACGCCAGCGAGCGCGTCATCATGAGGCGCGCACCCTATTCCCAGCGGGCCGCTGCGTCGACCCACAATCGTCGTCAGCTCGCAGCGGCGTTCGGCCCCTCGACGGGCGCGGCGAGAAAGTCGAGCAACCTGCGAACTTCGAGCTCCGGGTTTCGCAGCAGCAGCGCTTCGCTGAGGTGCAGGCAACGGCAGCCGTCAGGCGCAGCCTGCGGCGTGTCGGAGGTGAGGCTCGAGTCGATCACCACGAAGCAGGCATCGAGGCGCGCGCTGATGAAGTCGGCATGGCTGACCGCCCAGGGCGAGAGCCAGACGACTCGTCCGTGATGGCGTCGCAGCGACTCGACACAGCCCTCACCTTCGATGGGGAGGTGGCTGATGAAGAGCGTCGGAGCCGCTCGCCGCAACAGTCGCAGCGCACGCTCGGTTCCCGCCACGAAGACGTGCGGAGGAGAACCGTCGGCGTGGGGCGTCATCGAATCCACGCCAGGGTTCCTCAGCAAAGACGACGCCAGCGGCGGCGCTCGTGAAATCGAGGCCAACCGCTGGCGGCACCGTCAGAACGATGACGGAGTCAGCTCACTGCCCGCCCGATTGCTTGAAGATGAACGGGTACGTGACGACCACGACACCGCCACCCTTCGGCTTGGGGAACATCCACGTGCGCACGCGACCCGCGACGCAGGCCTCGAGCTCGGCGTTGTTGACCGTGGTCTGGGCGACTGACGAGGTGGCGACCGCACCCGAGGCCGAGATCACGAACTTCACCGCGACCTTGCCGTCGAGCTTGGGGAACCGGTTCAGCTGGCTCTCGTAACAGAAGCGGATCTGCCCGCGGTTCGCGTGAATGACCTTGCGAATGAGCTCCTTGTCGAGCGAGCCCATGACGGTCGGCTCAGACGAGGTGATGCCGATGTCGACGTCTTTCTTGCCACCGAGCACGCCGACGCCCGAGCCGTAGCCGCCAGTGCCACCGCCACGACCGCGCGTTCCGATGCCGCCGATGCCGATGGTGTCACCAAGCCCGCCGCCGCCCGACCCCGAGCCGCGAAGACCGAGACCGCCAAGGCCTGCTGCGTCGCCTGGAGCCGCGCCAAACATGTTGCCCATGGCGCTCTTGAGCTCACCGCCGAGGCCCTGGTGGCCGAAGATGGTGCTGATGCCGCCCGAGTTGCCGCCGAAGATCTTCGCCATCATCAGACGCGCTTGATCTTTGTTGTTCGGGTCGCCCTTGGGGGCGGCGTGGGCAGAGCGCTTGGGCGCGTCCTTCTTGCCCATCGAGCCTTCGTCACCCTTGCGTTTGGCCGCGATCTCACCCGAGTCCTTCTTCTTCTCGTACTTCTCGAGGATCGGGTTCTTCTGCGCCTCGGGCGGCTTGATGAGCAGCTTGGCGATGCGAGCCTGGTTGTCGTTCAGATCGTCGGCGAACTCGTCACCCTCGGCCTCGCGGTTGGCGGCGCTGATCACGAAGAGGGCGGCGATGAAGAAGGCGACGAGGAAGATGTTGAGCACCGTGAAGTCGACGGTCTCGGCGAACGGAACGAACACGGCCTTGGGCACGGGCTGGAAGAACGCCTCGAGCGTGATGCCGCCGAGATCGATCCACGCGAAGTCGTCGTTGCTGAGGGTGAGGGCGACTGCGTCACCATCGGCCTGCGCGAGGCCCTTCTTCTTCGCCTCGGCGAGCGTGAGGACCTCATCTCCGAACTTGCGGTGCAGCTCGCCTTCCATCTTGCCGGTGAAGCGAAGCTGGCAACCATTCTTGCCGAACTTCACGAGCTCGAAGACCGGGCCGCCAATCTCGCCCATCTCGAAGTCGACGCCGGCCGCAGAGCCGACGCGGAACGCGCGCTCGACGCCGGGCGAAAGGAAGTACTCACCGACGATCTGATCACCCCACAGGAAGCGCAGCTCGACGCCCAGCGGGCCAGAGCCCTTTCGGCGGCGCGGGCGCATG
Organism: Myxococcaceae bacterium; assembly: GCA_040275325.1. Taxonomy (GTDB): domain Bacteria; phylum Myxococcota; class Myxococcia; order Myxococcales; family Myxococcaceae; genus Xiheimicrobium. Next base: position 4,364 of record JBEOKA010000495.1, on the reverse strand, counting down.
CGGGGGCTGATGCGCTCTTCGACCAGCTCTTCCGGCAGCTCGGGAGCGGGCTGATACGCCGCCACCGGGGCCGGCGGGGGAACGTGCACGACCTGCGGAGCGGCGACCACCTGAACCGGCGCAGGAGCAGCGACGACCTGAACGGGAGCTGCGACCACGACGGGCTGGGTCGCCTCGGCGACAGGCGCGATGGTGGGGGCAATCGTCGGAGCAGCGCCCGCCTTCTCGATGCGAATCGTCGTGCCTCCGACCTGAATCGCATCGCCGAACGAGAGGGGGCTCTTCATCACCCGCTTGCCGTTGAGCATCGTGCCTTCGACGGTGCCCATGTCGGTGACCGACAGGGTGCCGTCTGGCGCGACGTCGATCACCGCGTGGATGCGGGCGACCTTCTCGTCGTCGATGGTGAGGTGCGCCGAAGCGAGCCGACCGATCTTGATGAGATCGCGGTCGAAGTCCTTCGTGGAGATGAGCTGTTCGCCCTTGAAAACCTTGAGCGTCAACGGGGTGGGCACGCGTGCCTCCAGGAATCAGTGCTTCAGCGAGAAGCCAGCGAACGCTCCGACACCAGCGAGCGCCACAGGTTCCGCCTTGGGAAAATCAGAGCTCGCCGACCGACTGCATGACCTTGTCTTTGAACTCTTCGCGGATCTTGATCAGGTTCGAGTGCTTCACCTTTTTTCGGGCCTCGACGTACTCGCCGTCGGGCTTGGTGAGATCGCCCTCGATGGTGTCGTCTTCGAAGCTGTACTCCGTCTGCTTTTTGTAGGTGACGTTGTCGCCGCCCTTTTTGTCCTGAGCGAACGACATCGTCGCGAGCAGTGCAGCTGCGAACACGACCCACAGGTGCTTCGACATTCAGGCCTCCTGACCACCCTTATGCAGGGGCACACCCTACCACTCTCGAGGTGTCCGCAAACGTCCTGCACGCGTTTCTGTCGTCCCACAGGGTGAGACAGGGTGTGACCACCCGAGTGCTCACTCCGATTGGGCTGGAATCAGCGAATTGCGTCGACCGAGTGGTGCAGCTCGTTCGCGAAGGAGCCGCGAATCTGAATCATCCGCCTGAAGACGGGTCTCTCGGGCACGGTCTGGAAATCGATCACGGGCTTTTCCTTCTTGCCGGTGACGTCTGAAGCCGTGAAGTCGACGTTCTGAACGGGAACGTTCTTCTTCGTGGACCGATCAGTTTGAGCGAACGACGTTGCAGCGACGAACAGTGAAAACACGACGGCCAGGCGCATGGGCGACCTCCACGAAGGGTTGGTCGCTTGTGACGCCCGGCCGTGAGACTGCGTTCCGTCAGAGGCCGTCGGAAGGCTCGTCGGCCGGAGCCGCGGGCTTCTTCGGGGCTTCCTTCTTCGGCTCTTCCTTCTTCGCCTCGGGCGCCGGCGTGGTCGCAGGCTTGGCGGCCGGAGGAGGCGCCGCCTTCGGCTCTTCCTTCTTCGGGGCGGCATCGGGCTTCGCGCCGTCAGCCGCGCCCTTCTCATCCTTGAGCGCGTCCGCAGCAGCCTTGCCCTTCGCGGCCTCCTGCTGCTTCTTGAACTCTTCGTCCTTCTTCTTGCGCTCTTCTTCCTTGGCCGCGTCCTCGGCCTTCTTCATCTCCTCTTCCATCTTCTTGGCTTCCTCTTCGGCCTTCTTCATCTCCTCGCGGGTGGCGATGACGGCCTCCTGCTCCTTGATGAGCTCGAAGACCTGATGGTTCGCGTTGACCGAGGTCTCACCGCCCGAGAGCTGAATGAACTGCTTGTAGTAGGTGATGGCCTTCTCGGGGTCGCCCTTGAGCCCGACGATGATTCCGCGGTTCAGGTACAGCGCCGGCAAGTTCGAGTTGAGCTTCTGCGCGGCGTCGTAGGCCTGCAGCGCCTTGTCGACCTGCCCCATGCCCTTGTACGCAACGCCCAGGTTCACGAGTGCTTCGGCGTTGTTGCCGTTCGCCTGGAGAATGCGGCGCACGTGCTCTTCCGCCGAGCCGTAGTCCTCCTGGTCGAAGGCCATCTTCGCGAGCTGGTAGTGCGCAGGGAGGAAGTCGTTGCGAGCCTCGACCGCGCGCTTGAACTGGGCGCGCGCCTTCATCGGCTCCTTCTCGGCGAGGTTGAGCAGGCCGAGCGTGAAGTAGATCTCGGGGTCGTTCTCTTCGATCTTGGTGGCGCGCAGGGCGATGAGGCGCGCGAGCGAGAACTGCTTCTGCTCGAAGTACACCTGCATCATCGTCTTGTAGGCCTGCAGCGTGCGCGGGTCGCGGAACAGCGCTTCTTTCGCCAGCTCGAGCGCCTTGCCGCTCTCACCACGGCGCCGGTGAATCTCGGCGAGGCGGGCTCGGCTGCCCGCGTCATCTGGGTAGGTCGCGAGAATGTTCTCGTAGATCGCGACGGCGCCCTTCTCGTCTCCGCCATTCTGCGCGATCACGGCCAGGTTCTCGGCGGCCTGTCGCAGCGTCGGCTTGCGGTTGAGCGCTTCCTTGTAGAAGCCCACCGCCTCCTTCGTCTTGCCCTGCCGCTCCGCGATGACGCCCAGGTTGTAGGTCGCCTCGGCGAGGTTGTCGTCGGCGTCAGCCGCGTTGCGGAACTTCTTCTCGAGCGTGGGCCAGTCGTACTGGCCCGACTTCTTCTGCGCGTCGAAGGCCTTCACGGCGTCTTCGAACAACAGCCTGGCCTTGCTCGAGATCTGCGGCGTCTCTTCGGTCTGAACGACGTTGTCCTTCGTGCGTTTGACCTGCGGGCCGTCGACCTTCACGCCCGTGCCGGGATCGGTCGTCTTGCAGCCCTGAACGGCGAGGGTACCGAGCGCCAGGAGCGCCAGCTGTCGGGTGAACGGGGCGCTCACAGCGAATCCTCCGGCTCATCGTTGTTGGAATTGCTCTTCGTGGGCGCAGGAGCCGGAGTCGTCTTCGTCGGAGCCGGCTTCTTCTCGGCCTTCGGTTCGGGCTTCGGCTCTTCCTTCTTCGGAGGCGGTAGCGTGTCGGGATCTTCGCCACGCACTGACGCCACGTTCTTGCCCTGCACACCCGAGGTGTTGCTCTTCAGCTCGGCAGCCTTCTCGGGAGAGATGACAGGAATGGTCTGAATGGTGGTGAGCAGGCCCTGGCCCATCGCGCTGGCGTTGGCGCCGTCCTCCATCTTCAGCTCGAAGGTCTCTTCACCCATCTTGGGGAACTGCTCAGGCTTGTACTTGTTGCGCAGCATCTCGAGCGCCTTCGACGAGCAGGGGTTGAAGACGTCGAGCTCCTGGCTCTTGGTCACGGTCGCAGCGAACGCCTCGGCCGCCTTCTCGCGAACCGGCGCCGCTTGCTGCTCGAACTGCGCCTTCACTTCGATGAGCAGCTCGTCAGGAATGCCCTTCGGCACGGGCGGGTTCGCGAGCGCTTCGGCGAACTGGTCGTACGCCATGCCGATGCGGGCGAGCGCGCAGATGGCCGGGTCGGCAGACTTGAACTGCACGGTCTTGGTGTACGTCTTCTGAATCTCTTCCAGCGCCTTGGCCTTCGTCGCGATCGAGCCCTTGAGTTCACCGATGTTCTGCATGGCAGACCACCGCAGCTTCAGGTTCGAGTAGCGCTTGTAGTCGTCTTCGTTCATCACGAACGAAGCACGCGCGACGGCGTCGAGGGCCTGAATGTCGAGGGCCTCCTTCTGCTTCTTGTTGAGCTTCTCGTGGTAGTCGAGGATGCGAACGAAGATCTTCCGCGCGCCATTGTTGTTCTTCAGCTTCTCTTCGAAGATCGATGCGATGCGGCCCTCGGCCCAGAGCAGCTTGCTCGGGTCCTTGATCTGGTCCTTCTCGTATTCTTCGTAGAGCTTCTGCGCCTTCGTCCAGAGCGCCATCTTCTCGTGCAGGTCGATGATCGACTTGGTCACGGCCTCTGCGTCTTTCGACTTGGGCCACAGCTCGAGGTACTTCTCGCGGTTCTTCAGCGCCTGCTTGTACTGACCAAGGCCGTCGCGGAAGACGCCAGCGTTGTACAGCGCGTCCTGCGCCTTCTGCTCCTCCCACACCTGCTCGGCCTGAGGCGCAGCGTCGGCCTTCTTGCCCTTCGGAGCCGCTTTCTTGCCAGCCGGGCCTTTGCTCTTCTCGTAGTTGGCCGTGTAGCGCTCGTAGTGGTCGGCCGCGTCGTCGAAGTCGGCGATGGCCTCATAGCCTTCAGCGAGCGCGTAGAGCGTCTTCGGCACGTACTGCGACTTCGGGTATTTCTGAATGAGCTGCTTTCGCACCTCGATGGCGCGGTCGAGCATCTTCGCGTTGAAGAAGTCGATCGACGCGTTGTACAGGGCTTTGTCTGCGAGATCGCTCTTCGGCCAGTCCTGTACGAACGTCATGTACGCGTCGGCCGCCTTGCCATACTCGTTCTTCGCCTCGAGTTGATT
>JBEOKA010000494.1:0-14500 GCA_040275325.1 Myxococcaceae bacterium | reverse complement strand
GTCGACGAGCGCGCGGGGAATCTTCTTGTTCGCCCGAAGCTCGGCCGCGAGCCGCTTCGTCTGCTGCCACAAGCGCTTCACGTTCGCGGCGTCAGACGGGCCTTCACTCTCGGGCGCGGGGAACCGCTCGACGAGATCGCGCCGCAGCTCGCTGGTGGGCTTCTCCTGATTCCAGATGGAGTCGCGAATCGACTTGTATTCCTGCGCCGAGAGCTGGCCACGATCTTCGGCCTGCGCGAGCACCTCGACGACCTCGAACGCGGGTGCCGACTCGGCGATGTCGGGCGCCTCGAGCCGCTCGGGCTCGTACTTGTTCATCACCGAGTAGCCCTTGGTGAGCTTGTCAGCCGTGCCCTTGCGAATCCGCAGCTCGGCCAGACAGTACGCCTCGAACGTCGGGTAGCCCCAGTCTTGAAAGGAGCCTTCGTTGCGCACCTTCGTGAGCAGCTTGCCCAGCTCGACCCACGACGACTTGAAGCGCTTCGCCGCGAGGACCAGCGCCTGCCGGAAGGAGCCGGGAGGAACGGACATCGCCTTGCGCTCGAGCTCTTGTTCCACGTTCGCCATGCCGGGCCTGTGAACCAGACCGCGGCGCGGCTTTCAACCCTTCTTGCCGATGTTGAACGCGAAGCCGACCGAAGCGCTGGTGCCCTGCGCCTTGAACGGCCACTTCTGCAGCTCCTTCATGAGGCACTCGGGCAGCGGGCCGGACTTGAAGTCGGGGTTGTCGACCCACACCTTCGAGACCTTGCCCGACTCGTTCACGGTGAACTGAATCGGAATCTGCGTGGGCGGCATGCCGGGCTTCGCGACTTCTTTGATGCAGGGAATCAGCGTGGGCTTGAACTTGGCGATGACGGAGTTGATCGCGTCTTGATCGACCTCTCCCATCGCGAGCCCGTCGGTGTCGGCGGTGCCCATCTTCGGCTTGGGGGTGCCGGGGTTCGGGTTGGGGTTGGGGTTCGGGTTCGCGGGGCGCGCGACCGGGTTCTTCTTGCCGGTCGGGTTGTAGTCGACGAGCTCGTCATCGGAGCTTCGCTGGGCGCGCGTGACGGTGGGCGTGTCGATGGTGATGTCGCCCCAGACCAGCTCGTCGGCCGATGACGTCGAGCCGTGCACCGCGAGGTAGCTGCCGAGGAAGGCGACTCCGACACCCACGACGACGAGCACGCCGCTGACGATGCCGACGATGGTGAGCAGTCGCTTCGAGCGCTGCTTCGCGTGCTCTTCAGCATGGGCGTCGACGCGCTGCTTCGCCTCGGCCTTGGCGAGGTGCACCTTGAGCTCGGGCACGTCACGAAGCTTTCGGAAGATGCCCGAGCCCATCATCTGCACTTCGGTCAGACCATTCACCTCACCGGTGAACAGCTTGTCGACCAGCGCCTTCGTGGGTACGGGACCGAGGATCAGGTCGCCCTGACGGAAGAGCCACTGGTCTGACATGTCCCGCACTCCCTCCAGACTCGTCGCGCTGTGGTGTTGGTATCACGGCGCCGCGTTCAGAGGCTATCAGGCTCAGGCCGTGGGGCCGACGGTTCAACAGACCCTGCGTGAAGCGATGCGCGCCGCCGGGCTCGAACGCAACCCGGTCGCGACGGGGCGAACCGACGCTGGCGTTCACGCGCGCATGCAGGTGTTGTCCTTCAAGCTGTTGGGAGAAGGCGCGATCGACGAGGTTCCTGCGCGCATCAACGCCCACCTGCCAGACACACTGGGCATCGCGCTGGCTCGTGCGGCGCCGCCACACTTCAACGCACACTGGAAGGCGAGCGCGAAGGAGTACCGCTATCGGCTGCTGCTGAAAGACGACGCCCGCTGGAGCCGGGACGCCTGGAGCGTGCAGTTCGACGTGGCGACGTTGAGAGAGACGCTGGCGCTGGCGGTGGGCACGCACGACTTCTTCGCGTTCCACGACAAGTCGAGCGTGATTCGGCCACGAACGGTGTTGAGCCTCGAGGTCGTCGAGTCTTCAGCAGGTCTGGTCGACGTGCGCCTGCGCGGCGACGGCTTCGGTCGGTACATGGTGCGCTACCTCATCGGCGGCGCGGTCGCGGTGGCGAGCGGAGCGTGGTCGAAAGACGCATTCGCCGAGACGCTCGCGCGCGGCGCAACGGCGGTTCGACCTGAGGTGCTCGAGCGGGCTCCGGCGGCAGGGCTCGTGTTGTGGAACGTCGAGTACCCGCCTGCCGATGATCCCTTCACCGGCCAAGAGCGACTTTCGAGCGCTGGTGTTCCGCGCGAGCCGCCCTTCTGTGCTGCGTGATCAGGCGTGGCCTGATCAGTCCATCAACTTCTCTTCGTACTTCTCGAGCAGATCGCTGATCGCCTCGCGCAGGTACTCGCTCTGGCGAATGCGCGTCTCCTTCGACAGATCCTTCAGCGCGTCGAGACGATCTCGGTTGAGGCGGAACACGACGGAGGTGAGGCGGGCGTTGTCATCCATGTGCGGTACGTCCTCCCTTACAGGTGCACACATGGTCGCACACGATTCTCAATCGTCAAAAAAAACAGCGCGAATGATCAGCTGATCATTCCAGAAGGTACGAGCGGAACTGCAGACCGATCATCACCTCGAAGCCGATGCGGGCCCCCGTTGGGCTGACGCCGAACTGAACGCCAGCGCACGCGAAGGCCCCGATGACGTTGAGCAACTCGTACTGCACGCCGAACGCGACGCGCGGGCCGATGGTGACGATGGGCAGCGCGTGCACGTTGAGATCGAGATCGAAGAACGTCTTGAACCGCTCGCCGTAGAACGAGCGCACGCCCGCGAGGAACGAGAGGCCGATGGCGGAACCGAGCAGCGATACGCGCCCGGCGCCTTTGAGGTGCCACCGCGACGACAGGGGAAAAGTCGCTCCGAGCTCGGGGAACAGCCGAACGCCGGAGTCGGCCTGTCTGATGCCGATCGAGGTACGGCCTTCGACGCCGAAGCCGGTGAGCAGACTCAACGAGCCCTGATGGTCCCACCGCTCCTGCGCGAACGCGGTCGATGCCAGCCCGAGAGTGAGCGCCACGGCCCAGCCACGCATGCGCCGGGCATCGCACGAACCGAAGACGTCGACGAGGGCGAACAGCACACGCCTCAGTGCCCCTGCCCTGCCCCGCGATTCGGGTTCAGTCCAAGAACGACGCGGCCAGCAGCCGGCACCGAGGAGCAGCCCGCAGAGGTTCAGCTCTTGATCGAACGCGCAGAGGACCACCAGCACGATTCCCGAGCCGCGCATCACCCAGCGCTCGACTGGCCCAATCTCGTCGGCGGTGGGCTCACTCGAAGGTCCGACGGAGACGGGACTGTGCTTCTCAACGGCGTCGTGGTGGCGGGGGTTCGACTCGAGGCGGTCGTGCGCGCTCTGCATCGAGCCGAGTGGCGAGCGACTCCTTCTCGGCGCGCAGCCGGTCGAGTTCGAGACGATTCGTGAGGACTTCCTTCTCGGCGCGAACGTGCGCGGCTTCGAGAACCCGTCAGCGGCCGCAACGCGCGCGAGGCGACAGCAACGTCAAGTCGAGGTGCCATCCGCACCAACGTCGACGAGAGGCTCGGTTCATCGGAGCCTGCTCGAGGCGAACGAAGCGAATTCCAGAGTGGCTGCGTCACCGGCGACGGCGGAAGAACACGAGCGCTGCCAGCGCCAACAGCCCGGGAGCAGCGGCGCAACCACCCTGCTGCTGCGGCGCAATCGGCGTGATCACCTCGACCGCGGTGTCGCTGGTCATCTGCGCTCCGAACGTCGCGGGGCGATAGCGGCCTTCACCGACGTTTCCGGTCACGTCCTTCACGAGCACCCGCACGCCACCCTGCGCCTCGATGGCCGACAGTGAGATGTCGCGCGCCGCTCCGAAGGGACCCGGCATGGCATCACCAACGGCGTAGGCGTACTGGAGCTGATCAGCCGGCGTGAGCACGTCACGCGCCTTCACGATGACGAGGTCGCTCTCACGATCGACGCTGAGCTTCACCTCGGGCGCGTCCCAGTCGATGAAGAACGGCACCTGCACTGGCTCCGAGACACCGTGGGGATCTTCTTCGACGCGCGAGCGCACCGAGATGGTGTGCTGCCCCTGAATGAGGAAGCGTGGGTGGGAGACGCGCAGCACGCCGTTCTCGGCCACGCCGAACTCGCTCCACAGACCGTCGTCGATCTTCACCGAGAACGTCGCGGTGCCCTCCTTCGAGACCGACTGCACGTCGAGCAGCGCCGTGGGCCACGTCAGCTTCTTGCCGACGAGGCGCATCTGCGAGGCCTGCGGAATTTCACTCGCGCGCAGCGTGGCGATCGTCTTCGGCGCGGTGACGGCACAAGCGGCCATCGGAGGGAGCAGCTCGGCGAAGAGGCCGAGGTGGTTGTACGTCTCGGAGCCCGCGATCTGGCTCACGCCCTTCACGCCCGTGATGCGCAGCTTGAAGTTGCCGAGTGAGGGCAACGAGAACGCCCCGAGCCCACCAGCGACGGCCGGCTCGGCGAGGCCGATGACCGCGGGGATCAGGTCTTCGAGCACCTTGGGATCTTCGGCGAGCATCTCGCTGTTCGCGGTGCGCACGTTGGTGATCAGCATCTTCAGGTCGCCGATCGCGGGCGTGACCTTGTCGCAGCCCTCGAAGATCAACGAGAGGGGCAACGAGATGTCGGCCGTGAGCGTGAAGAGCCGCGCATAGCGATCATCGATCATCGCGTAGAAGTCGATGGAGAGATCGGTCAGCGCGAGGGTGATGAGCGGCTTGATGGGGCGCTTGGTGACGGGGTCGACGGTGCCTTCACCGACCACGATCGTCGGAGCGCGGCCCGGGCGCAGCGCCACCATCATCGGAGCGTCCTTCCCATCGCGGGTGGCGAGCTTGCCGAGCGAGGGCAGGAACGTCTTGAAGAGGCCCGTGTTGATCAGGCCGACGTTGTTGGTGTCGAGCTGCAGGCACAGCGCGCCAGCCTGGTGCGCCTCGTGGAACGTGAGGTTCAGGAACGGCGACGAGAGGCCGATGGCCGCGTGGTAGGCGCGCGTGGTGCCACCGTCGGGCAGCATTCGGCTGGGCGCCTCCATGTCGAAGTTCGGCGCAGACACCGCGACGATCGGCGGAGCGGCGTTCGGGGCGACACAGGGCGCCACGTTGACCGCCTTCACGCCCACCCGCGTTCCGAACGAGAGGCCCTGATCGACCGCGACGCTCGAGCCGGCGGCGAACGAGAGATCCATCTGGGCAGTCGGGGGCGCTCCGAAGGCTCCCAGCGTCGCGCCGAGGTTCACGCGGCCTTCGACGCCGAGGAAGCGCGGCACGCACTTCGTGTTGTCCGCAGCGTCCTTGCAGACGTTGTCCTGGCAGACCGAGGTCGCCGAACCAACGGTTGGACACGGAGGCATGCCCGTGCCGCCGCAGCTCTCGCACGACTGCGCGGCGAGGGTCGAACGAATCTGGGTCTGCAGGAGCGGCGAGATGAGGCGAAGAATGGTGCCCTTGATCACGCCGACGTCGAGCGTGTCGCAGTAGATGTCGCCGCAGGTGTTCTGGCCCGAGAGCGTGATGTCTTCGGGCTGCAGACACTCGGGCGGCTGGGGTGCACCACTCGCGCCGCACACGTCGGAGCCGGAGATCGAGCTGATCGAGAAGGCGAGCAGCTTGTCCCACTTCTGATCGATCGAGAACGTCACGGTCGCCTTGAGGCGGTTGTCGTTGGGCGAGCGCGACGCCGTGTTGAACCGAACACCACACTTCATGCGCGAGAGACCGATGCACGCGAGGAAGTTGGCGCTCTTGCTCGCGGCGAGAATGGTGCTCGTGTCGACCGACAGCTGCACCTGCGCTTCGATCGCGTTGGGCGAGCGCGGCACGAGCGAGAAGCCGGTGATCTGAATCGCCACGTTCGCGGGCAGGTCGGCTTTTGCTCCGCTCGTGTTGCACTCACCGTCTTGCCGCCCGCACGACTCGCCCGTGCAGTTCATTCCACCCATGTCGGCGATGGCGATGTCGCCGACGACGTTCACGGTCTGCACGGTGCATGGCACGCCGACCGACAGCGTGCGCCCGGGCGCGAACATCTCGGCGAGCACCTCCCAGTTCGAGTTCAGGTAGTTGATGCCCTGCCCCGACAGCCGAATGTTCACCGCGTTGTCGTTCTTCGGCCCGGCGTAACGCCCCGTGGGGATCGGCTGCATCGCCGCGCACCCGCCCATGCCGCCCATCGACGAGCAGCCCATGGCAGTGACAACTCCAACCACCAGCCACACGAGGCGGGTGGTCAGCGCACCGTTCGATGCACGCATGTGAGAACGACCTCCGGAAAACGGCCTGAGAAGAGGCTCGACTGTAGCAGGGCTGCGAAACGACTCGTGCTTCACCGCGTCGTCGGCGGCGCAACACGACGCGTCATTTCCATTCGAGCGGAGACGCTTTCAGCTCAAGACAGGCAGCGCGACGCCACCACTCTTCGAGAGCGAGTCGTTCATGCGGCCAGTGCGGAACGGCTCGAGATCGATGGCGACGAAGGTGAACCCGCAGGCCTTGATGGCAGTGTCGACCTGCTGGCGAAGGGTCGGCTCCATGAGGCGGGGCAGCTCGTCGGCGCTGACCTCGAGGCGGGCGACCTCCTGGTGGTAGCGAACGCGGAAGACCTTGAAGCCCAGCGCTCGCAGTGCGCGCTCGGCGCCACCGACCTGCTTGAGGCGCTCGACGGTGACCTGCGTGCCGTAGGGAAGCCGCGACGCCAGACACGCGAGCTGCGGCTTGTCCCACGTGGGCAGGCCCAGGCGGTGCGACCACGCGCGAATCTCGTTCTTCGTCAGCCCGACGTCGGCGAGCGGCGAGACGACGCGGTGTTCCCGCGCGGCCTGATGACCGGGCCGGTGATCTTTCTTGTCGTCGGCGTTGAAGCCATCGAGCACGACTGCGAGCTGGTGCTCGGCGCGCGTCTTCTCGGTGAGCGTGTAGAGCTCGGTCTTGCAGAAGTAGCAGCGGTTCGACGGGTTCGCGGCGTAGCGCGGGTCGTCGAGCTCTTTCGAGTCGATGGTGAGGTGCCGCGCGCCGATCTGCTTCGCCAGCGTGCGCGCCTCTTCGGCCTCGTCGGGAGACACGGATGCCGAGAGCGCCGTCATTGCGAGGGCGCGATCGCCCAGCTGCTCCTTCGCGATGTGCAGGACGAAGGTGGAGTCGACTCCCCCCGAGAACGCGATCAACGCCGAGCCGTAGCCGCGAACACGTTCACGCAGCTGCACGAGCTTTTCGGCGGAGCCTTCACAGAGCCTGACGATCTCGTCGTCCGACAGGAAGGGCTTTGACTGAGAAGAGACCGCCGCACTCGCGTTCGCCATGCGGCGGCTCTGTACCGTCACGGGCCCGGGCCGACAACCCGGGCGACCGTGCAGGCGTTACTTCTTCTTCTTGGCCTTCGGCTTCGGGCCCGGCTTGCCGGCCTTGGGCTTGGGTCCAGGCTTGCCGGCCTTGACCTTCTTGCCCTTGGGGTTCGCCTTCATCTTCGTGCCGGTGATGACCTTCAGCTCATCGGCGTTCATGTACGTGAGGTCGAGGAGCGCCTGGAAGATGCGCAAGCCACCGGCCTCGACGGACTCGATGTTGGACTGAATCTTCACCTCGACGTTGTTGTCGGGAGGCGGCTCGTACGGCGCCGTGATGCCCACGAAGTCGGGGATCTCGCCGCTCATCGCCTTCTTGTACTTGCCGGTCGAGTCACGCTTGATGAGATCTTCTGTCGGGCAGTCGACGTACACCTCGACGTAGCGCTGGATCAGGCGGCGGTTCTCGTCGCGAATGCCCTTGTAGGGGCTGGTGCAGGCGACGAGCGTGCAGACGCCGTTGCGGGTGAGCATGTCGGCGACGACACCGAGCCGGCGCGAGATGAGAATGCGCTCGTCTTTGTTGGCGCCTTCGACATCGCCCCAGAGCGACTCGCCCACCTCGTCCTCGTCCAGCACCTCGACCTTGCGCCCAACCTGGCGCAACCGCGCGGCGATGTACTCGGCGAGCGTCGTCTTGCCCGCGCCCAGCATTCCCGTCAGCCACACCGTGAAGCCCTGCTGCTCCTGCTGCGCCATGCGTGGAACACTCCTGTGGAGGTGGAGAGGTGCGCCAAAAAGCGCGTCGACTTAGTGCACGCCCGCACATCAGCGCAATGTAAAAGTGTCAATTGGCGCTACAGGCATGGAGTGATGGCTCCCACGCCCCGTTTCTGAAGGCCCAGGCGCCCTCGTTGACCGTTTTGCTGTTGCGCACCTCGAGCACCACCAGCGACAGGTCTGGAAGCAGCGGCCGCCCATCGATGGTGAAGGTGTCGAGGTCCCACGGCGAGAGCTGGGCAGGTGCATCGACGTGGGAGTGAACGAGGCAGATGGGTTGATCGGCGCCCTCGAGCGCCATCCACGCGAGCGGGTCGATGACGAACGAGGTCTTCGGCGTGCTGGACACGTTCTCGAGCGCAACGAAGGACCAGCCCGAATCGCTTCGCAGGTACGCGCAGACGCCTTCGTTCGGCCACGCGGCTTCGCAGTGGCGGCGGGCCTGCGCGAGGTCCGGCGTCATTCGCGCAGCCAGCGACCGTCGACGTGTCTGACCTTCACCACCGAGGTCTCGAGCCCGAGCACGAAGCGCTGAACGACGAGCGCGGCGAGGGCGCCGAGCGTGACGGAGTCGCCGCTTCCCTGCCCTTCGGGTTCGCCCGCCCACGCCACGCCAGCAGGAACGCCGACGAGCCCGCTGTTCGACACGCCGACCCGAAAGAGCGCGGAGTCGATGCTCGCGGCTGCGCTGATCGAGCCGAGCCAGCCCTTCGGTGGCGCCCCCGCAACAGCGTCGGGCGCGAACGACTCGAGTGAACGGTGCTGAAGAAACCCGCCATGTGGCTGCTGATCGATCAACGGTGTTCCCGAGGCGGCCAGGTAGGCAGCGGCGACGTCGAGCACGTCGGAGGCGCTCTCGAGGGTCACCGGCGCGTCGAGCAACTTCTGCTGCCCGCGCCCGCCCACTTCACGAAGCAGGATCTGTCGGCTGTAGCGGAGGATCTGATCTTCGCGCAGGGCCATCGCTCACCCGTGGCGGACTTCGAGGACGAGCTTCGAGGTGCCATCTGGCTGTACCTCGAGCGACCTGACGACGTGGCCGTCTTCGGCGGCGTTGCGCGGCAGGTTGCGCAGCGGCTCGTCACCCTTGAGCAGCACCTCGAGCGTGTCTCCGGTCTCGAGCGACTCGAGCTTCAGCTTCACGCGCACCCACGTCATGGGGCAGACCTGTGTGGTGATGTCGATGACGGCGTGGGGCATGAGGGATCTTCCGCGTCGACCAATACCGGGTTCGCGCCCTCGCCGCACGCCGCGCAGTCGGGGCGCCGTCGAACCTTCACCGTCCGCAACGACAGCTCGAGTCCGTCGACGACGTGCAGCAGCGCGAGGCCGGGCGCCGGGTTCTTCGCGAGCGCGAGCGAAGCCTGGATGCCGCCCATGACGCCCGCCATCGCGCCGAGCACGCCAGCCTGGGCACACGTGGGAACGTCGGTGGGTGGAGTCTCGAACAGACAGCGAAGACACGGGCCGCCCGGCTCGAGCCGCATCGCGAGGCCCTCGAAGCGCAACACCCCCGCGTAGATGGCAGGCCGCTTCGTGAGCACCGCCGCGTCAGAGAGGAGGAACTTGGTGCCCACGCCATCGGTCGCGTCGATGACGAGATCCTGGTCGAGGAAGAGCTGCTCGACGTTGGCGGCGGTGACGAACTCGCGGCGCGTGGTGACGGTGAGCGAGGGGAACTGCGCGCGCAGCTTTCGGGCGGCCGACTCGACCTTCGGCGTGCCGACGTCGGCGGGGTGGTGCCATGGCTGACGATGCAGGTTGGTGACGTCGACGACATCGGCGTCGACGAGGGTGAGCCGTTCGACACCAGCACGCGCGAGCGACAACGAGACGGGGCACCCGAGGCCACCCACTCCGACGATGGCGACCGACGCTGGGCGCACGACGGCGTTGTGACGGCTTTCGCATCGGTGGGCAACCCCGACCGCGCTAGGCTGCCGACGTGGCCGCCAACGACGATCGACGCGCGCGGGTGAAGCAGGTGCTCGAGAAGCGCGGGCTCTCGCAGCAGGCCTCGGCCGGAGACGCGTCGCTGTCGTGGCTGCGTGATCGGTTCATCGCCCGGGCGCGCGCGCTCTTCTACGCCCGAATGACGTTCCTCACGCTCGGCCTGCTGATCCTCGCGGTGCCGGTGTGGCGCGTGTACTTCGGCTTCACGCCGCTCGCGTTCGGCATGTACTTCTTCATGCTGCTCTACAGCGTGGCGAACTACCTGACGCTCGCGCACCCGAAGTACGGCAGCCCGTTCACCTACGTCACGTTGATGATCGACCTGGTGGTGATGGTGATCGTCGTCGCCAAGCCGATGACGGGCGGCGGTCTCGCGAACCCGCTGCTCGCCTCGCAGCTGCTCTTCACCACGCTCTTCGCCCTGCTCTTCCCGAAGCCGCTCGCGATTCTGCCGCCGCTGCTCGCCCTGCCCATCGTCACGCGCATCGATCAGCTGCTGAACCGCACGCCGACGGCGATCGAGATCCTCACGCTGCTCTGGTACCTCGCGCTCAACTTCATCATCATCTACGTGCTCGTGTACCTGAACCAGCGCGAGACCGCGGCGCACACCGAGGTGATCGAGCTGCAGCAGGATCTGAAGGATCTCGCCGTCGTCGAAGAGCGCAACCGCCTGGCCCGCGAGATTCACGACGGGCTCGGCGCGAGCCTCTCGTCGCTCATCATCCAGTCCGAGTACCTCACCTCGCTCGCCAAAGACGAAGTGCTGCTGAAGGAGATCGGCGAGATCAAGGCCTCGGCCGAAGAGTCGATCGAAGAGCTGCGGCGCAGCCTGCGCATGATGCGCGAAGACTTCGATCTCGGGCACGGCGTCGAGGACTACGTGAAGACCTTCGGCGAGCGCACCCAGCTGCCGGTGAGGTTCGAGAAGAGCGGCGAGTACCTCGGCAAGATGTCTCCCGAGTCGTCGCTGGCGATGTTCCGCGTGCTGCAGGAGTTGCTCACCAACGCGCTCAAACACGCGAAGGCGAAGCAGGTCGACGTGCGGCTCTCGTTCCTGCCCGAGCGGGTGCAGCTCTCGGTGAAGGACGACGGCGAGGGCTTCGACCCCGAGACGAAACGGCCCGGCCACTACGGGCTCATCAACCTGCAGGAGCGCGCCAACAAGGTGGGCGCTTCGGTGAACGTCGACGCGAAGCCGGGCGCGGGCGTGCACGTCACCTTCAGTGTCCCGCTCACGGAGTAGCCCATGGAAACGCCCGCCGCGCCGTCGCCCCGCATTCGTGTCTACGTCGTCGAGGATCAGTCGAAGATTCTGAAGAACCAGCTGAAGCTGCTCGAGGCCAGCAGCGATCTCGAGATCATCGGCACCGCGCTGTCGGGAGAGACCGCGCTCGACGACATTCGCCGGCTCAAGCCCGACGTGGTGCTGCTCGATCTCGGGCTGCCGCGCATGAGCGGCATCGACGTGACGAAGGTGGTGAAGGCCGAGGTGCCGAAGGTCGAGATCCTCATCTTCACGATCTTCGACGAGGAGGACAAAGTGCTCGAGGCCGTGCAGGCGGGCGCGTCGGGCTACCTGCTCAAGGGCACGCCGGCCGACAAGATGGTCGAGGCGATCAAAGAGGTGGCGCAGGGAGGCACGGTGATTCAGCCGTCACTCGCGCGCCGCCTGCTCAAGCACTTCCGCGTGCCCGAGGTGCCGGGCGCCGAGGCTCCGCCTGCGCCCACCGCCCCCGCCGCCGCGCCCATGCCGGCCGAACCCGAAGGCAAGAAGCTGTCGGCGCGTGAGACCGAGATTCTGCAGCTCATCGCGAAGGGCGTGTCGAACAACGAGGCCGCGACGATGCTGACGCTGTCGAAGGCCACCATTCGCACGCACCTCGAGCACATCTACCGCAAGCTCGAGGTCACCAACCGCGTCGAGGCCGTCACCGAAGGCCTGCGCAAGGGCATCATTCAGATGTGATCAGGCGACCGCGACCTCACGAGGCGCGAGCTGCCGCCGTACGGCCTGCAGGTTCACCATGGGGAACATCTCGGCCAGCTTCTCGACCGTCGTGCGCAGCTCGGCCTTGCGCGCGTCACGGGCGACTGCCTCCTCCTCCATCGCGCAGACGAGCGCGAGCGCGGTGGGCACGTTGGCGGTCGCGGCGGCGGCAGGCGGCGTGTGGTGCAGCGTCACGGCCTCGACCAGCGCCGTCGGCAGGTTCCACAAACTGAGCAGCGCGCCGCCGATCTCTGCGTGTGACGAGCCCAGGCGTTCACGCTCGACGTCTTCCTGCAGGCGGCCGATCATCTCTTTCTGAATCGCGGCCATGTCGATGGGCAGGCGGGTGGCGATCAGCAGCTGCCCGACGTCGGCGAGAATGCCGGCAGCGAACGCGGCCTCGGCCATTGGCGTACGACCGAGCAGCTCACGCATCGCGCAGGCGCG
Organism: Myxococcaceae bacterium; assembly: GCA_040275325.1. Taxonomy (GTDB): domain Bacteria; phylum Myxococcota; class Myxococcia; order Myxococcales; family Myxococcaceae; genus Xiheimicrobium. Next base: position 2,049 of record JBEOKA010000494.1, on the reverse strand, counting down.
GGCGAGCGCATCCATCTGCAGGCCCTTCGCGGTCGCGCCCGAGGCCATGCCCTCGAAGACCTCGACGGTGAGCACGATGTTCTTGAGCGGCTGAATGCCCAGGTACTTCACCGTCTCACGCACGCTCGACACGCGGCGCGGCAGGCCAAAGTACGCCGAGTTGATGATCTTGAGGACGTTGGCGGTAATGGCCGGGTCGCGCTCCACGACGCTCGCGACTTCATCGAGCGAGACGTCGGGGTTGGCGGTGAGCTCGGTCAGTCGGCCGTACGTCGCGGGCAGCGCAGGCAACGAGCCCAGCTTCGAGAGCACCAGCTTCACGCGCTCGCTGCGCACGGTGGCGAGCACCAGCGACGCCCGCTCGACGAGATCGAACATCTGCCCGGGAATGAGCGGCTTCTTGAGCACCTGATGCGCGACGCGGCCGAGCCGCTGGGCCTGCTCGGGCTTCACCTCGGCCCCGCACAGCACCGCGCGCACCACGGAGGGCCACTTCTCGCGCACGAGATCGAGGAAGGCCTCGAGCTCGAGGCCCGTCACCTTCGAGTCCGAGATGAGCGCCTCGACCGGGTGCAGCGTAAGCGCGGCGAGGGCTTCGGTGGTGGTCTCGACGAAGTGGGTCGCCCAGGCGTTCTGAAAGACGCGCAACGAGCGGCGCATGCCTTCGAGCACCTGGGGGTCTCCACTGATCACGACGACGTGGCGCACGAAGGACACCAGAGCAGCCGGTGTGCCATCGAAACCGTTGAGGATTCGTGGAGAGCGCCGGGGTCGATGACCACCTCGAGGGGTGTCATTGACCCAGCCGTCACGGCTGTTGTGCGCCGCGGCGTCGAAGCTCGGCGTCGAGCACGCGCACCTCGGCCTTGAGGCGCACGAAGTTCGAGAACATGCCGTCGGGCTGCTTGCCGGGCCGCTTCTTCAGCTGATCGCGCAGGCTCTCCATGGTGCCGCCGATCTCTTTCAACCGGCGCGTCAGCTCGCCGTCGTCACTCACGGCGACGAGGAGCAGCTCATCGACCTCGAGCTTGCCTTCGAGCTCGCGCTCGAGCGCCTTGAACGACAGCTTGCGCGGCTTCTCGAAGCCCAGCACGCGCTGCACGGTCGCGATCACCTTGTGGGCTTCTTCTTCGAAGGCGGCGAGCTCTTTCGCGGCGCGCAGGCGGGCGAAGTCGGCGACGAGCGTGGGGAACAACGGGTCCATTCCCGGGCGCGCGGGCGGCTTCAAGATCAGGCCGAGCCACGCGTCGAGGCCGTCACCGCCGGCCTGCTCGAGGGCCTGTCGCAGTGTGGGCAGCCACGCACGGCGAAGCTCTTCGAACGCGACGCGCACGTGGTTGGCGTTGCTGAGCACCACGCGCACCGAGGCCTCGAGATCGGTCAGCACCTCGTCCTTCGTCATGACGGCGCGCGGCGTGAAGACGCGCTCGCGCCATTTGCCCTGAGAGACCTCTGGCGCGGCTTCGCCCGAGGCGATCTTCCTGGGGCCTGACGGGAACTCGGACAGCTCGGGCTGCGACGCCGACTTCGGCTTGAGGCCGACGTACGAGTCGGTCGGCGGCGCGTCGATGGGCTTGCCCGCCGCAGGGAGCGCAGGCATCGAGGTGCCGGTCGCCTTCTTCGGCGTCATGCCCGGCGGCACGCGGAGCGTCTCGTCGCCCGGCTTCTTGCCGTCACTCATCGACGCGGACTCCAGCAGGGCGAGGCGAACACGAAAGCGCAGTCTGCCCTTGCTGGCCCGGCTTCGCCAAGGAAGCACTCACCCGGCAGCTCTCCTGGCTCTCATGCGGAAGAACTTCTGCAGCGCCAGCGCATAGTCGGCACCGGCTGACAGCTCGACCGCATCGAGCGAGAGGCGCTTGAACAGGGTGTCGCGCTTCTGGCGGCGCTCTTCCATGAAGCGCTTGAACTTGCCGCGCACCCGCGGGTCGCTGGTATCGACGAGAAAGCGCGCGCCCGACTCGGGGTCTTCGAGATCGACGAGGCCCAGGTTGGGAAACTGCTGCTCGAGCGGGTCGACGATCACGCACGGCACGAGATCGTGTTTGC
>JBEOKA010000493.1:0-5300 GCA_040275325.1 Myxococcaceae bacterium | reverse complement strand
GGCTCGACGGCAGGCGGCTCGACGGCAGGCGGCTCGACGGCAGGCGGCTCGACAGTCTGCCCCCCATGTGCAGCATTCGAGCAGTGTGTTCAATCCACGTGCTTGCCTCGCTACTCGTCGGTATCTGTCGTGGCCGCACCTCGCGCCAACCAACCCAGGCCAGTGTTTGCAACTCTGCTCAGTCTTCCAGGAAGGGCATCGAACCCTCCGGCGAGTCTGAGTCTGACTGCAGTGTTGTCCGGTTCTCCCGCGGCGATGGTCTCCGACTCGATGACTGGTCTGCCAGACGGGGGCTACGTTTCGCTGGGCCTGCTCCCAGCTCCCAGAGAAGGGACGTGGACGATTTCGGTTTCCTGGCCCGACGGTGGCCCCACAGGAACAGCGCAGAGTCTCATCGACTTGAGCGGGCCTTCCCTCAATGTCACGTGGCCGGCCGCACCCACGCGTCCCGTCTTCGCAAGCAGACTCGATTTCCGCGATCCGCAAGATCCCCCCGCCGGTCCGTTCAGTTGGCGACGGGATTCGGTGGTTCCGGTTCGAATTGAAAGCGATGCGACTGATCTTCAGGCATCCAGTGTTCAGTTGCTCGTGTCGGGCGCAGTGTCAGCAGAGCCGCTTCTTGGCTGTGCTTCCGATGGTGGCTTCACTGACGGTGGGTTTTGTCGAGTGGGACTGGTTCGGTTGTGGTCCGTCTCGCTCGACGCCGGCAGGGCTCAAGTCGATGTCACCGCCCGTGCCAATGACGATCTCTTGAACCAGTCTGTCGCTGATGCCGGCACCATTCTGGTTAGCCGCTGGTTTGCGTCGTTCGATGGGGGGTCGGGTGTGAACGGCTTTTCGCTGCTGTCGTCGACACTCGTCGTGCCAAAAACTGGAACGAGCGAGGTCGTGCTGGTGCCGCTCGACGGCGGAGCCTCCCTTGCTGTTAAGACTTCATATCCGCCGGTCAGGAACGTCGCATTGGGGCGAACATTTATCTATGTATATGAATTCGAAACGACCACTCTCTTTGGTGTCGGCCAGACGTTCGACTCGGCTTCGCTGACTGCAGGACCCGATTGGGCTCCGGATGTCTCTCGGCCCAACAGTCAGCTCGGCGGCCCAATCACAGCGTTCAACGGGACAACTGAGAATGTCGCAATCGTGACGAAGTACGGTGCAACTTGGTCGGTGTTCGATAGGTCGACACGAGTCAGTACGGGCAGCAGTGCGACTTCGCTGCAGAATGCCGTTGGAACAGTGCCTCTCGTTGCTGTCGGTGTCGGCTACAAGCTCTATGCTGCGGGACTTGATACGCTCTATACGTTGAGCGGAAGCTCCACGGTGTTTGGCCAGCTCGAGCCGCAACAGGCCTATGCGCTTCCGACCCCATATACATCAATTAGCAGCATGATTGGCATTGTCGGCGGTAGTGATAGAGTTGCGGGGGTCGGCGTTGGCGGCGGGCTGTTCCGAACATTCTCTTCTAGCAGTGTGTTGTTGTCGCCTTGGGCCGCCCAGGTCGCAGAGCCGCTCGAACTGCCAATCGCTGGCCAGGGCGTGCTCTATTTTGTTCGGAACTTTGGCTCCTTTTCAGTCGCTTGCCGCAGCACGCAGACCTCTGGCTCGCTTTTGTGCGCACAAGTGAATCTGCAGGATCGAACGACATCACTCGCACTCGGCGCGGCCGACACCCTGTATTCAGCCGTTGTCCGGACTCCGGGCGGAGAGTCGTACATTCAAGTGCGGGCTGCCTCGACCCTCGCGCTTCGCTACGACATTCCGTTGCCCGGAGTTGTGGGTGGCTGTTCGACCCTGACTCCAACGTGCATTGGAGGGAGTCCCGTCATCGGCTGCGTCGATACCGTTGGACGGCTCGTCTTTGTCTCGACTGATGCTCGCGGCGTCGACCCGGCTGACAATTGGCCGATGGAAGGCCATGATCCGTCCAAGACCTTCAATGCCAGCACGGACCTCACGCCTTACGCCTGTCCGTGATGCGCATCGCCAGGCTGTTTCACTACCCCGTGAAGTCGCTGCGCGGTCTCGCGGTCGATGAACTGACACTCGAACCGCGCGGCCCACGACAGGACCGGGAGTGGATGGTGGTCGACGAGAACGGCCGCTTCCTCACCCAGCGCACCACGCCGCGCATGGCAACGTTGACGGGGCGGCTGCGGGGCGGCGCGCTTGAACTCTCCGACGACGCGGGAGCCGTGCTTCATCTCGACGCCGCGGTCGGCCCTTCGCGTGATGTCACCGTCTGGAAAGACACCGTCGCCGCCACCGACTGCGGAGATGCCGCTGCCACCTGGCTCACCGCCCGCCTCGGTCAGCCCTGCCGCCTCGTGCGAATGCCCGACTCCACCATTCGCCCCGTCGACCCGAAGTACTCGCCGCGCCCCGACGCGCACACCACCTTCGCCGACGCGTACCCGGTGCTGCTCACCAACGCCGCCTCGCTCGACGCGCTCAACACCAACCTGCCCGCGCCGCTGGGCATGGAGCGCTTTCGCGCGAACGTCGTCGTGACCGGCGCTCCCGCGTGGGCCGAAGACGAGTGGCGCGTCGTCACGCTCGGCTCCATCACCTTCGACCTCGTCAAACCCTGCGCCCGCTGCGTCGTCATCACCACCGACCAGCGCACGGGCGAACAGCCGCACGGCTCGGCGCCGCTCTCGACCCTCGCGCGCCTGCGCACGCTGCAACCCTTCGGCGCCATCTTCGGGCAGAACGCCGTGCATCGTTCCACCGGCGTGCTCCGCGTTGGCGATGCGCTCACCGTCATCGACCGCCAGCCGCCGCCTGCTTTCCGCGAGTAGCCGGTCGGCACGCGCTGGGCGGCGCCAAGGTCGGGGCCGCTCGATTCATCTGGGCGACGTGCTCACAGTCATCGACCGCCAGCGGTGTTCCGCGCCAGCCAGTCGTCGGCACACGCAGACGCCAGGGCCCGCGCCGAGCTCGTTCGCGTCGTCATCGACGGGGTGACGCGCTCACCGTCATCGACCTTCCGCCTCTGTTCGGGGCCTGCGAGGAGTCGGCACGCCGCGATCCATTCACGACGGGCAGCCGAGAAGTGGCCGTCGCCGCCCGCTCGGACGAGAGTGCCGCGCGTGAGAACGCTCCTGCTCCTCGTCACCTGCGTCACCGCCGCCTGCGCCGCGCCCGGCCGGCTCAACATCGCCCTCAGCGCCGACCAGCTCGACCGCGAGCTCGCGAAGAGCTTTCCCGTCACGCGCTCGGCCAGCGTCGTCTTCCTCGAGCTCGCCGACCCGAAGGTGAAGCTCGTGCGCGGCTCGAACGACCTCGGCCTCTCGCTGCGCGCGTCGGTCGGCGTCGCCGTGCTCCGCCTCGAGGGCGTGCTCACCGTGAAGGGCACGCTCCGCTACCAACCCGACGACGGCCAGTTCTTCCTCGATGCCCCCGCCGTCTCGAGCTTCGAAGTGCCGGGGCTGCCCGCCGCCGAGCTGCCCGAAGTGCTCTCGTTCGTGAACGATGTCGTGCGCACCGTGCTGCCCACCGTTCCGCTCCATCGTCTCGAGCGCGGCGGAGCGCGCTGGCTGCTCAAGGCGGTCAAAGTCGAAGACGGTCGCGTCATCGCCGAGCTCGGTGCGTGAAGCGTGGTGCGAAGTCGTCGGGCGCCGCGAACGAGGGCAGACGCACACGCTTTGCCACCCGCGGCGATGAGGAGCCTGAGCGAGGCGTCGCACGACGAGGCGCGATGCGAAGGCGCGCACCATCGTCTCGCTGGAGTTCGATGAGGCACGACGAAGTCGAACTCCGTCGGCAGCGCCGGGCGAACTTCGCCGCGCCTGATCAGCTCACGGCTTCGCGTACGCGTCGACCAACAGCCGCTTCCACTTCGCCTCGGCGAACGGTCGAAACGCCTTCGGCCCCTTCTCGAGCGCTGGGTCGACGGTGAACTCTCCGCCCCCACCCATGTCCTGCGCGAGCCCACGCAGCGCGTACTTCGCCGCGCCCTCGTACAGCAGCAGCTTCGCCGACGCCGGAGACACGTCACTGCGACACGTCAGCACGTACGCGAACGACACCTCGGCCACGCCATCGTCATTCAGGTCCGTCACCTCGACGGAGCCCTCCACCAGCTCGAGCAACAAATCGAACGGGCACGCCTCGACGAAGTCCTTCGCGCTCCACAGCTCCTTCGTGCCGACGCGGTGGCTCACCTTCAGCGTTCGGCTCTTCTGCTCGAGGTCTTCGACCGTCTTCGTCGTCACCTTCGACAACTCGAAGCGCACGACGTGCTCTCCAGCCTTGTCGCGAAACTTCAGCTCCTGAACGGTGGCGCCGCTCTTCTCCGTCACCGGCGCAGACAGCGTCACGGAGCCAACACCAGCGAGGAGCACGGCGGTCAGCAGGGCAGTCATCACCCACTTCTACCAGAGCGCGAAACCGTCTCGGCTCCCGACCGCCCGGGTGTAACTTCGCCCGTCATGGACTGTCTCTTCTGCCGCATCGTCGCTGGCCAGATTCCCGCCAAGAAGATTCACGAAGACGAGCACTGCATCGGCTTCTTCGACATCAACCCGCAGGCGCCGACGCACGCGCTCTTCATTCCCAAACGCCACATCTCGACCGTCAACGACCTCACCGCCGAAGACCGCGAGCTCGCCGGCCATCTCATGGTCACCGCAGGCAAGTTCGCGCGCGCGCACGGTGTCGCCGATGCGGGCTACCGCCTCGTCATGAACTGCAACGCCGACGCGGGGCAGACGGTGTTCCACCTGCACCTGCACCTGCTCGCGGGCCGCAAGCTCGCGTGGCCGCCGGGGTAGTCACGGGCTGGGTGCGGTGAAGGAGAGGGGCGACGAGGCCGCGCCGCGATTGCCTGCGAAGTCGATGGGCGTGAGCACCACCGAAACCCGCGCTCCCGGCTTGAACGAGAAGGCGCCCGAGCACATGCCGTGACCGAGCTCGAGCTCATCGTCTCCCGGCACGAGCAGCCCCACCGTCGTCTGGCCCGCGACTGTCGCGGCCGCTTCGAAGAACACCGGCTCGTTTGCCTTCACCTGCGTCACCTTCAGGCTCGACGCGGGCCCGCAGCCATACCTCGTCCACTTCGTGTCGCCCGCCAGCGGCTTCCGCTGGAGCGATGGCGCCTCCGTGTCGGCACCCGCCACGACCTTCCACGAGCCCACGCGCTGGCCGTTCTTCCCGCCGTCGATGATCAGCTCCCACGCCCCCGGCTCGAGCGTCGCGCGCACCAGCACGAGCTTCTGCTGATACCCGTTGAACGAACGAACCACCTCTGTCGGCACCCGCTTCGTCCCAGAGACGAACACCAGACTCGTCGGCTCGAT
>JBEOKA010000492.1:0-6122 GCA_040275325.1 Myxococcaceae bacterium | reverse complement strand
GCCCGCTGCGGCCGAAGCCAAGAAGGTGCTCAAGGCCGACGAGCGAAACGTTCGCGCCATGCAGCTGCTCGCGCAGGTGTACTTGAAAGAGGGCAAGGTCGAGCTCGCGCGCCTCGTGCTCGAGAACGCGCGTGACATCGATCGTGAAGAAGCCACCACCCAGTACTACCTTGGCCTCGCGTACCTGAAGCTCAAGCAGCGGCCGCAGGCGGTCGAGTCGTTCCGGCTCGCCGCCCAGCTTCAGCCCGACTTCGCCGAGGCTCGCAACGCCTTCGGAGCGGTGCTCATCGAGAACCAGGACTACGAAGCCGCGACCCGCGAGCTCGAGGCGGCGGTGGCTGCTGCTCCCGAGTTCACGCTGGCGTACCTCAACCTCGCGTCTGCCTACCGTGGCCAGCAGCAGCTGCCGAAGGCCATCGAGACGTACCAGAAGGTGCTCAAGGCGCGCCCTGACTACGTCGACATCTACTTCAACCTCGGCATCACCTATCTCGACTCCGAGATCCCCGCGACCGACACCGTTCAGCGCTTCCGCACCGCCATCGACTACTTCAATCAGTACCGCGCCAAGGGCGGCAAAGACGATCGCGTCGAGCAGTACCTGAAGGACGCCAACAAGGGCATCGAGAAGGAAGAGCGCAAACGCGAGCGCGACAAGAAGGACGCGCTTCGAAAGATTGAGCAGGAGAAAAAGAAGGTCGAAGACGAGGCGAAGGCGAAGGCCGAAGCGGAGGCCAAGGCGAAAGCTGACGCTGAAGCTGCAGCCAAAGCAGAGGCCGATTCGAAGGCGAAGGCCGAAGCCGACGCGAAGAAGAAGGCCGAAGAAGACGCGAAGAAGGCCGAAGCCGACGCCAAGAAGAAGGCGGCTGAAGACGCCAAGGCTGCCGCAAAGTCAGAGGCCGACGCCAAGAAGAAAGCGGCTGAAGACGCCAAGGCGGCTGCGAAGGCCGAAGCGGATGCCAAGAAGAAGGCGGCTGCCGATGCGAAGGCGGCCGAGGCAGAGGCCAGGAAGAAGGCTGCCGAAGACGCAAAGAAGAAGCCCGCTGCCAAGCTGACCGATGAGGAGCCGGCTCCCGCACCTGCTCCCAAACCGCCCGCTGGTGGCGGTAAGCTCGGAGACGACGAGAAATGAGGCCTGCAATGCGTCGAGTGCTGGCGATGGTGATGCTGGTTGCTTCAGTGGCCCTTGCCCAGGCTCCAGCAGGGGGCGGCAAGAAAAAGAAGGTGATTCGCCTCGACGCCATCACGGTCGAGGGCCGTATTCAGAAGCCGCAGGCGTTCTACATTCTGCAGCGCTCCACCTTGAACTTCGACGAGCTGAACCGCGCCGAGACGTTCATCCCCAAGGTCGAGAAGAGCGTCGAGAAAGAGGCGTTCTGATCCTTGTGGGGGGCCCTTTTCGGGGCTAGGAATCGACCTTCGTTTTCCACGAAATCAACGGTTTTCAGCGGCGGAACTTCTGCCGCGATGAGTTGTCGAAGAGGGCACCATGGCGACCGCGCCTGCTCCTGGCAAAAATCTCCGCATCGCCCTCATTCAGGGCTCCAAGATCACCGAGGACCGCACCTTCAAACGGCGCGTGCCCGTCACTGTCGGCCAGGACGCGAAGAACACCCTCGTCGTTCCTGTCTCGAACCTGCCCTCGTCCTTCACGCTCTTCGAGCTGGTGAACAACCAGTACGCGCTCGTGTTCAAGGCGGGCATGGAGGGCAAGGTCAACGTCAACGGGAGTGAGCTGACCCTCCAGCAGGCCCGCGAGAAGGGCCTGGCGAAGTCGCGCGGTGACGTGTTGGTGCTTCCCCTCACTGACGCCTCGAAGGGGCGCGTGGCATTGGGTGAAGTCTCGGTGCTCTTCCAGTTCGTCACGCCGCCCCCCGAGCCCAAGCGTGAAGAGCTGCCGCCCACCGTCAAAGGCAACTTCTTCAGCCAGATCGATCAGTTCTTCTTCACCATTCTGGCCGCCTCGGTCTTCCTGCACTTCTCTGGTGCCTCGTACATCGCCTGCCAGCCCGTTCCCGAAGAGAAGGAGCTCTCACTGGAAGAGCTCCCCGATCGCTTCGTCAAGGCGATGATGCCGGTCGAGATCAAGAAGCCCGAGCCCAAGAAGGAAGTGGCCAAGGGCGACGAGCCGAAGAAGGAAGAGAAGAAGGAAGAGAAGGTCGCTGAGGGCGAGAAGAAGGAGAAGGCGGCGACCAGCAACGAGAAGAAGGCCGAGCTTCAGGCCAAGGTCGCGCGCGCGGGCCTCCTCAAGATCATCGGTGCTGCGGGTTCGGGTGATGGGGCTTTCGCAGACGTGTTGGGCAGCTCGAACAGTGTCGGTGACGTTGCGAGTGCCCTCTCGGGCGCCAGCGGCGTGAACATGGCCACAGCCGACGCCCTGGCAGCCGGTGGACCGAAGGGCAGTGGCACAGGCTCGGCGGCAGACATCGGCTCTCTCGGCACGTCAGGCACGGGCAAGGTCGACCTCGCCGAGAAGGGGCCTGCTGCGATTCGCGGCAAGGTCGCCGACGCTGCACCTGAGGTCGAGAGCGCAGACATCGACCGCAACAAGCTCAACGCCTTCCTCCGCGGCCGCATTCGCGCCATTCAGGGCTGCTACGAGAAGGAGCTGAAGCGAAACCCCAACCTCAAGGGCAAGGTCGTCGTTCGTTTCTCGATCACCACGGGCGGTCGTGCCTCGGAGATCGAGATCGAGCAGGACACCCTCGGCAATGACGCCGTGTCGAGCTGCATCAAGACCGTCATTCGCGGCTGGGTCTTCCCCTTCAAGCCGGACAGCGACGTGTCGGTCGCGTACCCGTTCGTCTTCTCGCCTGCCTCCTGATCGTTCGCGACTGCCGGAGAATGCTGGCAGACTCGTTGCGAATGGACCGTGTGGCCGTCCTCTCGGGCTCATCGCTCTTCGACATGCTCTCGAACGAAGAGCTCGCAGCCATCGCGCAGCTGGCGAGCGAGGTACGCGTCGATGCGGGGCATGTCCTCTTCGAAGAAGGTCAGTTGGGAGACAGCGTGTTCGTGCTCGCGCACGGTGAGGTCGAGGTCATTCGGCGTGACTCGACTGGCACCCCGAAGTGCATCGCCACCCTGGGTCCTCAGCAGTTCTTCGGCGAGATGAGCCTGATCGACAAGGAGTACCGATCGGCAACCATCAAGGCACGCACAGCCTGTGAGCTGCTGCACCTCTCGAGTGAGAAGCTCACCGCCTTTCGCCGAATTCACCGCGATGGGTTCACCTTCATCGTCATCAACATCGCCCGAATGCTCTCAGCGCGACTTCGCGATGCCAACGACAAGTTGGCTCGTGCCTGACGGACGCCCGTATGAATCGGGACGGAATGCCAGGGCACCAACTCCATGGAGCACAACCTCCATTGACTTACATGACGACGAACCTTAAGTTTTCCAGTCTCTTTCGTCTCTCCCGGGTGGGGGTACCTGTGTCGTCTCGCTGGTTCATCGCAGCAGCTGTGATCGCGCTCGCCACGTTCGCCATCGCGCAGAACGCGCCGCCCGCCGCTCCGGCTGGTCAGGCCGTCGAAGCGTCGAAGGTTCCCGACAACGAGAAGCTCAAGGTCAGCTCCGATTCGCTCTCGGTGATGCGTGCCGCCCTGAAGGATGTTCTTCAGAAGCTCGAAGAGGCACGCAACACGAAGGACGTCGTCAAGCTCACCTGCGTGAACGAGAAGCTCACCCAGATCAAAGGCCTTCTCCGCATCTCGGAGCAGTCCGACGTCGCGCTCCAGGAAGCCGTCGCTCGCCGCGAGTCACAGTCTGCCGATCATGAGTTCACGAAAGTGACGATCGCCCGGTCGAAGGTCGACCAACTCCGCGCCGAGGCCGAGCAGTGCATGGGGCAGCTCGCGTTCCGCGCTGATGAGAACGCCACCATCGAAGTCGAGACGCCAGACTATCTGCCCAAAGGCGATCCCTCGTCTGTGACCGGAATCTCCCGCACCGTCGACTCGCGGCCTCCGCCCGCCAGTCCGACGATGTGACCTGCTGACTCTCGTGACCTCGAAACTACTTGGACACCCGGCCGGGTGTGCTACGGACGACTGACCGATGACTCGGAGGGGACTCGTGAGGCCGGGGGCGATCTCGGTGCTGCTGGCACTGTGCGTGGCGACGTCTGCGTTCGCACAAGTTGCCGCCCCAGTGGGTTTCAAGGTCGGTGACGGTCGGCTTCATCTCCTGGGTGAGGTTGACAGTCGCTTTGACTCGCTCGTCGGGTACTTTGCTGGTGTCGGTGTGCCCAGCGCCGAGATCATGTTTGTGCCGCGGCTGGGCCTGTCTTACAGCCTCGAGACACCCTCCACCCTCGTCAAGTTTGGCGGGAACGCTGAGTATTTGATCTTCTCAGGTGTTCTCTCGCCTGCGTCGCGAAGTCTGTCGCGCCTTCAGGCTCTCGTTGGGCTCGACACTTCCTTCAATCGCGATGGGGCGGTGTCCGTCGACATCGGCGATTCCTTCACCCGCTCGGATCGCACACAGAACCCCTCTGCCGGCATCGGCGTGGTCTCACTCTTCAACTCACTCTACCTGGGCGTTCCCATTCGCCCGGGTGGTCGTGCGCTCGAGTTCACCCCGCGGGTGACGTGGTCAGTTGAGTTCTTCGAGCCACTGCTCACAGGCCTGACGACCTGCCCCGCTGGTGACATCACGTGCGACCCAACGCTCGTGGCCAACATGAACTACAGCAACCTCAACTTCGCGTTGGGGTCCCGCTTTCGATTCCTGCCGAAGACGGCCGCGATTCTCGATGTCAACTTCGACTACCGCACCTATTTCAACACCGCCTCCACCAACCAGCCCGCCAACATTCTTCGTGGTCGGGCAGGTCTGGCTGGTCTCATCACGCCACGCTTCTCGCTCACGTTGCTGGCAGGTGCCGCCTACGACTTCGGGGCGACCCAGCGGGCGGCACCGATTGGCCAGGCTGAGCTGACCTACCTCGTCGGCGATTCCACTTCGGTCTCGGTGGGGTACCTGCGCGACATGATGCCCGTGCCTGCCTACGGCACCTTCTCCAACGACCGGGGCTACCTCAACGCGCGCCTTGGGTTCTTTGGTGACCGCCTCACCCTGAACGGGACAGCCTCTGTCGACTACTTCACCTTCTTCGCGCCTATGGGAATGGTGGCCAACCGCAACGACCTGCTGGTCGGTCTCAACGTTGGTCCCTCCTTCACCGTGACGTCTTGGTTCGTGATCGGCGCCAGCTATGGGCTGGGTTACCGTTCATCGACCCAAACCACGCAGACGGGCATCAACTTCGTGCGACATGAGGCGAACCTTCGGCTGACCTTCCGGTACTGAAGGCCCGATGCGTCAGTTCCTCTTCGTTTTCAGCCTGCTTCTGCTCGCGGCGACGGCGTGCCGCACTCCCAAGCCCCTCGGTGGGCAGCTTCGGCCTGAAGATCTCCCCACTCCCGATGGCGGTGTTCGTGCGAACACGCTGGGCACCGGCGATTTCCTCGAAGTGCGGGTGTACCAGGAGCCCGATCTCTCGGGCATCTACCGGGTCTCGCCTGAGGGCGTCATCGACTACCCGCTCTGCGGGAAGGTTCGGGTCTCTGAGCTCACGCCCAGCCTCGCTGCCGACGCAATCACCGGCTGCTTGAAGCAGGGCTACGTGCGGCGACCGCAGGTGACGGTGATGGTGAAGGAGTTCAACTCGAAGCGGATCTTCGTCTTCGGTGATGTCTCGAAGCCAGGGTCGTTCCCGTACGAAGAAGGCATGACCATCGTCGCTGCGGTGAGCTCGGCTGGTGGTTTCAACCGAACCGCAGCCCGCAACGGAGTGAACGTCACACGAGTCATCGAGGGTCGTGAGACCCGGGTTCCCGTGAAGGTCGAGGACATCATCAACGGGAGCGAGAAGAACTTCGCCCTTCAGCCAGGTGACATCGTCTTCGTTCCCGAGGGATTCCTCTAAGCGGCGTGGCTGGGCGAACAGAAAAGGGCCCGTCGTTTCCGACGAGCCCTTCGAATCAAACACCCGATCGAGATTTCACCTCTTCGCCTTCTCCTCTTCGTTGCCGCGCTTGAGCGAGGTGCCAAGGAGTGCGTCCATCCACATGTGGCTGATGCCGAAGTTCTTGTCGGGGTCAGCAAAGTGGTGC
>JBEOKA010000491.1:0-5487 GCA_040275325.1 Myxococcaceae bacterium | reverse complement strand
CCCTGGGGGGAATGGTTTTGAGAAGCCGGGGTCCCATCCCTCTGAGAGCCGACAGCTTGTCCTTCGGCGCCTTCTGAAGCGTCACCGACCCGAGCACCGCGCCCGCCGGCTTCTTCGCCTTCCAGGGAATCTCCTTGTCGGGCGAGTGGAACTTGTACGTGCCGAGCACGTTCTTCAGCGTCGTCGCCGTCGGCAGCTTCGGCGTCGTGGGCTTCGTCGGGCCAACACCGATTCCGCCACCAGGGCGAACCGGGTTCATGATCGGGCGAGGAGGCATGCAGGAGTCCTTGTGAGGGTGAACGACTGATCAGCAAGACACCCGCCCGCCCGCACCTGCGCAAGGTTGGCGTCGAATTTCTTCGACTGGCAGAGTGCCCCACCCCATGGACGAACACGCCCAACGCGCCGCGGTTCGCTTCATCGTCTCGCTCGACCGCTCCGTCGACGCCGACTCCTTCAACGACGACGACGCCTGGGCCTTCATGCAGGACCTCGTCGACGAGTACGCGCGCGACCGCAAGAACCTCTCTCAGCCGCAAGCCGCCGCGCTGCGCGACTTCGGCCACACCATCGGCATTCGGCCCGGAGGCCCGCTCCACTCGTACGGCCCCTGCCTCGAAGGCGCGCTCGGCCCCTGCCCGATGCCACGCGACGACTTCGACCTGCTCCTCACCTGGGCCCACGCGCAGGTGAACGCCGACTTCACGATGAAGCCCGTCGACAAGGTCACCCTCGACGCCGAGCCGCGCGGCCCCGTGCCTCCGCCGCGCAAGCCGCTCTGGGAGTGACTACGGCCGCCACGTGTACGTCGCCTTCACCACCAGCCGCTGCTCCGCCGGCGGAGCCCCCGGCACCGTGAACGCCGTGCGCGTATCGGTGAACACCACGTACACGAACGACAACGGCAAGAACTCCCACGCGAGCCGCGCGTTCGTCAGCCCCACGTTGCCGGCCGTGTCGCGCTGGTAGCTGCCGATCAGCTGCAACTTCGGCGTCAGCCCCAACCGTCCCTCGAGCTGCAGCAGGTGCGACGACACGCCGCCCGGTCGAACGCCCTCTCCATCGAAGCGGTTCAGCTCGTAGTTCAGGAACAACCCGATGTGCGGCAGCGGCGAGAACCCGACCTGCCCCTGCGCGCGCACGAAGTCGGCGAGGAAGTACTTGCCCACGCCCACGTTGCCGCCTGCCGAGAAGAGCCGGCTCTGCTCGCTGTACGCCGCGATGCCGATGCGATCGAACGCCGACTGGCCCGCCGGAAACGACACGCCCGGTACCGGAGCGAACGGCGCGTCGAGCGACTGCCACGTGCGTTGCCCGTAGATCCACCCGCGGTCGCCGCCGTCGAGGGTGATCCAGATCGCCTCGAGGTACGCGTTGGCTTCCTGAAACCGCCCGTCGCCCGAGCCGAGGACCAGGCTGCCGTCGAAGTACTGCTGAATCGTGCGTACGCCCTTTGGCAGCCACTTCGGCCGCCAGTCGAGCACGTAGCTCGAGGTCGCGAGAATGGCCGAGTCGCGCGAGATGAAGCCCGAGCGCGTTCGATAGCCGGGCGTCACGGCCGCGCCTCCCGCCGAGAGCCGCCCCCAGGTCCCCTGCACACTGGCGTTGAGCGAGCCCGTGAGCCCCAACGTCGGCGCCGAGCCGTCGTGCACCTGATCGACGCTGCCGCTCACCATCGCGCTCACCGACACCGGCCCGCTGCGAATCAACGCGTCGATGGCCGGCACCACGTTCGTCGACGCCTCGCTGCCACCCTCGAAGTCGTGCCGCGCGACCAGCATGCCGCCGACGCGACTCTCTCCCAGCAGGTGGTGCGAATAGCGCGCGACACCGAACAGGCTGGAGCGCTGCGTGTCCGTCGGCAACGTGTGCACCACCATCGCGCCCAGGCTTCGCTCCGACGACCGATACACGAAGCGCCCGCCCGCCGAGAGCGGCTGTGGCTGCCCATTCGTGAGCCCAATCGCGCGGCTGAAGAACGGTGAGACCAGGGCATTCGGCATCGAGAAGAGCCCGGCGTTCTCGAGGAAGAACTGCCGTCGCTCGGGGAAGAGCACCGAGAAGCGCGAGAGGTTCACCACGCGGCGATCGACGTCGACCTCGGCGAAGTCGGTGTTGCCCGTGAGATCGATGACCGAGTTCGGCGTCGGAGCCCACGTCACTTCTCCGCCCGCGTTCGGCCGAACTCCAATCGTTCCATCGCCGACCCGATCGAACCGCACGATGCCGTACGGCCTCAGCTGCAGGTTGAGGCCCGCGCTCGTCGTCGGAGGCTCCTGGAACTGCAGCTGCCCCGCGTACGTCATGCGGAACGGGCTGAAGTTGCGGGGGAAGGGGCTCCAGGCGGTGCGCTCCATCGTTCGTCTCACCGCGCGCGCAGCGTTGAAGCCCCACGTCAACCGGTCGGGCTCGGTGCGCAGGCTCTTCCACGGCACCATCAGCTCGACGGTGTAGCCGCGGTCATCGCGCGTCACCGCCGCGGTCCACACCGTGTCCCACTGTGTCTCGGTGATCTCGTCGTCGATGACCTGCACGTCGTGCTGGCTGCCCCACGGCGTGACGAAGAACCCGAACGCGTTGCGTCCATCTCCGAGTGGATCGAGCACCACCCCGAACCAGTCGAAGCCGCGCGAGAGCGAGAAGTCTCGCCGCAGGTCCGTCTGCTGCACGCCCTTCGTGCCCTCGTCGTCGTCGCAGCGCGCGCCAATCCACAAGCCATCGTTCGTCGCGAGCACGCGCACGCTCGTCGCCAGCTTCGCGGGCTTCAGCTGATCAGGCTCGATCTGCACGAACGGCGTCAGCGTCGCGGCGTCGTTCCACGCCGGTTCGTCGAGGCGGCCATCGGCGGTGAGGGTGGCTGCGCGCTTTGGAACAGAGATGCGCAGTCGCTCGACCGGAGGCGCAAACGTCTGCGCCGCAGCCGAAAGTCCGACCACCAGCGCGAGGCTGCCGAGTCGGCTCAAGGCGTGAGATCGACACACGGCTGCGGCACCGTGCACCGCCCTGCCATGCAGGTCCCCAGGCACTGATCGCTGTTCAGGTCGCACGTCGCGCCAGCGCTCTTCTTGTTTGCGCACACGCCGTTGGGGCTCGCCATCGTCGCGTTGCAGTACAGGCCGTCGGCGCAGGCCGAGAAGCGGTCTTCGTAGGTGCACGTGGCGGTGACGGCGCCCCTCGTGCGGCACACGCCGTTGGGCATCGACGTCGTGGCGGTGCAGTACATCGTGTCGATGTCGCACTCGTAGTCGAACGCGCACGCAGCCCCGACGGCCTTGAGCGCCGCGCAGGTTCCGGTCGTCGACCCGGTGGGGCGGTTGCAGAAGAAGTCGCGGCCACAGCGTTGATCGGGGCCGCACACCGCGCCGGCGACGCCTGGCCGCACGCAGACGTTCGCGGGGCTGCAGTACAGGTCAGCTTTGCAGCCACGCGCGCTGTCACAGGCGCCGTTCACGTCGACGAGCGGAATGCAGCGGTTCGCCGAGCACTGAAGCCCTCGCGCGCATTCGGGTGACGTGTTCGGAGCGCACGCCATGCCCTCGGCGAGGTCGAGTGTTCGCGGCCCGCAGACGTTGTTGATGCACTCACCCGCGAGACAGGCGCGCGTGACGGTGCTGCCGGCGGGAGGAGCGCACGACTGACCCATCGGCACCAGCGCCGTGCACACGCCGTTGAAGACGTACGCGCCCTCGACACAGCGCGCCTCCCGGCTCGCTGGCTGCCCCACCGCGATTCGCGCAACGCAACGCCCCGGGCACGAGGTGGTGACGTCGCACCACGAGGTCGAGTCGCACTCCGAGGTGTCGAAGCAGTTGCCGCCACGCGCGACCAGGCCGTTCAGCACCCCCTCACACCCTGACGGAAGACCCTCGGCGCAGGTGCGGCTATTGAAGACCGCCAGGCACGCGGCGGCACCAGCTGGGTTGATGCTCGAGCGTCCTTTGGCGAGGCCGGCTGGGGGTCGGGCGAGACAGGACGCTTGATTGAAAGCGGCCGATTCGAGCGCGCCCTGTGCCGTGTAGTAGCCGCAGCGGCCGTAGAACCCCTCGACGGCGGTGGTCGCGAGCCGGCACCACGAGGCCCAGTCGGTGACCGTGTTCGACGTGCTGCCGCCTCCGGTGCCTCCGCCAGCGGTGCCGCCACCTGCTGGCCCCGCGCCACTGCTGCCCGTGCTGCACATACCGAAGGAGCAGAAGCCGCCAGCCGAACACGCCGTGCAGGTGTTGCCGCCGCTTCCACAGGCGCTCGACTCACTGCCGGTTCGGCACATGCCCGTGGTGTCGCAGCAGCCCGTGCAGGTGAGCGCACTGCAGCGCTGCATCGTGGAGCCACAGCCAGCCAACATCAGCCCGAAGAGCACCAACCACATCGAGAGTCGAATCATGGCCGCGCGCGTACAACGGGGCGGTTCGCCGCCAAAGTCATTCCAGCAGCGGGCTCTTCGCGCCGGCCCACGCGAGCACCAGCCGATGGGAGGCGCGCGTCATGGCCGTGTAGAGGCCACGTCGCGAGTCTTGCGTGTTGGCCCACGTCGTCGCCGCCGCGTCGGGCAGCACGATGATGTCGAACTCGAGGCCTTTGATCTCCTGCACGCACGTCACGACGATGCCCGGCTTGAAGGGGAAGTCGCCGTTGAGCGCGAGGGTCGTGGTGATGCCACGCAGGCGCTGCTGCACGCGCTTCGCCGCTTCGGGAGTCCGGCAGATGACGGCCACGCTCGCCGAGGCGTCGTCTCCGATGAGCTGCCGCAACGAATCGCTGAGCCACACCGAAAGATGAAACGGCGCGAAGAATGGCGCCCAGGTGACGGCCGGCGTCGGCGCGAGAGGAACCGACGGATCGATCACATGCCGCGCGAGCGTGGTGACGTCTGGCGGGCAGCGGTAGTTCACCTCGAGCCGAATCTGCTTCGAGCCCGCGATGCCGAGCTCGGCCATGACACCGTCCCAGCCCGTAAACACCGCCGTCGGATCGACCTGCTGTGCGGCGTCTCCTGCGACGACGAACACGCCACCTTTGCGCAGCGCGCGCGCCATCACGGCGAGCTCGATGGGGGCGAACTCCTGGGCCTCGTCGATGAACACCACGTCATAGGCGCCCAGCGGCATCGGCGGTTTTCCACGCGCGAGCGATCGCAGGCGCTCCAACTCGAAGAGCACCGCGTGGTCTTCGGCATCGGCAGAGTTCGCGTCTTCGGTCGGCGTGCCTTCATCGAGCCCGCGCCCATCGACGGCCGTGCGCGCCTCGAGATCGACGTGCCCGTACGCGACGTCACTCGGGTCGAGGAACTGCACCTTCGTGTGCTGCGCGATGGTCTCGACGACGGTGGCGTAGAGCGCTCCGTTCGCGCGCTCGACCACGGGCTGCATCCACGCGCGGTCGCCAAAGAGGTGCTCGAGGTCGGCGCGCGACGCGAGCGCGTTGCCACGGCGCGGACGATCTTCGTCCTCCATCGGCGCACGGAAGTAGAGGTTCAACGCGGCGGCGAGG
>JBEOKA010000490.1:0-9133 GCA_040275325.1 Myxococcaceae bacterium | reverse complement strand
GCGGGGCCTTCATGTGGGCAGCGCACGCACGACTGATCCACTGATCAGGGGGCGCTGATCGGCTGATCAGGCGCGGTCGTCGAGCCCTTCTTCAGCGCTTCGGCGAGCTCGGGCCACCACTTCTGCAGCTCATCGATGCTGCCTTCGCCAAGCAGCGCGGCCGAGTCGAGCTTGCGGGCCTGGCCATCGAGCTGCGTCGTCGCCATTGCGCTGACCACCTCGAGCAAGGCGCGGGCGCGCGGGTTTCCGGTCGCCGGAGGTAACGCTTCGAGCGCCGCCTTCCAGTGCCCACGTCGAAGCTCCATGATCGACAAGCCCAGCCTCGCTTCGGGCTGAGTCGACGAGCGCGCGCCAGAGAGCATGACCCAGTCCTCCACGTCGCGATCGCCACGCAGGGCCGCCACCAACGCCAGGTACGGAGCCGCCTTGAGCTCGTCACGACGCTCGAGAATCGACGCCGCTGAGTCCAACTCGTGGCGCGCCGTGTTCAGCCGCCACAGCCAGGTCGAGGCCTGACCGCGCAGCAGCAGCTTGTCGTTGCACGAATCGAACGACTCATACGCCTCGAGGATTCGACCCTCTTCGAGCTGCGCGAGGCCCTTCGTGAGTGCGCGTGAGCTGCGGGTGCCGACCCACCACACCAGGGCGACGACCACGACGACCGGCATCACGTAGCCGACGCACGCGACGAACCCCAACATTGCTGCGAGTGCTTCTTCAGATCCCACCGAAGCTCACGGCTCTTCGTAGGTGGGGTGCAGGTACTTGCGCAGCTTCTTGTTCACGTAGCTCTGCGCCGCCGAGGCCAGCATGGTGCCCGGGTCGTAGGCCATCGCGAACACGGCCTTCTCCTGCACGTTGAAGACGGCCTTGATCTCGACGCCCCACACGGAGCCAGTCAGGAACACCCGGTCGCCGTGCCACTCGCTCTGAATGCCGAAGCGGTGGCCCCAGTACTCGAGCAGGTAGCCGATGCGCGCCCTCGCCACCGAGCGCTCGAAGCCATGGCCAACCGTCATCTTGATCGCGGTCGTCGCGTCCAGCTTGAACGGCTCAGCTGACGGCTCTTCCGTGCCAGCCAGGGCCGAGGTTGCGAACATCACGCTGAGGAGCAGCGCCCGATGCATCGTCCTTGAACCCTAAACGGGCCGGGGTCTGATTTCCAAGCGTCGATAGTGTGCCGACTCCGAAAAAGTGCCGACGCGCCTGGGCCTGCGCTTCCAGAAGTTGATCGCGATGCCGATACGCCAGCCCGGCTCGGTGGGGAGCCGCTTGAGCGGAACCTCGTTGCGCGCGTCGAGCACCCCGTGCGTCAGCTTCGCGTCGAAGAACACGAAGCGGTTGGGGCGCGGCTCCACGAGATCGAAGTCGTCGGTGTCAGGCACACACGCCGGGCGTGACGGGTCGGCCTTCTTCTTCGTCACCGCGAGCAGGCCGCCCACGCTCTTCGTCACGTAGATGAGCGACGAGGTGTGCGGCGTGACGGTTCTGCCAGTGTCGTCGAAGAGCGCGTTGTCACGATCGACGTGGAAGTCGACCTTCACGTTCGAGGTGCGCATGCGCGAGAGCCACCACTCGACACCCGTCACGCCGCGTCGCCGCTCGGGTGAGAGGTGCTTCACGAGCTTCAGCACCGCCTGCTCCACGACGTTCGACGGCGCCGTCGAGAGCTCGAACCAGAAGGTCGTCTGGTAGCTCTCACGCAGGCGCTCGTCGCCCAGTGAGAGGATTCGCCGTCGCAGCTGCGCGAACTGCGAAGTCGGGAGCGCGGGCTCGACGAGCGTGACGAACGGCGCGCGAGGCTTCACTTCGGCAGCGCGAGCAGCTCCGACAGCGCTCGGCCCTCGGTCATCGCGGGCGTCCCCAGCTCCATCAACGCCGCAGTCGTTGGCGCCACGTCGACCGCGCGCGCCCAGGCGCTGTAGATGCCCGGCTTCACGCCACGGCCCCACAGCAGCAGCGGCACCTCGGAGTCGTATGTGTAGGGCGTGCCGTGCGACGTGCCCCGAGGCTCGCTCTCGAGCACGTTGAAGGGCTTCAGCAGCATCAACACGTCGCCGCTGCGGTCGGGATGGAAGCCGAGCTGCATCGCCTTCACGAAGCCGCCCGGGTCGGGCCCGAACAGATCATCACGCGAAACCGCGACCGCGACCTCTGGCAACGCGCGCAGCTGCTCTGCCACCTGCCTCCGCACCGCGACCAGGTCGAGCTTCTTGTCGGCGATGGCCTTCCAGTCGAGGTACACGTCGGTCTCTTCGTTGGCGGCGATCACCTTCTCGATGCCGAGCTTCGCCTTGAGGGCGTCGTTCACCGGTCCCGTGAGCTGGGTCGGCGGCACGCGCTTTCCATCGAGGCCCAGCGCTGCCCACTCTTCGGGAATCGCCGCGCCGCCGTGATCGGCGGACATCACGACGACGACGTTGCCCTTGCCGACCGTGCGTTCGAGCGTCTGGAGCAGGTCTCCGATGGTCTTGTCGAGGCGCACCACCATGTCCTGCATCTCCCACGAGGAGGGGCCGTACAGGTGATACGTGCGATCGAACGGCGAGAAGCTGATCGACAGCAGATCGGGCACGTCGTCTTTGCCCAGCTGCTCGCCCTCGATCGCCGCCTTCGCGAACTCGACCAGCACGTCGTTCATCATCGGGCTCGACGCGAGCGCCGAGTACGACTGCGGGCCAGGCGAGGGCAGACCACCAGAGAGCGGGTGGGGGAAGACGCGCGACATGCCGTACCAGTCGCTCTCGAACGGCCGCTCGTCGTCGCCCAGGTAGTCCTTCGCGGGCGAGAGCAGCTCCCACTTCTTCGTCTGGTACCCGTCGGCGATCTTCTTGTCGTTGTACGCCTGCACCCAGGTCGGCACGGCCTTGCGGTAGTACGTGCCTGTCACGAAGCGGCCGAGCTGCTCGTGAAACCACCACGCCTCACCAAGCCGGCCTGCCATCGCGATCGCCGAGCGCCCCTTGCCGGCGATGGAGATCGATTTCCCCTTCATCCACGTCGAGGCGCGCACGCGGTCGGAGAGCGTCTCGGCCAGCAGGTGATCGGGCGAGACGTCGTCGTTGCCGAGCGGCGCCTCGAGCATCGGGTGGTTCGCGTCGACGAAGACGGGTTCGAGCTTGCCCGTCGCGCGGTTGAAGACCTTGTTCGAGACGATGCCGTGCCGCCACGGGTACGCGCCGGTGACGAGCGTGGTGTGGCCCACGGCCGTCACGCACTCCGCCGACTCGTAGTGCACCGAGGGCACGAACGCGCCTTCGTTGATGAGCCGCGCGAGGCCGGCCTTCATGCGCGGGCGGTGCTTCTGGAAGACGTCGGTGCCCATGGCGTCGACGCTGATGAAGACGGTGAGGCGGGGAGGCTTCGCGAACGTCGGGAGCGCCGCGAGGACACAGCAGAGCGCGAGGAGGCGGCTCATCATGGGGCGCGCAGAATGGTCGCTTTCTCCCGAACGGTCGAGCGAGATGATGAGGTAGACGCGCGCGTCGATGCCTCCTCCGCAGCCCACCGCACGCGTCGTCGAAGCCCGCACCCGCGTCATCTACGGGGACACCGATCAGATGGGCGGCGTCTACTACGCGAACTACTTTCGCTACTTCGAGCTCTCGCGCAGCGAGTTCTTCCGCTCGCTCGGCGGCAGCTACGTCGAGCTCGAGAAACAGGGCTTCGGGCTGCCCGTCGTCGAGGCGAACGCGCGCTACCGCTCTCCCGCGAAGTACGACGACGTGATCCTCATCGAGGTGAAGCTCGCCGAGCTCAAACGCGCCTCGATGCGCTTCGAGTACGTGGTGCGCCGCGAGGCCAACCGCGACGAACTCGTGTCGGGTCACACCGTGCACGCCTGCATCGGCCCGGGGGGAAAACCGACTGGACTTCCCCCAGAGGTGATGCGACTGCTCAGCGCCTGAGTCGCGAAGGAATTTTCGGGAGACCTCCATGGATCGCAACCTTGCCCTCGAAGTCGTGCGTGTCACCGAGCAGGCCGCCATTTCGTCTGCGCGCCTCATGGGCCGCGGCAACAAGAACGAGTCTGATCAGGCCGCCGTCGACGCCATGCGAAGGGCCTTCGACGAGCTGAACATCGACGGCACCGTCGTCATCGGTGAAGGCGAGCGAGACGAAGCGCCCATGCTCTACATCGGTGAGCGCGTCGGCAAGGGCACCACCAGCGCGCCGCCCGTCGACATCGCGCTCGACCCGCTCGAGGGCACGAACCTGTGCGCCTACGGTCGCCCTGGCGCAATCTCGGTCGTGGCCCTGGCCGAGAAGGGCAACCTGCTCAACGCGCCCGACACGTACATGGAGAAGATCGCCTGCGGCCCCGGCGCGCGCGGCGCCATCAGTCTCGCGAAGACGCCCACCGAGAACCTGCGCTCGGTCGCCAAGGCGCTGGGCCGCGAGATGTCCGAACTCACCGTCGTCATCCTCGATCGCGAGCGTCACCACCAGCTGATCGCCGAGGTGCGCTCGTGCGGTGCGCGCGTTCGCCTCATCGAAGACGGTGACGTCGCCGGCGCGGTCTCGACCTGCTTCATCGAGAGCGGCGTCGATCTGCTCATGGGCACGGGTGGCGCGCCCGAAGGCGTGATCGGCGCGGCAGCGGTGCGCTGCGTCGACGGCGACTTCCAGGGACGGCTCAAGTTCCGCAGCGAAGAAGAGCGCGAGCGCGCGAAGAAGATGGGCATCGCCGACGAGCACCGCATCTATCAGGCCGAGGAGCTGGCCCGCGGTGACGTCATGTTCGCCGCGACCGGCGTCACCTCGAGCGACTTCCTCAAGGGCGTTCGGTTCTTCGCCCACGGAGCCGAGACGCACAGCATCGTCATGCGCTCGAAGACGGGCACCGTTCGGTTCGTGACCGCGACGCACCGCTTCGACAAGAAGCCGATGTGATCGACCTGGCGGATCAATTTCCCTGCTGATCAGCGCGGGGCTGGTACGCTCCGCCGCTCTCTCTCTTCGGAGGTAGTCCCCGCATGCCTGGCGCGACCCGCTCGATCGTCTTCAACGCTCCCATCGAGAAGTGCTTCGAGGTGATCTCGGACTACGAGCGCTACCCGGACTTTCTCCCCGAGGTGAAGAAGATCCGCACCTCGAACCGCCGCGGCGCCGAGGTCGACGTGCACTACGAGGCCGAGGTCGTGAAGGTCATCAAGTACACGGTGCACATGAAGGAAGAGAAACCCAACCGCGTCAGCTGGTCGTTCATCGACGGCGAGTTCATGAAGGACAACAAGGGCGGCTGGGTGCTCGAAGACGCGGGCAATGGAACCACCAAGGGCACCTACAACATCGAAGTGACGGTGGGCCCGCTGGTTCCGAAGACGATCCTCAACGCGCTGGTCGACAGCCAGCTGCCGAAGCTCATGGAGAACTTCAAGAAGCGCATCGAGTCGTCGAAGTGAACGTCGCCGCTGCGCTCGGTGACTGAGTCAGGGCGGGCTGGGCTGACGCGTCCAGTGAAATCGGGTGGTTCGCTGTGCGTCAGCGTGGGTTGTGGGTGGTGGCGGGCCGGTTATCATTGCAGCAGCTTCACACGGCGGTTCGACGGGAGTCTCCAACATGCTCGACGGGTACATCATCGAAGAGCTGCGTCGCCGTGAAGCGGAGCGTCAGCGCCAGGAGCGACAGCGGCCGCAGGTCGAGATTCCGCTCCACCGCGACGACGAGGACTCGACCGATCGCCGCTCTGAAAAGGAAGAGCCCGCTACCAACAGCGAGGGTGGCAGCGTCGTCACCATCGATTTCTGACGGTCTTCAGTGCTCCCTCAAGGTCTGCGGCGCTGGTTCGATCGCGGTGCGCGGCTCAAGGTCTTCTACGACGAGGCGTACCGGCTTCCGCTGAGCGGGGTCGAGTCAGGGCCAGCGCACCTCGAGACGCGCCGCGCCGACGACGCCATTCACTATCTCCTCGCCTCCGAGACCATCGCGCCGGCTGATGTGATCACCCCGCAGCCCGCGAGCTACGCCGAGCTCGGCCGCGTGCACACCGACGAGTACCTGGAGTCGCTGCAGAAGGTCGAGACGATCGCGCACCTGTTCGCCGTCGACCCGTCGGACGTCTACGTCGATGAGGTGCTGCGCACCGTTCGCCTCGCGACGGGCGGCACGATTCAGGGCGCGCGGCACGCCATCGAGCACTGCTCCCCCGTGCTCAACACCCTCGGCGGCTTTCATCACGCCGCGCCCTCTCGCGGAGCGGGCTTCTGTGCGGTGCATGACGTCGCGGTGGCCATCGCGGTGCTGCGCTCCGACGGCTTCACGGGGCGCATCGCGGTGCTCGATCTCGACTGTCACCCGCCTGATGGAACGGCGGCCTGCCTAGGTCGTGACGCGTCGGTGTGGCTCGGCTCGATCTCGGGCACCTCGTGGGGCCCGCTCGAAGGCGTCGACGAGGTGCAGCTGCCCGAAGGCTCGGGTGACGACGTGTACCTCGAGGCGCTCGAGAAGTTGCTGTCGCGCGCGCCGCAGGTCGAGTTCGCGTTCGTGCTGGCTGGCGGCGACGTGCTCGCGGGCGATAGGTTGGGCACGCTGGGACTCTCGCTCTCGGGCGTTCGGCGGCGCGATCTGCGCGTGCTCGAACACTTCGCCGAGCTACCGCAGCTCTGGCTCCCCGCGGGGGGCTACACGTCGCACGCGTGGAAGGTGCTCGCAGGCTCGGGGCTGGTGCTGGCGAAGCACTCCGATGAGCCGATTCCATCGGACTTCGACCCGCTGGCTGCGCGCATGAAGGGCATCTCACGCAGCATCAAGCCCGAGAACCTGGGGAGCGCGCCGCTGCTCTCGGAGGCGGACGTGGCCGAGGCGCTGGGTCTTCCCCGCACGGGGCCCGCCCGGCTCGTCGCGTACTACACGCCCGAGGGGCTCGAGTTCGCGCTCGAGAAGTACCGGGTGCTGCCGCTCGTTCGGCGGCTGGGCTTCGAGAACCTGCACGTCGTCATCGATCGCGCCGGTGCGTACGATCGCGCGCGCCTGCTGGGCCGCGACTCGACGACCGGCGGCAGCGTGGTGCTCGTCGAGCTCGAGGTCGAACGTCGCCGCGTGGGTGACGGCACCTTCCTCTTCGTGAACTGGTTGTCGCTCAGAAACCCGCGCGCGCGCTTCTCGGGCGTGCGGCCCCAGCTGCCCGGGCAGGAGGTTCCTGGTCTCGGGCTCGCGAAAGAGATGACGCACCTGCTGACGCTCATGGCGCAGCGTCTGCTGCTCGACGGCGTCGCGTTTCGACCCTCCTGGTTCCACATGGCGTGGGCCGCGCGGCAGTCAGCGCGCTTCGTGAACTCGGCCAGGCAAGGACGGTTCGAGGCGCTCTGTCGTGACGTGCGGGGCATGCCCCTGCTCGAAGCGACGCGGGCGGTGGCCGAGGGCCGCATGCTGCTCAACGGGCAGCCCTACGCGTGGGAAGCCGACGAGATGGTGCGGTGGCTGCACCCACCCGAAGACGAGGCCGACAAGGCGGCCATCGCCGAGGTGCGAGAGTCGAGTCACTTCACGCTCAAAGCAGCGTCGCGCTGACCGAGTATGTGCCGGTCGTGCCGCCGAACCCGTCGATCCACAGGTAGTACGTCCCCGTCGAGACGGTTTGGGTGATCGTGTACGGGCTCGACAGGCCATCGCCCGCGCACGTCAGCTCGGACGCCGAGGCCGAACAGGTTCCGCTCTTCAGGTAGATGACCGGCT
This sequence comes from Myxococcaceae bacterium, assembly GCA_040275325.1. GTDB lineage: Bacteria > Myxococcota > Myxococcia > Myxococcales > Myxococcaceae > Xiheimicrobium. The sequence continues at coordinate 1,456 of JBEOKA010000490.1, read as the reverse complement.
GCAACGTGGTCGCGGTGGGGGTGACGGTGGCCGAGAGCGTTCGCGTGCCGCTGACCGTGAACGAGTAGACGCGATCGGGCCCTGAACCTCCGCAGGCCGACGTGGAGTCGTGCACTGCCCCCGAGTTGCTGCCGGTGAAGTTCGCCGCATTCGAGACGAACGTGATGGGAATGGGACCTGAGCAGTTGTCTCCAGTGGGGATCGAACCACCACTGAGGCTGACGCTCAGCGAGAACGAGCCCGATGCGCCCGTCGCTCCATCGACCCAGAGGTAGTAGGTGCCGGCGCTCAGCGACGATGCCGAGATCGTCACGGTCGAGCCGCTCGCGCTCCCGTTGAAGCAGTCGTACTCGGTCGCCGAGGTGCAGGTGGTGCTGGGCCCCTTGAGCATCAGCGCGCCGCGGAAGGTGCTCGACGGAGTGAGCACAGCCGTCACCGACTGCCCGGTGGTCGCGGTGAACGAATAGACGACGTCTGGGCCTCCCACGCCCAGGCTGCAGAAGCTGCTCGTGAGGTTGTCGTTGAGGCGGCCGACCGTGGTGCCGGTGACGCTCGTCGTCCCTCCGGTGAAGGTGAGGGGCGTGGGCGCAGTGCATGACTCGCCGCCAGCCGGCGTGCCTCCGCTGAGGCTCGCACTGAGGGTGAACGTCCCCGCGCCTGCTTGTGAGACGGAGTCGACCCACAGGTAATACGTGCCTGCAGAGAGGGTCGTCGACGGAATCGAGGCGGTGAAGCCCGCGCTCGTCGCCGCGTTGCAGGTCGTCTGCGTGGCGGTGCTGCAGGCCGACCCCTGCATGAGGGTGAGAATGGGCCTCCAGCTGCTCCCGGGAGACACCGACGCGCTGAACACTTGCCCGGCGGTCGCGGTGAACGTGTAGACGACGTCGGCGCTGCTGGTCGCGCAGCTCGAGGACTGGTCGTTGGTGGCGCCGCTCACGGTGCCCGAGGCCGAGGCGGAGCCTGCAGAGAACGTCAGCGGCACCGCGGTCGAGCACGTGTCGCCCGGAATGCCCGCCGCCTGCGTCGTCACGCTCAAGGTGAAGCTGCCGCTGCCCGAGCCGACGTTCTTCACCACCAGGTAGTACGTGCCCGCAGCGAGGCTGGTCGACGTGAGGCTGGCTGCCGCGCTCGAGGTGGCCGACTCCGAGCAGGTCAGCTCGCTGGCGAAGGCGCAGCTCGAGATGGTGGTGGGCCCGAGCAGCGAGACGCTCGCGAGTGCCCCGGTCGAAGGCGTCACGGTGGCGGTGAGTGAGGCCGTCAAGGTCGGCAGGCTGAGGCGGTAGTAGCGATCGGGGCCTGCGGTGGTGCAGGCCGTCGAGGTGACCGTCTGGTTGTAGCCGTCGGTCGAAGCGGTGACGCTCGTGGAGCCGCTGGTGAGCGTCAGCACTTCGGCGCTCCCGCAGTCATCGCCAACCATCGGCGCCGGCGTCGAGAGCGTCACGGTCGCGGTGAAGGA
>JBEOKA010000489.1:0-27798 GCA_040275325.1 Myxococcaceae bacterium | reverse complement strand
AGCGGAGCCGTCACCGCGCGCATCGACTCCTGTCGCCCGAACGCCACGCCAAATGCACCACCGATGATCGCCGTGATGAGGCCCAGCGCCGTCGACAGCTCGTACCCGGGAATGCGCGCCACGGGCACCGCGAGCACCGCCAGCTGCAGCGCCACGTACGAAAGCCACCCGGCCCGCCACAGCCGGTTCGCCATCACCGCCCGAATTCGAACCGTGAGCTCGTTCATCGCGATTGGAGCGGCGGCATGTCGGCCATGCTGTTGGCGATCAACTCCGCGAGGTTGAAGACCTTCGAGTCTTCGGTGTCGCTGTTCACCGCGCCATTCTTCACGCGCACCTCACTCGGAGCCTCGAGCGAGGCCGACACTCGCTGCTCGCCCTGCCAGCTGACCGGCACCTTCGACTCCACCGTCAATGCGACCGCCTGGCCCGTCGTGAGCGCGCCGACAGACTTTCCGTCTTTCGTCTCGTAGGTCGCAGAGTCGGTGAGTACCGAGACGGTCACCGTGCCGACCGTCTCTCCAGGAACCGTGGCCGGCAACGTGCGCAGCGGCTTCTCGTCGTCATCGAACGGCTTCATCAGCTCACCAGAAAAGGCGAAGCCCTCGCTCGCGAACTGCAACCCCGCCAGCACGCCACGCCGCGTCTCGTCTTCGAGGTACGGGTCCTTCCACACCACCTCGAACCGGGGCGCCGTCTTCGTCGCCTTCCACGCCGTGAGAATCGGAGCCCGTTTCGTCCACCAGGCCGTGAGCTTCGGCGCGTCGACGGCCGTCACGAACCGACCCATCTGATCGGGCGCGACGCGTCCGGTGATCACACACGCCTCGAGCTTCGCGCGCGTTTTGTAGAAGTACGTCTGCCGGCGCACCTCGTCGGCGCTGTACTGGCGCCACTTGTGAATGAAGCGAACGTTCTCGACGGTGTCGTCGGTGATGCGGCAGTTCGGGGCGTCGTACCGAAGGTCGAAGGCGTAGTCGGTGGCCCGGTCTTCACACGAGCGGCAGGCCGGCAGCACCACCATGACGATCACGAGGGGCAGGGGTCGCACGCCCGGCATCTGGCCATCGATCTGCCCAACTTCCGAGCGGGAAAGAGGACTTCTCCGGCCAGCCAGCCCTATAGTCCGCGCTCTATGGCGGACAAACCAGGCATCGAGGGGCGACAAGCCGTGCGCGCGCCGATCGAGCTCAAGGTCGACTACAAGAAGCTGAACTCGTTCTTCGCGGACTACACGAAGAACATCAGCAAGGGCGGCACCTTCATCAAGACGAAGAAGCCCCTGCCCATCGGTACACGCTTCCTCTTCAAGCTCACCGTTCCCCAGCGCAACGATCCGTTCGAGCTCCTGGGCGAAGTCGTGTGGAGCACCATCGACGGCGAAGAGCCCGGCATGGGCATCAAGTTCGTGTACTCGGCCGACAACCAGCGCTCGGAGTTCGAAGGCGTCGTCGAGACGTTGATGTCGACCAGCCTCGGCTCCGATCTCGCGAGCAAGCTGCTCAACAAATCCGTCAAGTGAAGCCGTCGCTGATCATCGCAGCGACGCTGCTGCTCGCGTGTCCCGGAGAGGGCAAGCCGCCTCCTCCCGCGCCGCCTGTGACGAAGGTCGAGACGCCGCCACCCGCGCCGCCTCCACCGCCCGCGGTCACCGACGTCACCGCCGAGAACTACCCGATGCCGCGCCTGCCAAAGGCGAAGGTGACGGTGGCGGGCACGAAGAAGCTGGTCGTCGACGCCGAGGTCGCGCTCACCCGTGATGCGCGCACGCGCGGGCTCATGTGGCGTTACGCGCTGCCCGACGGCACGGGCATGTTGTTCATCTTCACGCGGGAGCAGCCGCTCTCGTTCTGGATGCGCAACACCCTGATCCCGCTCGACATCATCTTCATCGACGGCAAGGGGAAGATCGTCAGCATTCAAGAGAACGCCGAGCCCCGCACGCTCACCTCGCGCCCCGCCACGGGCCCCGCGACGTACGTGCTCGAAGTGCCCGGCGGCTGGAGCGCCAAGAACGGCGTGAAGGCCGGAGCCGCCGTGACGTTCGAGGGCATCACGAACCTCGTCGCCGAAGACTGAAAGACGGAGAGCCGTCATGCGCCTCGCGATGGCGATGTTGTTGCTGGCGACCGCGTGCAACCCGATCACGCCGCTCAAGGCCGATGGTGGCGACGCAGGGGCGGAGGACGCGGGCTCCGACGCCGGCACCACCATTTCCGACGCGGGCCTCTCTGGCTCCGTCTTTGTCGAGCCCCTGCTCGAGGCGCGGAGTCGGCTCGGCGCCCGGTCGGTCGCCGCCTTCAGGCCCTGGCGCGGAGGCATCGCTGTCGTCTCGGGCTCGCTCTATTGGGTCGAGAGCGGCATCGCTCCCGGCCTCTATCGAATGCCGCTGGGTGGGTGCAGCGGCGGCGTGTGTCCCGAGCGCGTCGCCACCATGACCCGGCCGAGTGTCTTCGCGGCGACCTCCGATGCGGTGCTCGTCGCCGACGTGACGACGCTGAAGCGCTACGCCCCCACCGGTGGCGCTGGAGAGCCGGTCGCCACGGGCAGCAGCGAGCTGGTGTTGTTGGCGAGCGATGGCGCGGCCGCGTTCTGGGCGACCGAGCGCGCGCCCATCTTGAAGACGCCCTTCGGCGGAGCGACGTCGACCATCATCAACTCCAACGGCACGCCCTTCGCGATGACCATCGCCGGCGATCGGGTGCAATGGGTGGGCGTCGACATTTCGGGGCTCCAGGTGGTGATGCAGTCGATTCGCACGGCTGGCACGGGGGCGAGAGAAGAGCGCCGCTTCGGCAACGGGTTTCAGACGATGAAGGGTGACTCTCGGTACCTGTACTTTGCGCGCGACTCGATGCCGGCGACGGTGCTGCGGCAGACGGTGAGCAACGGCCTCATCGAGACGATCGCGCTCGACGCGCAGGGCGTCACCGACTTCGCGCTCGACGAGAACTACGCGTGGTGGGTCGAGCCGGGCTCGTCGGGCCTCGCGAACGGGCGGCTGCGGCGCGTCGCGCACGAGTCGGTGAAGGTCGAGACCGTCGCCGAGGCGATTCCCTGGCCGGTCGGGGTCGCCGTATCAGGTGGCATCGCGTACGTGCTCTCGGCGGGAACGCAGGCCGAAGGCTACGCGGACGGGAAGATTCTTCGCGTCTCGTATCGGTGAGTCAGGGCGCTCCGCCGTCAGACTCCCTCCTGAGCCGCGTGGGGAACGTGAGTGACTCCCCAGAAGCAGAGGATCCCATCCGTCGCGGTGAGCGCGCTGATCGCTGCGTTCCCGGGACCCGTTGTCGGAAGAGCACGGCCTGCAGTCGACGACAGGCATGCCGTGAAGAGGTTCATCACCCGCAAGCTCAGGGCTGCCAGGAAGCCGTGATTCAGTTCACCTTCAGCTTGTCGGGCACGGGGACGACGTCGGTCGCGCCGAGGTCGGTCACTGGCACCACTGCCTGCTGCTGAGGCTCGGGCTCGACTGGAGCGGCGACCTGCTCCTTCGCGGCGCTCACCTGCGCTGCCGTCGCGGCATCGGCCTTGTGCGTCTCGATGGCGGCGATCTCTGCGTTCGTCGCGACCGCATGCGCGAGCTTCGCTTCATCGGCCTGGGCCGTAGCGAGGGCATTCAGCTTGCGGGCCACGGCCGACATCTCAGCCGCACGCACCGTCGCGTGAGAGCTGCGCATGCCGATCAACGCCACGCGGGCCCGCTCCAGCAACGCCACCTGCGACTTGAGCTTCGCCAGCACGCGCTCACGCTTGAGCTTCATCTCGCCCAGGCGCTCGAGCTCTTCCTTCAGCGACGCCGCGGCGATCTCGAGCTGCTTCTTCGCGACCGCGTCACGCGCCTTCTTGGCCGACTCGGTCAGCTCTCCGATCTCCTTTTCGAGATCGCGATGCGCGTCGTCGTGCAACTGCGACTCCACGCCCGCCCACTCGGCTGCGAGATCGATCGCGTCCTTCGTCAGCTTGCCCACCGTGCGCGCCAGTTCTTCGCGCGCGGCCTCCCGCGGGAGCGACGCCAGCTGCTTGCCGCACTGCCGGTACACGCCCATCGCCTTGTTCAGCTGATCCGCGAACTCGCCGTCGAGCATCGGCAGCACCTCGTCACCGCGCGCCTCGACGGGATCAGCCTTGAGCGCGATGTGCGAAGCGAGCGAACCCAGGCCGGCGAAGAGCGCGATGATGGTGCCGCTCACCGCCGCGTTCATCAGCATCGGCGTCGCCGCGTCGTGCATGCGCGACGAGAGAATCTCAGCCACCTTGAGCCCCGCGACCGACAGCCCCGCCGTCGCACCGGCCGTCGCCACGTAGTGTCCGATGCCCGGCCGTGACGCGCCGACCGAGCCCTCTTCGCCGTACTCCGAGAGCCGCGACTTCACGACGATGGCACCAGCAACTGCTCCTGCGAGCGCCACCGTCCACCCCTGCGTCAGGCCGAACAGCCACGGAAGGGCCGGCAGCACGACGGACGCGCCCATCAGCATCAGGCGATCGAGCTTGTCGCCGCGCACGCACGCCAGGCCCATCGCCGCGATGGCGAGGAACGAGAGCGGCACCGGAACCTGCAGGCGAGACGTCAGCCACGCCACCGCTCCAGCCGCAGCGCCCGCCATCAGAGACCGCGTCACGTTGCGCTCGAAGACCTCTCGCTGCTGCAGCTGCACCACCGCGGTCGATGACATGGTGTTCGTGGTTTCCCTGGAAGGTGGAATCAGTACGTCGAACCGAAGAGCCCGAAGTCGAGCCGCGCCTTCTTGCGAGCCTGCTTCGAGTACGCGTTGATCGAGCCTTCGTCCTGCGCGGAGTCGAGGCCGTTGATGAGCTGCTCCTGCTCGGCGAGATCGTTCGCGACCGACGGAGCGCCCTGCACCGCGCCCGAGCCACCGATGATGCGCTTGTTCGCCTCGAAGAGCTGCTTCGCTTCGGCGCGGTCACCACGACGAAGGGCATCGACAGCCGCCTGCGTGTTCGCACCAGCCTGGGCGCGGGCGGCGAAGACGAGCGCCTCACCGTCCTGCTTCTGCTGCACGATGGTGGTGTCGGTCGTCACGCTCGCACGCACGAAGGCGTTGGTGGTGACGGGCTGGCTCGCGAGCAGGTCGGTGTACGCGAGCGTCAGCTGGCTCACGTCGAGCGTCTGGCCGTTCGTCGTTCCATCAACCGACAGCTGGAGCACCACGCGCTCACTGGTGCCGGCGGCGAAGTCGGGCAGGGCGAGGGTGACGAGCTCTTCACTGCCGCTCATCGACCGCGCGATGGGCGTGTAGCCGAGCGTACGAACGAGGCGCGAGCCGGCCGGCACCTTGATGGTGACGGTGACGTTGCGGGCGACCTGCGTGCTGGCGGCGTTGAGATCCTTCGCGAAGATCTGCTCCAGCTGCGCCGCGTCCTGCAGGTAGGCGTACGCGCCGGCGCCGACCTCGGCGAACGACTCCATCAGCTGCTCGTTGAAGTCCGTGCCGACGCCGATGCTCGAGACCGAGATGCCGGCCTGGCGCACTTCACGCACGATGTTCACCAGCGAGCTGTGATCAGTGATGCCTTCGGTCGGCTGCCCATCGCTGATGAGCACGATGCGGTTCACCTTGAAGTCGTGCTTCGCCTTCAGGAGCAGATCGCGGCCGGTGGTGAGGCCGGCGCCGATGTTGGTGCCGCCGTCGTCCCAGATGCCGTCGATGTACGCGAGCAGCCGGTCTCGGTTCTCGGGCGTCGCGTAGATGCCCTCCATCGCCTTCACGTCGCTGCCGTAGTGCACGATGGTGAGCCGATCTTCCGAGCGCAGCTGGCCGACGAGCTGCCGCGCCGCCTGCTTCGCCTGGTTCAGCTTGAAGCCGCTCATCGAGCCCGATCGATCGATGACGAGCGCGAGGTTCACCGGAGAGCGCGTCTGGCCGGGAACGTCGACGGCCTTCACGTCAGCGGTCACGAAGACGTCATTGGAGCCGACCATGACGAACGGGTGCGAGAGGCGCGTGGTGATCGACAGGCTGCCGTTCGAGTTGGTCGAAGGCGGGGGCGGGGTGACGAGCGGAGGCGGCTGAACCACGGGCGGCGTGGCCGTTCCCGTCGAGCGTGGCAGCCCGACCACGAGGGCCACGAGGGCCAAGACACCGGCTGCTCCAAGGAAAATGCCCGTTCTGTTCATGTGAAGCCTCCGGAATTCCAACGTTTCCAAACCGCCCGCGAAAGACACCGATCCGTCGCAGGTGGTTCTACGAACCAGCGACGAAGACGATCTATTGCGAGTGGTGCGCCAGCGTCGTCGGCCGGCGGGAGGACGGATGAATGACGGATGCGAAGGTCGTTCAGACCTTCATCGGCCTACATGCCTGCGTCGGGCGAGCTGCCACGGGCGCAGAACAGCGGCGACTTCACGTTGTTGATGATCTTCCGCGCGCCGGGATCCTGGTTGATGGCCTCGAGCGTCTGCTCGTCGAGGAGCAGCGGGCGGCAGTTGAGCCGCGTGTCGCCGCGGTCGTCGAGCTCCTTCAGGTACGAGGGACAGGCCGCGCCGACGTCGCAGGGCTTCGAGCAGTAGCCGTAGGCGACCGCGTCGTCGCCTGCGTCGGTCACGAAGGTCGCGTCACGAACGCAGAGCAGGTCGTCGCAGTCGAGCGAGCCGAACGCGAGGAAGTCGCGGGTCGCGTTCGAGGCCGTGCCGGTGCGCGCGCGAACTTCTTTCTCGGTGAGAAAGGTGACGCCGGCGTCGGTGCGGCGCGGCATCTGGCAGGGCTTGCCGAGGTCGCCGCTGGGAGGACAGCCGAGAAGACCGCCGGCCACGATGACGAGAACGGTGGCGAAGAGGCCGCGCTTCACTTCAGGTGTTGCCTTCGACATTGCGTTTTTCTCTCCGACGTCCAGCGCCCCTTCTCGACGGCGCGGGGACCGTAACACACCACTTCGCGAGATCGAGGCTTCACAGGCGCTCGTCGGTGTGTAGAGTGCGCGCGCTTCGTTTCGGCAAGGGGCCCGTCGCAATTGCGGCGGGAGAATTCGCGGAGAGTCAAACGAACATGGTTGTCCATCGATACCTCGCGGCGGCGTCGGTCATGCTGCTGTCGATCTCTCCAGGCCGCGCGTTCGCGCAGGGTCTTGAGCTCGACCTCACCGACGGCGACAAGAAGGAAGAGAAGAAAGACCCTCCGAAGGACGAGCTCGATCTCACGGCGCCCGAAAAGCCCGCGACGAAGAAGACCGCTCCGAAGGACGACGGGCGCAAGCCCCTCAAGGCTGATCAACCCGCCGTCGAGCGTGACGTCACGCAAGACGACCGCGTGAAGAGCGTGCAGCGCAAGCTGTACATCAAGCGCGGCCGCTTCGAGCTCGCGCCAGCGGCCATCATCAACGTCAACGACCCGTACTACACGCGCGTCGGTGGCCAGATTCGCGCCGCGTTCTACCCGGCCGACACGCTCGCCATCGCCATGCGCTTCGCGCTGATGCAGACGCTGCCGTCAGACGACGTGCGCCAGGCCACCCGTACGCTGCAGTCGCGCATCTTCTTCTCGGTGCCGTACTGGAACGCGATGGCCGACCTCGAGTGGAGCCCGCTCTACGGCAAGGTCTCGTTCCTCAACTCCATTCTGCACATCGACGGCTACCTGCTCGCAGGCGGCGGCGTCGTCTTCACCGAGCGCACCGGCACGCCCGACCCGGCGAACAACGATCAGCCGCGGCCCATCAACCCCGGCTTCGATCTCGGCGTGGGCCTGCGCTTCGTCGCGAAGGACTTCGTCTCGGTGAACCTGGGCCTCGTGAACACGACCTACGTCGACACGCCTCGCGGCACGACGAAGGGCGTCACCCAGAACCTGATGATGCTCACCGTCGGCGTCTCGCTCTTCATTCCCTTCAAGTCGACGTACCGGGAGGCCGAATGATGCGCTCCCTCTCGTCGTGGTGGCTGGTGCTCGCGTTGTTGGCCGCGCCCGCCTTCGCGCAGAAAGCAGAAGACGAAGCAGGCGACGTCTCGGAAGCCGACAAGGACTCGTCGGGTCCGCTGCGTGATCGCATTCCGCCCGTGTCGGGCCACCTGTTCCTGATGGATGGCCGCTTCGAGATCTCGCCGGGCATCGGCCTGTCGGTGCGCGACGCCTTCTTCACGAAGGTCTTCTTCGGAGCCGCGCTCACGTACCACTTCAGCGAGACCATCGGCCTGTCGCTGCGCGGCGGCTACAACCTCTCGCTCGTCTCTGGCGCGGCGCAGATCTGCACGCCTGGCGACGGCATGACGGCGGCAGGTTGTCGCAGCCCGACCATCGAAGAGCTCACCTCGCGCCTCGACTCGTCGGGCACGCGGGTTCCCGAGAACGTCGCCTACGGCCTCAACACCGTGCTCGCGAGCCTCGACCTGCAGTGGGCGCCCATCTACGGCAAGCTCTCGCTGTCGGCCGAGCGCGTGCTCTCGTTCAACATGTACGGCCTCATCGGCCCCGCGCTGATGATGTACGGCCCGAAGGCCGAGCTGTCGCCGGGCGGAAACGTGGGCCTCGGCTTCCGCTTCTTCCTCAACAAGTTCCTCACCATTCGCGTCGAGCTGCGCGACACGATCTATTACGAGAACGGGTTCCCCTCGGGCTCGCTGCGCAACCAGCTGATGGCCGAGTTCGGCTTCTCCATCTTCCTCCCCACCGTCTTCCAGGAGCGGTGACATGAGACTCCTGCGTGCCTTGAGTGTGGTGGTGGCGGTGACGTTCGCGGTGCCGGCGTCGGCCCAGATGAGCTTCGAAGGGCTCGACCTTGGCGGCGGCAAGAAGAAGCCGGCCAAGAAGCCGCCCCAGAAGAAGAAGCCTGACGAGAAGAAGCCCGACGAGAACAACCCCCAGCCCGAAGTCGAGCTGCCCGCCGAGGGGCTCGATCTGTCGAAGCCGGTCGAGAAGAAGAAGCCGCCTCCGCCCAGGCCCGACGAGAATAAGCCCGCGCCGACGATGTCGTTCGACGCGGTCGACGTCGCGGGCAAGACGGGCGATCGCCAGCGCATGGATGCGGCGATCAGCCAGTTCAAAGACGAGGCGTTCGAGCCTGCCGCGCTCGCGTTCTTCGAGATCTCGCAGGACCCGAAGATGGCGGCCATGCAGGTCGAGGCCGAGTACTGGCTGGGCAAGTCGCTCTACAAGCTGGGCCTCTACAACTCGTCGCTGGGCATGTTCTCGAAGGTGCTCGGCCGCGGCAGCGACAAGAACAAGTTCTTCAAGAGCTCGCTCGAGTGGCTGTTCTTCATCGCGCGCAAGACGACCAACGAGACGGTCGTGCTCGACGAGATCGCGAAGTACGCGAACTACGAGTTCCCCGAGCGGTTCCGCAACGAGTTCCGCTACCTGCTCGCGCGTTACAACTTCGTCTACGGCAAGGCGCTCGACGACGCCGAGCGCAAGGGCGAGGCCGACAAGGCGTTCGATGAAGTCAAACGCCTGTGCCTCATGATCCCCAAGGCCGACCCGTTCTACCCGAAGGCCAAGTACCTCGAGGGGCTCTCGTACTTCCGCGAGAACAAGCTCGAGGCGGCGCTCGAGTCGATGAAAGAGGTCGTGCGCGCGACCCGTTCGGAAGAGGGCCGCGGCGAGACAGCCGAGGCGCGCAACCTGAAGAACCTGCGCGAGCTGGCGTTCATGCAGCTGGCGCGTACGCACTACGGCGCGCGGCAGAACCGCTACGCGATCTTCTATCTGCAGAAGGTCGAGCGCGGCGGTCAGCAGTGGCTCGAGTCACTCTTCGAGGCGAGCTGGGCGGATTACCGCATCGGCCAATACGAGCAGGCGCTCGGCAACCTGGTGACGCTGTCGAGCCCGTTCTTCCGCGACGAGTACTTCCCCGAAGCGCTGATCTTGAAGGCTGTCGTGTACTTCGAGAACTGCCGCTACCGCGAGTCGCTGTCGATCATCGAAGACTTCGAGAACATCTACGGCCCCGTGCAGGAAGAGCTGAACACGCTCGTCGCGAAGGACATGGAGGCGACCGAGTACTTCAACGTGCTCGACGAGGTGCGCAAGAAGAACAAGGCCGGCCAGGTGAAGAAGGGCAGCGTCGACGAGATCCTCGAGCGCATTCTGAACCTCGCCCTCACGGACAAGGACCTCAAGAAGACGGTCGACTCCATCGGCGAGCTCGAGGGTGAGATCGATTCGTTCGGCGGCAAGAGCGACGCGTTCAAGTACTCGAACCTCTCGAAGGCGCTCATCGAGCAGATGAAGTCGCAGCGTGAAGGGCTCATCAAGAAGGCGGGCATCATGGCCAAGGCCAAGCTCGACTTCGAGAACGGGCAGCTGAAGACGCTTCGCGCCAACGGCCTGCGCATCAAGTTCGAGACGACCGATCGCGAGAAGGAGTTCCTCACCGAGCTGCTCCAGGCCGGTGGCCAGAAGCAGATCGTGAAGGACTACAAGTACACGGTCGCCGTGTCTGACGATCAGCTCTACTGGCCGTACGTCGGTGAGTACTGGCGCGATGAGCTGGGCACGTACCAGTACACGTTGACCAAGGGCTGCATCGAGCGCAGCTCGGGCTCCGAGCTTCGCGAATAGCGACGACGTTGGGGGAGACGACATGAGCGAGCAGCGCCCCGTCACCATTGCGTTCGACGTCATGGGTGGCGACCACGGCCCCATCGAGGTGGTGAAGGGCGCCGCGCAGCTCACGCTCGACTCGCCCAACGTGCACGCGCTGCTGGTGGGCGATCGCACGCTCATCGACGAGGCGCTCTCGCAGGTGAAGCACACCGCGGAGCGCATCGCCGTGCACCACGCTCCAGACTTCGTGGCGATGCACGAGAAGCCGGCGGTCGCTCTCGATGCGCGCCCTCGTTGCTCGGTGCAGGTCGCGGCCGAGTTGGTGCGTGATGGAGAGGCCGACGGCATGGTGTCGGCGGGGAACACCGGCGCTGGCGTGCTGGCCTGTGCGCGCACGTTCAAGCTGATTCCCGGAATTCGCCGCGCGGCGCTCGCGACCGTGTACCCGACGATGGTTGGGCACGGCGACAAGAACGATCCGTTCAGCCTCATTCTCGACGTCGGCGCGACGGTCGACGCGTCGGCCGATGATCTCGTCGCCTTCGCCGTCATGGGCGCCGCGTACGCGCGCATCATCTCGAAGAACACCGACCCGGCCGTGGCGCTGCTCTCGAACGGCACCGAGGCGACGAAGGGCCCGGCGCGCGTGGTCGAGGCGCACCAGAAGCTCACCGGCATCAAGGGCATGCGCTTCATCGGCAACGTCGAGGGCGTCGACATTCCCAAAGGCACGGCCGACGTCGTGGTGTGCGACGGCTTCGTCGGCAACGTGTGCCTGAAGATGCTCGAGGGCGTCAGCGAGACGGTGATGGGGCTCGCGAAGTACGCCTACAAAGAGAAGCTGCTCTGGCGCGCGGGCCTCGCGATGTTGTCGAGCGGGATCGAGCGCATCAAAGAAGTGACCGACTGGGAGCAGTACGGCGGCGCTCCGATTCTTGGCTTCGACAAGTTGTTCATCAAAGCGCATGGGCGCTCGAAGGCGCGCGCCATCACCAACGCCGGCAAGGTGGCCGCGAAGGCCGTGAAGAGCGACCTGGCGAAGGCGATTCAGAGCTCGCTGCCCAGCTGATCGTCGGCGCGAGAGCCTTTCCCGCAGTCGCTGCCGGGCGTACAAACCCGACTGCCCCGTGAGCCTGACCGATCGCATCGATCCGAGACCGCCGAAGAAGATCTATCGGTGGGATCTCGACAAGACCTACCTGCAGACGGAGTTCGACACGCTCCGTCAGCTCGTGCGCACGGCGCTGCAGAAGGCGCACGAGAAGAAGGCCGTGCCCGGCGCGGCCGCGCTGATTCGTGAGCTGCGCTCGTCGGGTGACTCACGCCTCTGCATCGTCTCGGGCAGCCCGACCCAGATGCGCACGGTGCTCGCCGAGAAGCTGCACCTCGACGGCGTCGAGTTCGACGAGCTGGTGCTCAAGGACAACCTGAAGAACCTCGTGCGCGGCCGCTTCAAGGCGCTGCGAGGGCAGGTTGGCTACAAGCTGCCGGTGCTGCTGCGCAGTCGCGCGAACGCTCCGGCCGAGGCCGAAGAGGTGCTCTTCGGTGACGACGCCGAGGCCGATGCGTTCATCTATTCGCTCTACGCCGACATGGTCGCGCGGCGGGTGGGGGAGCCGGTCGTGTACCAGGTGCTCCAGGCCGCCGAGGTCTACGAAGACGACATCACGCGCGTGATGAAGGTCTGGGAGTCGATTCCCCAGGCCGACCCCGTGCGGCGCATCTTCATCAACCTCGATCGCCTCACCACGCCGGCCTCATTCGCGCACTACGGCCCGCGGCTCGTGCCCATCTTCAACTACTTCCAGGCGGCGCTCGTGTTGATGGCCGATGGCCACCTGAACGCAGGCCAGGTGCTCAAGGTGATGGTCGAGCTCGTGCAGACGGCTGGCTACAACCTCTTCACGCTCTCGAACTCGCTGCAGGATCTGCTGCGGCGCGGGCTGCCGATCGCGCAGGTCGCGCAGAGCCTCGCCGAAGCGTTGCAGGGGCCGCAGGCGATGCTGCAGGTGGTTCGGCCGGTGCCCGACATCATCGCGGCGTTCACGAAGCGGGCAGCGTCACTCGGAGCGCCGCCGGCTCCGCTGCCGACGAAAGACATCGACTACCTCTCGCTGCTCGATCACGCGCGCCCGCGCACGCACAAGAAGCGGAAGATCTAAATCGGCGCGAAGATCTTCAGGCCCGATCGCCCGCCAGCCGCCAGCGTGTTGCGCTCGATGAAGTCGCTGTAGCTGCTGCGCCCGTCGCCCGAGGTGATCGCGGTGTGGCCGTAGATGCTGCCGAGCCGGCTCGAGGTGCGCTCCCACGTGAGAATGAGGCCCGGCGTGCGCAGCGCCTCGGCGAGCGACATGTTCACCTGGCGGAAGCGGTTGCGCGGCAGGTTGTTGTCGATCTGGTTTCCGTTGCCCCAGACCTTGATGCCGTACGTGCGTTGAATCGCGCGGCTCACGCCCGTCGCGCACAGGCCCTGGCTGTTGTACCCGCCCATGCTGCCCGCCACCGCGCGCGCGTTGGCGGCGAGGCTCGACGAGCCACGTGGCCCAGAGCTGCTCGGGCGAACGCCGTTGGTCTGCGTCGGCTTCGCTGGCGTGAACGAGTCGCTCGACCCCGGAATGCGGAGCGAGCGGCCCGCATAGATGAGGTTCACGTTCTTGATGCCGTTGGCACGGGCGAGCGCCGAGACGCTCGTCTTGTACCGGGCTGCAATGCCAGACAGCGTGTCGCCACTGCGGATCTTGTAGGTTCCCATGCGAGCATTCTCGACACGGGCGCGGTCTCGTTCGGCGAGAAAGCTGTAAGCAGAGTTTCCGGAACGGGGCAGAAACCGATTTTTCAGTCGACGCTCTCGTAGATCGCCTTCGTCGCCTGTGCCGTCTCGGCCCATGAGAAGCGCGCCGCGTGTGCTCGACCACGTGCCGAGAGCGCTCGTCGCTCGCCGTCGCTCCCCAGGAGTCGCTCGATTCTGTCCGCGAGCGCACCGACGTCGTCGACGCTGACCTGCCACGCTCCGTCGCCGCACACCTCTGGCAGCGAGCCGGCGTTCGAGATGATGGTGGGAACGCCGAGCCGCATCGCCTCGAGCGGAGGCAGGCCGAAGCCCTCATAGCGAGAAGGAAAGACGAACACGCCCGCGCGCTTCATCAGCGCATAGAAGACCGAGTCTTCGAGGTAGCCGAGCGGCCGCACGTCGACGCCGCGCTCTTTGAGGCGAAGCACTTCTTTTTCGATCGCGCCGCTGCCAAACCACCGTTGGCCTGCGAGCACCAGCGTCGCGCGACGGCCTTGAGTGTGGAGCTGCTCCATCGCCCTGAGCACCAGGCCCACGTTCTTCCGCGCGTCGAGCGAGCCGGCGTACAGAACGAACGTCTCGGGCAGGCCGAGGGCGTCGAGCCACTTCACCGTCGTCGCGTCGGGCGGCGCCACCTGCTCGACGTGATCGACCCCGTGATGGATGACGGAGACCTTCGAGGGATCGACGTCGAACGCCGCGAGCAGGCTGTCTCGCGCGACTTCCGAGACGCAGATGATGCGATCGGCCACCGTCGCCGCGCGCGCGAGCCACAGCCGAAACTGCCAGCGAAACGCCGTCGACACCGTCTCGGGCAGCAGGAGCGGCACGAGATCGTGCACCGTCAACACGTACGGAACGCCGGGCACTCTCGAGAAGGGCAGGTTGAAGTTCGCGAGTGCGTGGAAGAGGCGCGGCTTGCGGCGCTCGAGCTCGCCCGCGAGGTTCGCCACCGTCCACCCCGAGCGGGAGACACGCCCACGAGGCAGCTCTCCGCTCTTGCGCGCGCCCCACCGCTCGACCTCGAGGCCTGAGCTCGTCAGCGCCCGATGCAGCTGGTGGGTGTACAGGCCGATGCCGGTGATGGGCTCGTCCCAGAGAGAGGCGTCGAGGGCGATGGACTGCGGCACGATGTGCGCGCGCATAACACACGCCCGGTTGCGCGCTCTCGACGAGATGGGTCAGGGTGCGCGCCCATGAACGAGCGTCGTGCCCTCGATCGCAAGCCGGTTCGGTTCCTCGTGCAGCACCAGTCGTCGACCGACGCGGGCTACGAGGTCGACTACGCGAGCGATCTCTCACCGGGCGGCATGTTCATTCGATCGCGCGTTACGCCGCTTCCGCACGCGACGGTGCACGTGCAGTTCGCGCCGGCGAAAGACGCTCCGCTGGTGAGCACCTTCGCGCGGGTCACGCACGTCACGCCGCACGGGTTCGGCGCCGCCTTCATCGGCCTCGACACCGACGGGGCGCGCGCGATCTCGTCGGTGCTCTGAGTCAACCGGTGAAGTGAGCCGTCGCGGCCTTCACCGCGGCCAGGCGCTCGGGCGCGACCCCCTCTGCCGCTTCGACGACGCACGAACGCACCACGCCGGCCGGCACCTTCTTCAGGCGCTGGAGCGTCGACACGTCCCACGCGTCCATTCGGGGCATGCCAGGCCGCACCTCGACCCGCAGCGCACCCGCCTGCAGCTCGAACGAGAACGACGCGCTCGCTGCGGTGACGCGCTCGACCTTCGGAAGCGCGGCGCCGTTCCCGAGCAGCAGGTCGAGCGGCAGCTCAGCGTTCATGTTCGAAGCGCCGAGCTCGAGCCGACGAACGTTCGCGAAGAGCGGGTGCTCGAAGAGTGTGGGCGGCAGCGTCGCGAACATCGTGAGCCCCACGCACTCGAGCTTCGGGAACGCCTCGGCACGAAGGGTGGGCGGCAGCTTGAAGTCGGCGAGCTCGATTCGTTCGATGGCCCAGGGGAAGTCGCGCCTGGCGGCGACCTCGAGCAGCGCGCCTCCGACGATGAGTGAGCGCAGCCCGTACAGCAGGCCCTTCTCGAGCAGCCGAGCGGCAGCCGGGTTGTCGGCCGCGTCAGGGTGGTACTTCAGCTGAAGGTGGCGAATCGTGACCCACTTCGAGTCTTCGACGAACGCGTCGAGATCGGCCACGGCCTTGGAGTCGTCGACGCGCTCCTTCACCGGCAGCCCGAGGTGGTAGTTCGAGAGCTGCCTCGCGATGCCGAGCTTGCGTGCGCAGGCGTCGTGGGCGCTCTTCACTTTCTCGCCGCGGGCGAGGGCGAGCGCGAGGTTGAGGAACTCGGCGCGTGGATCGGCCCGCTCAGCGAGGAAGTCGGCGTACACGAGGCGCGGGGTTGGATCGTCGGGCGCGGCGTTGATGGCGAGGAGCAGCCCAAGCGCTTGGTCAGGGGCCCGCTCGGCGCGTTTGGCGGCGGTCGCGCGCGCCGCGAGCTGCTCCAGCTTCGTGAGCAGCCGAGCTTCGTTCGCCACGAGGGGCGCGGCGCGCGCGATCCGGTCGAGGTACGGCTCCAGCGTTCTCGTCGCGTGCGGCCGCTCGGCCCGGTTGCGATCGAAGTTCACCGAGTTCGCGAGGCGCTCTGCGTTGGCGCGAACCCGCTCCGTGAAGCGCGGGTCGGCGTGGGTGACGAGCAGATCGTACGCGCGGCTCCACAGGTTTGGCCGGGCGCCGATGTACGGCTCACGCCCGAAGATCAGTCGCTCGATCACACACTCGGCCACGCGAGGGTCGGGAGGCCAACTCGACATCGCCTCGAGCCGGTGCTCGGTGTGCACGAGCGTTCCTTTGAGCAGGGTCGCCAACAGTGGGGTCACGAGCTTCGCGTCGAAGGGCTTCGCCGCCGCCAGCCAGCGCTCGTGGAACTCGTCGGGTTTGCCTGCTTCGTCGAACGTCACGCCACCGGCCTTCGCGAAGGCGCTGAGCAGCTGGGCGATTTCGGCTGAGCGCGTGTGCTCCCACGCCTGGCGCAGCGGCTCGAGCACGTCGAGTACACGCCCTGACTCGGCGTGCATGACGGCCGCTTCGAGCGCCGCCGTCGTTCCTGCGAGGACGATTCGGGGCTCCTCGGCGCGCCTGACTGCCTCGGGTGTCGCACCGTCCAGCAGCTGATCAGCCAGCTTCTGTCGCTTCGACACGCTCGCAGCCTCGGCCTTCGACAGCTGGGCGGGTGGGGGCAGCTCGTCGATGGCCCGCGCGATCCACCCTGCGAACTTCGGCCAGAACTGCGACTCGCCACCTTTCTTCCTTCTTCGCGCCTCGAGCCGCTTCGTCGCGCGCGTATCGACCATGTCAGGCAGCGCCTTGAAGAGCTGCGTCCACGCGGGGAAGTTGCTCGAGGCGGTGAAGGGCGGCTCGTCGATCATGGTGAGCAGCGCTTGACCGAGGCGTGGATCCGCCCCGTGATCGAGCAGCTTGCGCAGCCGAAGAGGAATCGCGCCGACCGGGTCGCTCCAGAGGCCGGGGAGCAGGGTGGCGAGGTTCTCGGGACAGAGCTCGGCCGCGCGCGCCTTCCACTGCGCGTCGTAGTCGTCGGCCTCCGGGTCGAGCGCTGGCCAGGCGCGCGCGTGATGCTTCGAGAGCGTGTCGATCAGCACCTCGAGCTCCGGAGCACGCGTCTGCCGCCACTCTGCGATGACGTCGGAGAGTGACTGAGCCGCAGTCGGAGCAACCGGACCTCCACGAAGCAGAGCCACGTCGTCATCGGTCAGCTGTCTCGGCGTCTGCAGGCTCATACCGAGCGCGCCCTTCTTCGGCGCCAGGCCCTTTCCCGTCGTGAAGCGCAGCGTCGGAATGAGCGCGGTGATGTCGCGCACCGTCACGGTCGAGGGCGCACTCTTCCACGCCTTGCCGTCGTGCTTCGGGTCGACCAGCTCACCCACCAGCCACAGGCGCTCATCGGGCGGCCGTACCGTCACGAGGAAGAGACTGCCACCCGACTTCAGCGCGCCGAGGGCCGCATTGGTGCTGACGTAGCGGTCGAAGGCCAGCGCGGCGCCTTCGCGGGCGTCAGCGTGGTGCTCCTCGAACTGCGCCTTGGCGATGATCGCGAGCAGGTTGGGCATGTTCAGACATGATGCTCGCAGGCCGCAGGTTGGATCGGGCCGGTTTTCCCTACCTGGAGCGCACGTGGATCAACGCCTTCTCGACCTGCTCGGCCAGCGTGACCTCGACGCCTGCGTGACCTGCTGGAGGCTTGCGCGGGCGGTACCGGACCCCACCGTGGCCACCTTCGAGGCCCTGCTCGAGGCCGCCGGCTCGGTGCTCTCCGACCTCGGGGAGCACGGCTTCGCCAACCTTCAGCTCGACGAAGCCGAGTACCGGCTGATGCTGGCCGACTCGGTCGCGGCCGTACAGTCGCTGCGCACGAGCGGTCTCGACGATGGCGCGGCCTTCGAGGCGATCAACCGCGGCCGCATCTTCGCCATCGGTTCGCGCGACTGGTTCGAGACGGCGAAGCGCGGAGTGGCCTGGCGCTCGGACCCGAAGTGGCTCGCGCGGGTGCTCTCGAGCGCGCAGGGCGAAGACGACGACGAGTGACGCCTGACAGCCGCTCGGGTACAGCGAGCCCGTGGCGCGCGTGCACCAGCTCGTTCCGAACTTCCGGCCAGGCGACGCCATGGGCGCGGCTGCCATCGGGTTTCAGCGGGCGCTGCGCCACCTCGGCCACACCGGAGAGGTCTTCGCTGGCGAGGTGGAGCCGGGCTTCGACGCCATCGTGCACCACACCTCGAAGCTGCGCGTCGAGCGCGACGATCTCGTGCTCTACCACCACGGCATCGCCTCGAGCCTGGTGGCGAAGCTGCTGCACCTGCCGTGTCGCCGCGGCGTCGTCTTTCACAACATCACGCCGGCGCGCTTCTACGCAGGCACCCGGCTCGCCCAGCCGCTCGTCTCCGGGCGCGCGCAGCTGACGGCGATGGCGGGCCACCTCGACGTCTCCATCGGCGTCTCTCGCTACAACGCACGTGAGCTCGAAGCCGCGGGCCATCGCGACGTGAAGGTGGTGCCGCTGCTGGTCGAGCCCGGGCGCTTCGCCATGTCGCAGGCCGACGGCGCCATGCTGACACGGCTCAAGAAACTCACCGCGCCCCGCATCGTCTCGGTGAGCCGGGTCGTGCCGCACAAGCGCATCGAAGATCTGCTCTCACTGCACCACGAGCTCAGGCGCATCGCTCCACGGGCCCAGCTGCTCATCGTCGGTGGCTACGACCCCGGCCAGGCCGCGTTCAAGGCGCTCGCCCAGCGCGCGAAGGAGGTCGGCAACGTGACCTTCCTCGGGCGCGTCACGCACGGGCAGCTCGTCGCCGCCTACCGCGCGGCCGATTGCTTCGTCTCGATGAGCGAGCACGAAGGCGTGGGCGTGCCGCTGCTCGAGGCGTTCGCGAGTGAAGTGCCCGTCATCGCCTTCGGAGCCGCCGCGGTTCCCGAGACGATGGGCGGTCGCGGGCTGGTGTTCGACGAAAAACACTTCGCGGCGCTCGCCGAGCTGACGGCCCAGGTCTCGACCGACGCCGACGTTCGCGCCGAGCTCATCGAGGGGCAGACCGAACGCCTGAAGGACTTCTCGCTCGAGGCCGTGGCGAAGGCGCTCGACGAGGCGCTCCCTTTGCCATCACGCGCTGCTCCGAGAAAGCGCACGCGTCGCCGGGTCGCCTTCGTCGTTCAGCGCTTCGGTGAGTTCATCGTGGGTGGCGCCGAGGCGCACGCGAGGCAGGTCGCGCTCAAGCTTGCGCCGCACGCCGACATCGAGGTCTTCACGACCTGCGCGACCGATCACCTCTCGTGGAAGAACGAGCTCGAGCCCGGCACCACGCGCGACGGGCCGCTCACGGTGCATCGCTTCGCTGCGAGCCGCTTTCGCAACATTCGCGGCTTCAACCGCCTGTCTGATTCGATGTTCGGCAAGCCGCACGATCTCGTCGGCGAGACCCGGTGGATCGCCGATCAGGGCCCGACCGTTCCTGCGCTGCTCGAGCGGCTGGTGGCCGAGCGTGAGCGCTTCGACGCCGTCGCGTTCTTCACGTACCTCTACCAGCCGACCGTGTACGGCGTGCCGCTGCTGGCCGAGCGCGCGCTCGTCGTTCCCACGGCGCACGACGAACCGCCGCTGGCCTTCGCTCTCTTCGCTGACGCCTTCGAGAAGCCGCGCGCGCTGCTGTGCAACACGCCCGAAGAAGAGGCGTTGATTCGCGCACGGTTTCCCAAAGCGGCACCTTCCACCATCGTCGGCGTCGGCATCGACGCGCTGCACCCCGACGAGCGGCGCTTCCGGCAGCAGACCGGCGTTCACGGCTCCTACCTGCTGTACGTGGGTCGCATGGAGGCGGGGAAGGGCGTCGCCGAGCTGCTCGAGTTCCACCAGCAACTGGTGAAGAAGTTCCACGACGCGCCGACGCTGGTGCTCGCGGGCCGTGGTGAGCTCCAGGCGCGTGGGAGCCGGGTGGTGGCGCTCGGCCGCGTCGACGAGCAGACGAAGTGGGACGCGCTCGGCGGTGCGCTCGCGGTGGTGGTGCCCAGCCGCTACGAGAGCCTGTCGCTGCTCACGCTCGAGGCCTTCGCGGTGGGCACGCCGGTCATCGGCAACACCATCGGCGCGGTGGTGCGTGGCCAGCTCGAGCGCAGCAGCGCCGGTGTCGGGTACGACGATGAGCGCTCGTTCATGGCGGCCGTCAAGGCGGTGGGCGAGCGGCGCAAGGAACTCTCGCGACACGCGCGGCGCTACGCGGCGAAGCACCAATGGCAGACCGTCATCGACGCATGGCTCGCGGCGATCGACGGCCTCGAGGAGACGAAGCGATGAAGCTGTTCGGCAAGGACGTCACGGCGAAGAAGCTGCTCGACGTGGTGAAGGAGCGGCTGTCGGCGCGCGGGCTGCTTCCGCCCTCGGAAGACGCCGGGCTCGATCGCGACGTCGAGGCACCCGTCGAGGCGTTCGCGTTCGCCGTCGAGTCCATGAGCGAGCACGTCGACACCACGCGCGGGCTGCCCATCGAGACGCATCGTGACGGGCTGCAGGGCCGCGCGGTCGTGTTGGCAAAGCAGACGTTCCGCAAAGTCGGGCAGCTCTTCATCAACGAGGCGTTGGCGCGGCAGGTCGTCTTCAACGGGCATGTGCTCGACGGGTACTCGCAGCTGTCGGCCGAGGTGATGCGGCTGCGCGCGCGGGTGGCCGAACTCGAGTCAGAGCTCGAACGCGCGGCGAAGGCGCCGGTGCTCGAGGTACCCCCCGTGAGGCCGAGAAAAGTGGCAACGCCCCGCGCGAAGCCAACGAAGCCAACGAAGCCGGGGAAGCCGCGCAAGCGCTGAGCACGGAACAAAAAGGGCACCGCCGGTTGTCGGGTCGCGGAGCATGCTGTAAGGGCGCAGCGGCCTCATGTTCCGAAACCTGCACGAGCTCTACCAGTATCGAGCGTTGCTCTGGGCCCTCTCGATGCGGGAGCTGCGAGCCCGGTACCGCGCCTCGGTGCTCGGCTTTCTGTGGACCTTCCTGAACCCGACGCTCAGCATGGCGGTGTACGGGTTGGTGTTCGGCGTGCTCACCGAGAACCCTCCGCCGCGGTACCCCTTCTTCCTCTTCTGCGGCCTCCTCCCGTGGATCTTCTTCTCGTCCTCGGTGCTTGGCGGCACGACCTCGGTCAGCGATCGCAAGGACCTGCTCACCAAAGTGCGGTTCCCCGCGCAGGTCCTGCCGGCCTACGTGGTGTTGACGAACCTGCTCAACTTCATGTTGTCGCTGCCGCTGCTCTTCGCGTTGGGCATCGCCTTCAGTGACGTTCCGACGTGGCACCTGATCTTCGTGATCCCCCTGCTGATTCTCCAGACGTTCTTCACGCTGGCCATCGCGTACCTGCTGTCGGCGTTGAACGTGGCGTTTCGCGATCTGCAGCACATCATGGCGAACGTGCTCCAGTTGGCCTTCTTCCTGACGCCAGTGTTGTGGGACGTGCGGACGCTCAAGGGCATGTCGCGGTTCGGCATCGTGCTCTCGGGCGAAGAGCTTCAGCGCTTCGTCGTCATCGTGAACCCGATCGCGGCGCTGATGACTGGCTGGCGCGACGTGTTCTTCACCCACCGTGTGCCTGACTGGCAGCCGCTGCTGGTCGTCGCTGGCATCACCGTCGTGATCCTCTGGCTGTCTTCGGCAGTGTTCGAGCGTCGGCGGGAAGAGTTTGCAGAACTGGTCTGAGCGATGACGACCGCGATCCAAATCGACAACGTCGCGAAGCACTTTCAGAAGCGCTCGAGGCGAAACGAACTCACGACCATCAAGAGTGAGGTCGTTCGCATGCTCAAGGGCCAGCGCAAGGTCATCGAGCCGGCCACGCACATCGAGGCGCTCAAAGGCGTGTCGCTCACCGTGCCGCGCGGCGCGACCATGGGCATCGTCGGGCGCAACGGCTCGGGCAAGAGCACGCTGCTCAAGCTCGTGACCGGCATCTACTCGCCGACCTCGGGCTCGATTCAGGTGAACGGCCGCATCTCGGCGCTGCTCGAGCTCGGCGCTGGGTTTCACCCCGACTTCACCGGGCGAGAGAACATTCTCATCAACGGCATCATCCTCGGCATGTCGCGCGCCGAGGTGAAGGCGCGGGTCGATCAGATCATCGAGTTCGCCGAGCTGGGCGACTTCATCGATGAGCCGGTGCGCACGTACTCGAGCGGCATGTTCATGCGGCTGGCCTTCGCCGTCGCTACGCACGTCGACCCCGACATCTTGATCATCGACGAGATTCTCTCGGTCGGTGACGAACACTTCGGCCGCAAGTCGTCGGCGAAGATGAACGAGTTTCGCCAGTCGGGAAAAACGATTCTCTTCGTCACGCACGATCTCGGGCGCATCGAGACCTGGTGCGACTCGGCGGTGTGGATCGACGGCGGCCGCACGCGAATGGTGGGCGACCCGCGTCAGGTCGTGGCGGCGTACCGTCAGGCGGTCTCTGCAGCCGAAGACGAAGGCGTTCGCACGGGGCGCTCGGCGCTCTCGGCGCCCGGCGTCGCGCTGCCGCAGGTCGACTCTCCACCGGTCGAGATCATCAAGTCTCCAGTGCACGTCGTCGACGTTCGACTCCGTGACGGTGTCGGTGCGCAGCCCTCGGCGTTCTCTGCCGAGGGAGCGCTCGACGTGTTCGTCGATCTCGAACTCTCGACCAAGGCCCGCTGCGAGGTGTCCATCGAGGTCGCGACGGTGGGCGGGGTCTCGCTCTTCAAGACCCAGTACGCGGCGGGGCAGCTCGACAGGGGCCTTGCCTCGGTGCGGCTCTCGCTGCCTCGCCTCGGCCTCGGTGACGGCGCGCACGTGCTCACGGCGACGGCGTGGAGCGAGGCGCTGCCTCCGCAAGCGCTCTCGAAGTCGCTCGTGGTCGCGCCGCACCCCTCGGCCGTCGGGCTCATCAGGCCCGAGCACGCCTGGTCGACCGAGCCGGCGCGTGCGGTGGGCAGCGCTGAAGCAGTCGTGAAGCCCTCCGTTCAAGCCTGAGCTTTCAGGAAGCTGGAGCGTTTCGGCCGCCACGTCGCTAGAGGGCCGCCATGGCGTCTCAGACGGCTCACGATCTTCGCACCGTGGTGACCCGCCGCGTGGGCGTGAAGAAGCGCGTGGTGGTGCTGGCGAGCGATCTCGCCCTCGTGCGCGCCATCGAAGCGAACGGCTGCCTCGTGCTGGCTGATCCCTCGTCGCTCGACGAGCTCGAAGCGTTTCAGCCCGAGGTCGTGGTGCTCTTCGACGGCTTCGTGCTGTCCGATGGCGAAGCTGCGCTGCAGAACCTCGCGCGCGTCGCCGGTCAGGCCGAGCTCGTGTTCTCGTTCGCCAACGCCGCCTCGGCTTCGCTCGCGCTGGGCAACCTCACGGGGCTGCAACCGACGCCCGCGTTCTCCGAGCCTGAGGTGCGCCGGTGGCTCTCGTCTGCCGGCTACGTCGTCTCGTCACGAGATGCCGTCATCACCGCGCCGCGCTCGACGGGACTCAGCGCAGACACCGAAGCGGCGCTGCGGCAGCTGTTCGAGCAGCTCAACCCCGACGCTGCGGTCGATCGGTTCCTGCTGGTGGCGAAGCGCGGAGCCGAAGCGACGAAGCCCGATCGCACCGAAGGGCTCGTCAGCGTCATCGTGTCGGGAGACTCGGACGTCTCTGCGTTCGAGGGCACGATCTCGTCGCTCGCGAATCAGCAGCGCCGGCCGCTGGAGCTGATCGTCGTTGCGCCGCTACCGCTCGCGTCGCTCGAAGACGTCGTCGCGCGGGCCCGGCGCCGCAGCGGCCTCACCGTCAGCACGCACACCTCGACGTCCTCCGACGTCAACGCACGGCTCAACGAAGGGCTCGCCCACGCGCAGGGCCAGTACGTCGCCTTCGCCGAGGCGGGCGCGCTGTTCGCGCCGATGCACTTCACCTCGCTCGTGAAGCAGCTCGAAGACGGCACGCTCGCGTGGGCGATGACGACGGCGCTTTCGGGGCCGTTCTCGCTGCGCGCGTGGCTCGAGGCCGGCGTGGCGAAGGAGCAGTGGCTGCTCGACGTCTCCCGCCTGTGCACGTTCAAGGTGACCTTCGCGGAAGCGACGCCCGACGCCGACGCGCTGCTCTTCGCCCGGCTCTCGTTGCTCTTTCCTCCTGCGTTCACGTCGGGGCCGTCGACGGTGGAGCTGCTCCGTCAACCGACCCTCGACGTCGCCGCGATGCAGGAGAAGCTGAAGGGCCGTCCGCTGCGGGGGCTCACGACGCTCGAGGCGTTGCTGCACACGACGCCGGCTGCGCCGCTGTCAGCCCAGGTGCAGGAGCGACTCGCCTCCATCGACCCTCGCGCCGCGGCCGTCGTCGAGCGCGCGCGGGGCTTCGCCGATCGTGTTCAGTCGGCGTGGGTGAAGGCGAAGAAGGACGCGGAGAAGAAGTGATCAGCTGTGCAGGATTCGACGAACTGTCGCCGTCGTCGAGGGCGCGCGGGGCTTCGCTGATCGTGTCGAGTCGGGGTGGGTGAAAGCGCAGAAAGACGAGAAGAAGTGATCAGCTGTGCGGGAAGCCGGCGCGCCGTGCTTCGAGCTGCTTCGCGGTGATCGCGTCCAACACCGCGCCCATCTGCTCGGGCTTCGTGTCGGGCGTGATGTGCATGAAGCCCGCGGTCGTCTTCGGCGTCGCGCCGAACTCGCTCGCCAGGTTGTACCCGAGGAAATTGCAGAGGTACGCGCTGCGGTCGGGCTGGTAGTTCGCGTCTGACTTGCTGGTGAAGACCTGCCGCTCGGCGCCGAAGCCCTGGAGCGCCCAGTCGATGGTCTCGACGGGCAGATCGGTCTTGAGCTCCTGCGGGCCGCCTTCGCGAACCTTCCGCTCGGTCATCATCTGGTTGTTGCCGTCGGGCGCCGCGCCGAGGTGATTCTCGGGGCGCTCCTCGACCTGCGCCTGTCCGTGCGTCACGCCCATCGAGAGGATCACGTCGGGCGGGCTCTTGCGCATCTCGGTCATGAACTGCTCGACCGCGGCCGGCGTCACGTCGAGGCGGCGGTACTCGACGATCGCGCCCTTCACGCCGCGCTCCGCGAGCGTCTGCGCCATGTTCGCCGACGGGTTGTCGGTGATGCCCATGAACGCGCCGTAGCCGGTCACCACCACGCGCAGCGGCTTCTCACCCGGAGCGAGCCCCAGCGCCGCCGGCTTGTAGAGCATCAGGTGCGCGGCCGAGTCCGCCTTCTTCGCCGACCGGCCCGAGAAGTTGGCGGCATCGTAGGGCTGCACGTCTCCACCCAGCACCACGCCCGCGAACGTACCGGGCAGCTGCGCCTTCACCTTCTCGAGGATCTGCTGCGGCCCTTCACCGGCCTTCACCGGCACGGACAGCCTCTGCCCGTCGACGGTGAGCTGCAGCACGCCATCGGCCTTCGCCTTGCCTTTGAGCGCGAACGCGTTGTCGAAGAGCCCGACGCGCGCCGAGAGGCCGGGCACGGTGAGCGTGAGGTTGGCGTAGCGGCCCTCGAGGCTGGCGAGCTGGCCCTTCGCTTCGACGTTCACCCACGCGTTCGTCTGGCCCATCGCCGCGAGGTGGCTGAGCAGGCGCTGCCTGGTGCCGTCGTCGAAGCCATCGGCTGCCTTCAGCAGCGTGGCGCGCTCGACACTCGAGAGGCCTCCGGCGTCGCGGGCCTGCAGCATGATGCGATCGATGTCTGCCGAGTCGACCTTGCCGTCTCGTGCCGCAGTGGTCAGCGCCCGACGAATGCCATCGACGTTCATATGTAGGCAATTATCGCTGATCTCGCAGCGCAGGTGCGTCGCATTGCGTCGTGCTATCCCTCCTGGCCATGCCTGACTGGAAAGCCGAGAAGTCCCGCTGGGTTGTGAAGACCTACGAGAAGGCGAAGGCGAAGGGCCCGGAGCGTCGCGCGACCTTCCTGACCTCGAGCGGCATCGAGCGCAGCGCCGTCGACGGACCCGAAGCGACGCCCGAGAGCACCTTCGGCGAGAAGCTCGGTTTTCCCGGCGAGTACCCATTCACACGCGGCGTGCAGCCGACGATGTACCGCGGCCGCTTCTGGACGATGCGCCAGTACGCAGGGTTCGCGAGCGCGAAAGACTCGAACCAGCGCTACCACGCGCTGCTGAAGGCCGGTCAGACGGGGCTCTCGGTCGCTTTCGATCTGCCCACGCAGATGGGCTACGACGCCGACAACGCGCGCGCGCGTGGAGAGATCGGCAAGGTGGGCGTCTCGATCTGCTCCGTGCGCGACATGAAGGTGCTGCTCGACGGCATTCCGCTCGGCGAAGTCAGCACCTCGATGACCATCAACGCGACGGCGCCGATTCTGCTGATGCTCTACGCGGCCGTCGGTGAGTCGCAGGGCGTGCCGATGGAGGCGCTGCAGGGCACGGTGCAGAACGACATCTTGAAGGAGTACATCGCGCGCGGCACGTACATCTACCCGCCAGCGCCGAGCCTTCGCCTCATCACCAACCTGTTTGCGTTCTGCGCGAAGAAGGTGCCGAAGTGGAACCCGATCAGCATCAGCGGGTACCACATTCGTGAGGCCGGCTCGACGGCGGCGCAGGAGATCGGCTTCACGCTCGCTGACGGCATCGCCTACGTCGAAGCGGCGCGTACGGCGGGCCTCGAGGTCGACGACTTCGCGGGCCGGCTCTCGTTCTTCTTCAACGTGCACAACGACTTCCTCGAAGAGGTCGCCAAGTTCCGCGCGGCGCGGCGCCTGTGGGCGCGCATCATGAAGGAGCGCTTCGGCGCGAAGGACCCCCGCTCGATGATGCTGCGCTTCCACGCGCAGACCGCCGGCTCGACGCTCACCGCGCAGCAGCCGATGAACAACGTGGTGCGCGTGGCGATTCAGGGCCTCGCCGCGGTGCTCGGTGGCACGCAGTCGCTGCACACGAACGGGTGGGACGAAGCGTTGGCCCTTCCCAGTGAAGACGCGGCGAAGCTGGCCCTGCGCACGCAGCAGATCATCGCGAACGAGACGGGCGTGGCCGACACCATCGACGCGCTCGGCGGCAGCTATCACCTCGAGCGGCTCACCGACGAGCTCGAGACGAAGGCCGCCGACTACATTCGCCGCATCGACGATCTCGGCGGCATGGTGCGCGCCATCGAGCAGGGCTTCCCGCAGCAGGAGATTCAGAACGCGGCCTACGACGCGCAACGCGCCCTCGAGCGCAACGAGAGCGTCGTCGTCGGCGTGAACAAGTTCCAGCAGCCCGAGCCGCCCGTGAAGGGGTTGCTCCGCGTCGACGAGTCGGTCGAGCAGGAGCAGCGCGCCCGCCTGGCCGACCTGCGCAAGACCCGCAGCGCCGATGCGTGCCGCCGTGCGCTCGACGCGTTGAAGAAGGCCGCCGAGGGGCAGGGCGACAACCTGATTCCGCTCATCTCCGACGCGGTGAAGGCCGAGGCCTCGCTGGGCGAGATCAGTGACGCCATGCGCGCGGTCTTCGGTGAACATCAGGAACACGTGGTGCTGTGAAAGGAACCCCATGACGCCTCAACCTTCCGGTCCTCCGCAGCAGCAGACCTGGTTCTCGAAGAACTGGATGTGGGTCGCAGGCGGCGGGTGCCTCGTGCTCGCGTGCTGTGGCGTCGCCTCCGTCTTCGCCGCCGGGCTTCTCGCCACCCAGATTCCTGACAATCCACCGGTCGTCGACGGGCCGAAGCCGCGCCCCGCAGGTGACGAGACGGCCGCGCGCGTCGACTGTGGAACGCCCGGCCCCGAGGGCGTCGACTGCGAGATCAAGCGCACGGGCGGCACCGTCGCGTTCCAGGCCTGCTGGGATCTCGAGATCACCTGCGTGAACGGCGGCGTGATGGTGGGGCAGGGCTGCGGCTCCATCGCGGCTGGAGCGCCGGGCGGCTCGGTGAACCTGCCCGTCGCCTCGTTCTCGAACCAGGAGGGCTGCGACGCCCCGAAGCAGGGCACCGTGAAGAACCTCGTGGTGACCGAAGAGTAGATGACGCTCGCCGAGGCGATGGTACCGGTGATGAACGTGGCGCTCGTCGTGGGCGTCG
>JBEOKA010000488.1:0-23571 GCA_040275325.1 Myxococcaceae bacterium | reverse complement strand
CGCGATCGGCTTCGGCGGTTCCTTCTTGTCGTTGCTCATTGCGTCCCCTCAGCCACACCTTCGAGAAAAGAAAAAAGCTGGGGACCTCCGAAGGAAGTCCCCAGCCGATTGTAGCGATGCTCAGGCCGCTGTCATCAGCGGAGATTGCGGACCGCGTTGTTCGCGGTGTCGCCCATCGACTTCAGGGTGTTCTGCATCATCTGCCAGAACATGTTCAGGTTCTGCGAGGCCTGCTGGAAGGCGAACATGTCTTCCTGGAACTTGTTCTGCGCCGCCAGGTCCTTCGGGTCCTTCGGAGGCGTGGGGTACGAGGGGAACGAGCCGTTGTAGCTCGGGCCGCCCGACGAGCTCGTGCCACCGGTCGAGGGGCTCGAGGGGAACGACGGGGTGCCAGTCGAGGCCTGCGTGGTCGACGAGGGGGCGGCCGGGGTGTTGTTCTGGATCGAGGTGGAGCGGCCCGCATCAGAGAGGGGCGGGGTGGTGACGCTGGTGTTCGTGCCGGGAACAGGACGCTCGGTGGGCTGGCCAGTGACCATGCTCAGGAGCTTGTCGAGACCACCGTTGACCCAGTTCTGCGCGATGTTCTGGAGACCAGGAGCGTACTTGCCGACGAGGCCCGAGAGGAGAGGACCAACAAGCGGAACCTTGCCGAGCAGACCCTGAAGACCCTTCGTGCCAGCCTCGAACAGGCTCGAGATGCCATTGCCGGCAATGCCCTTGAGCGCGTCGACAGCGGCAGGCGCAACAGCCTTGATGACGGTCTGGGCGAGGGGCTTGATGATGTTGCCGATGCTCTTGAAGCTGATGAAGGCCATGGTTTGCTCTCCTGAGTGGTCCGAGGTGTATTCCCCGGCGCTGATGTGAACATTATCTCGACGCTCAATCTCGAGTTGCGTCGTGTTTCCTACTTTCGAGAAAGCCGCTGTAACAGTGCGCCGATCTTGTCTTTCAGGGCCTCGTCGGCCCCCACGTGCTGGGCCGCACGCCGCAGATCTTCCACCGCACCGCTCCGCTGGCCCTGAGAGATCTTCACCTCAGCTCGCCCCACGTAAGCGGCTGAATCTTGAGGCGAAAGTTTGAGACAGACGTCGTAGGCCGCCAACGCGCCTGCTGCGTTTCCCGCAGCCATCTCAACAACGCCAAGGGCCTTTGCAAAATAGGGATCGAGCGGATTCACCGCGTACAACCCCTGGAAGATGGTTCGCGCTTCTTCGAGCTTCCCCTGGTAGTAGAAGAAATAGCCCATGCGAGCGATCGAATAGAGCTCTTCGTTCGAGTAGCCCCGCACGTCTTTGAGCGTGGCCTTGCCGTCAGCCCATTTCTGAAGGCGGCTGGCGAGCTGAGCGTCGTTGTCCGCCATCAGTAGGTCTCTTCCGCCTGCTCTTCGCGACGACGGCGCTCGACCTCGCTCATCGCCTCACCCACCATGCCGACGAGGTTGAGCATCTGCGCCTCGCGCTGCAGCAAGGAGCGCAGACGCTCCACGCGCTCGGGCGCAGCGCGCAGCGACGTCATGCCGCGCTCCATCTCGGCCTGGCGGTACTCACTCATGCGCTCGGCGACGGTCGAGACATAGGGACGATCGAGGAAGCCCTCGAGGTCGGCGCCGTGGCCCATGGGCATGGGCGGCATCGGCAACCGCAGCTCTTCGGCAGAGTGAGCGGGCGCGATGAAGTCGAGCAACGCTGCCGAGGCGAGGGCCGGGTTCTTGGGGTCACCCTTCTTCTTCGCCTTGGTGGTGACCTGCGTCTTGTCGACGAGCTTGTCGCGAACGTTCCGTGGGCCACCCCACGGCCACAGCGGCGCCTTCGTGGGTTGTTGTCCAACCTTCGCCATGACTCAGACTCCTCGAAGAGAGGTCACTTCTTCCCCTGCTCCTGCTGCAACGCGTACACGAAGTTCAGCACCTCGGCGACCGCGTCATAGAGCTCCTCTGGGATCTCCTGGCCGACATCGACGCGGTAGAGCGCGGCGGCGAGCGTGGTGTTCTTCATGAAGGGCACGCCCGCCTGCTTCGCGAGCTCTTTGATCTTCTCGGCCTTGAGCCGCATGCCCTTCGCGATGACACGCGGCGCGCCGTCTTTCTCGCGGTCGTACTTGATGGCGATTGCCATCTCGGGGTCGTCAGCCACGGGGCCGACGCTACCACTGCCCTGCTCCCAAGTTTAAGCGCGAGCCGCTTCTGGAGCCGGGTGTTTGAGCTGGTAGACGAAGTTCAGCACCTCGGCGACCGCGTCGTAGAGCTCTTCGGGGATCTCCTGGTTGACGTCGGTGCGCAGCAACGCGTGGGCGAGCGGCACGTTGCGCAGCATGGGCACGTCGGCGTCTCGCGCGATGGCCTTGATGTTCTCAGCCTTGAAGTCGAGCCCCTTCGCGATGACGCGGGGCGCGCCGTCCTTCTCGCGGTCGTACTTGAGCGCCACCGCCACGTGATCGGGGTTCGTCACGATCACGTCGGCGCCCTTCACCGCCTCCATCTGGGCGCCTTCCATGATCTCCTGGTGCATCTGCTTTCGATGCGCCTTGTGGTGCGGGTCGCCTTCGCTCTCCTTGTATTCCTTCTTCAGGTCGTCCTTCGACATCATCTGGTCCTTCATGTACGACTTGTGCTGCCACCAGACGTCGAAGATCGCGAAGCCGAGGAAGAGCATCGTCACCTTGATGACGACTCGCGAGACCAGCTCTCCCAACACCGTCATCGTCATGCCCGCATCGCCCTGAATCGTCGCCACGACCAGCGCCATGGCGTCGTGCACCACGCCGTAGACGACGTAGCCAGTGACCGAGAGCTTGAACATCGACTTCACGAGCTCGACGATCTGCTTCTTGCTGAACATGTTCTTGATGCCCGCGAGCGGGTTCAGCTTCTCGAGCTTGGGCATCAACGACTCGAGGGCGAGCAAGGGCCCGACCTGCAGAAACTCGAGCAGGCCTCCAGTCAGCGCAGCCGCAAACGCAATGGGAATGCAGAGGATCAAGAGTGACGCGAGCGCGAGGGCGAGCATGTGCGCGATCGCCATGTTCAGCGCCTGCGGGTGCGCGATGTGATCGAAGGTGAACTGGAAGAGCATGGTGATGCGCTCCTCCACGGTGGTCCACGTGGCCTTCACCACGCCCATCGCCACCGCGAACGCCATCGCGCCTGACAGGTCCTTCGACTTCCAGACGTTGCCCTGCTTACGGGCATCGTCGAGCTTCTTTTGAGACGGCTCCTCGGTTTTGTCTCCACCTTCTGACATGGCGCGACCTCGTCACGACAGCAGGTGAATGGTGAGCTTGAGCCACCTGAACATCACGCCGAACTCGTCGACCGTGCGGTTCAAGATGAGGTGCATCGCCGTGAACATGATCAAGATCGTCACGGCCGGCTTGATCTGCATGGCGACGAAGAAGACCTGCACCTGCGGCGCGACACGGTTGATCATGCCAAGCGCGAGATCGGTGAGGAACGTGGCGAGCAGCACCGGCGACGAGATCGCCAGCGCGATGCGCAGCATGTCGCCCGCGATGCGAATGATGGTGTCGAAGAACGGCCAGAACCCCGAGCTGAAGTGGGGCAGCTGATCGAGACGAATGACCGCGAGGCTCTCGGCGAAGGCGCCGATCACCAGATGGTGGCCACCCAGCGTGAGGAACGTCACCGTCGTCAGCTGCAGGTTCAGGTTCGCGAACAGCGACACCTGCGAGCCGATCTGCGGCACCATCAGCTGCGCCTGGTTGGTGCCCGACATGATGTCGATGAGACCTCCGGCGACGTTGGCGGCGTCGAAGATGATGTTCACCACCATCGTCAGCGCGAGCCCGATGAAGAGCTCTTTCAGCATCAGCGCGATGAAGATGAGCGGCGAGACGGGCACGTCCTGGGTCTGCGCGATGAGCAGCGGGTAGAGCACGAGGCCCATCAGCACGCCCAGCCCCAGCTTCACCTCTGACGGCACGCTCTCTCCGCCCAGAAACGGGGTGAGCATGATCACCGGCAGAATGCGCCCCATCAACAGCGCGAACGCCAGCATCACCTGCGTCAGGTCGGTCTGGAGCCCGAGTTGGTTCCTGACCTCGGCCAGGACGCCCTGAAGATCCATGTCGTCAGTGCTGAATGAGCGCCGGAAAGCGGTCGAAGATGTTGAAGGTGAAGCGGAGCAGCTGCGAGCCGATCCACGGGCCGGCGAGGCCCAGCACGCCGAAGACGATGACGAGCTTGGGCGCGAACGAGAGCGTCTGCTCCTGAATCTGGGTGGCCGCCTGAAAGACCGACACGGCGAACCCGACGATGAGGCTCATGACGATCGGCGGCCCGGAGGCGACGAGCACCAGAATCAGGGCCTGCTGGGTGACGTAGGTGAGTTGGTGCATCGAACCCTCAGAGGTAGCCGACGACGAGACCCTTCGCGATCAGGTACCAACCATCGACCAATACGAAGAGAAGTAACTTGAACGGCATCGAGATCGTCGTTGGTGACAGCATCTGCATGCCGAGCGCGAGCAAGATGTTCGCGACCACCATGTCGATCACGAGGAACGGAACGAAGAGCAGGAAGCCAATCTGAAACGCCTCCTTCAGCTCCGACACGACGAAGGCGGGCACGAGAATCAGAAAGTCGTTCTCGGTGATCGCGGCGCGGTCTTCGGCTTTTCGGAGCTTCAGCGCCAGGCCGAAGAAGAGCTGCCGGTCTTTCTTGGTCACCTTCTTGTTCAGGAACGCACGCAGCGGCTCTTTGCTGCGGTTGGCAGCGCCGAGGAGGGTGTCGACGTTCTTCGCGTCCATCAGGCTGCGGCCCTCGGCCACTTCGCCGTTGTCGGCGGCCTTGAACATCTCCTGGCCGACCGGGGCCATGATGTAGACGGTGAGGATGATCGCGAGGCCCGTGATCACCTGCGTGGGTGGAATCTGCTGCGTTCCGAGGGCCGACCGAACGACCGACAGCACGACCGAGATCTTCACGAAGCTCGTCACCATCATCAGCACGAAGGGCGCAAAGCCCAGCGCGCCGAGCGCGATCATCAGGACCAGCGGGCGATTGGCGAACGAAGCATCACCGCCCGTTGCTGCGTTCAGATCGTCGACCGCGCCGTTCCGCTTGCCCGCGAACGCCAGCGCAGGCGCGAGCAGCACCGAGGCAAAGAGAATCCAGTGAGACAGGCGTCGCGTCATGCGAAGGGTCCAGTCAATCAAGTGGCTGGGGGCGGAGGCGGAGCATCCTTCTTCCCCAGGAGTTTCTGCAAGAACGGGCTGAGCGTGACCTGCCCGGCCGGCTTCGCTGCCTCTTCGACGGCCTTCGCGTCGAGCTTCGAGAGGAAGTTCACCGAGAGATCACTCGCACCGAGCAACAGCACCTCGTCGCCCGCCTTCACCACGTAGAGCGTGCGCTTCTGATCGAGGGGCACCCGCTCGAGCACCGAGATGATGCCGCGGCGACCCGCAGCGGGCCCGATGCCCATCAGCTTTCGCAGCCCGACGTTCAGGGTCAGCCACGCGAGCGCGACCACGACGCCGAGCACCACCAGCGTGCGAACGAGCGACCAGCCGAGATCGAACTCGGCTCCGTCTTTGAGCAGCTCGGGCGGCTCGGAGACGGGAATCTCGGGCTCAGGCGGCAGCGGACGAACGGTGGGCTGCGCAGCAGCCGGAACCTCGGCCCCAGCGTCGTCGGCGAGCGCGGCGACCGGCTGCAGCACGAGCATGATCAGCAGCCAGTGCTTCATGTCAGCCTGCGAGCGAGACGATGCGAATGCCGAGGTTGCCTTCGATCTCGACGAGCTCGCCTCGGGCGACGATCTTGCCGTTCACCGAGAGATCGAGCGGCTCACCGACCTGTCGGTTCAGATCGAACACGTGCCCGACCTTGAGGCTGACGACCTCTTCAGCGGTGATGGGCAAGCGCCCGATCTCGACCGCGATCTGCAGCGGCACGTCGTTCAGCAGATCGGCGCCCTCAGCCTGGCCCTCTTCCATGTCAGCTCTCTCCGCTCCCGGGTTGGTGGATTCGTCAGGGCTGTCGCCCAACGCCATCCGCTCTTCTTCGCTCTGTTCGCCCTCGCCTTCAGGCGTCTGCTCTTCGCCGCCCTCGATCGGCCCGCCAGGAGGCATGGGCGCTCCGATCACGAAGCCGTTCACCTTCGCGGTGTAGCGGTCGTTCTCGATGGCGATCTCGGTGTCGATGTAGCCCGTGCGCGCGAGGCCCAGCTTCAGCTTCGCCGTACCGCCCTGCCCCTGATCGGGCCGTGCCGAGAGGCCATCGACCAACACCACGTCGCGCTCACGAAGCTGGGCGAGATCGCCCGACGAGATCTCGACCTGACCAATCTCGGCCCGCAGCCACACCTTGACGTTCGAGAGGCGAGACGCGTGCTCGACCGCATCGGCGGCGCGACGCTCGCGGCGAACCAGGGCGTCGGCGGCGGGCTCGGCGACAGCCAGCACGCTCTCTGGAATGAAGAGACGCACGTAGCCGGTGTGACCGCCGAACACGGCCTTGAGCTGCACGACGCCGAGCGTCTCTTCTTCGTGCATCACGGCCGCGGCGGCATCGAACGAGGGCGCGATCGTCTCGAGGCGAAGCTTCGGCAGCGCCGAGTCGAGCGCGGGCGCCAGCGCCTTGAGCGTCTCGAGCACGACGAACGTCATCACGCCTTCTTCGATGTCGGTGAGCGGGCGAAGGCCAACGGCCTCACCGGTACCACCCAGCAGCGTGTCGATCGCCCAGTGCGCCAGCCCGATGTCGACCTCGAGCAGGCCGCGCGCCTTGTTGGGAATTGGCGCGAGCACGCCCAGAAAGGTGGGGTCACCGACGTAGCGCCGCAGTTTGGAGGGGTGAATGAAGTGCACGTACTCGGCCTGGAGCGAGATCTTCTCGTCCAGCATCTCCGAGAGCCGCTTCTTGACCGACTCGCTCACCTCGCCCGTCGAGCGAACGTTGGGGAGCATCCACTCGAGGTTTCGCGCGAGCCGACCATGGGTCTTCGAGACACGCTCGAGGTTCGCGAAGGTGAACGGCTTCCACTCGCGGGTGGGCGGAGGGCGCGCAGGCGGAGCCGGAGGCGGCGGTGGCCGCTTGGTCTGTGTTCCCGAAGCCGGCTTGGGTGGCCGGATCTTCGAGATGTCGATCATCATCGTGCGGTCGCCGCCCTCGTCACTCACGGCCGCGCCTCGACCTTGAAGTCCTCGAGCGACAGGCCACGAGACGAGAGCGCGTTGGTGAGCGCCTCTTTCTGCTCTTCAATCAGCTTGAGCACGTCTTTGTCCGAGCCGGTGAAGACCGCCTTGATCTTGCCGTTGTGGCTCGACACCTTGACGCTGAGCCCCTTGAGCACGTCGCTGCGGAGATCGATCTGGAACTCGACCTTGCCCGCGGCGTTGGTGCCGACGCGCACCCGCTCGACGATCTTCTGGGCCAGCTCGTTCGCCACTTTGCGCAGGCGCTCCGAGCCCGAGACGTCTTTCTGCTTCGCGACCGGCACCGGCGCCATGAGCGCGGGGTTGAACCGGAAGCCGGGCTGCATGGCCGGTTCTTTCTGATCCTTTTGGCCCGACCCACCCTGCCCGCCTCCGCCCTTGTCAGCGTCTGCCTTCAGATCGCCCTTCTCACCGCGTGCCCCACCAGCGCCAGCGGCTCCAGCGGCGTTGAGCTCGGAGGAGTCACTCTTCTCTGACAGCGCCTCACGACCGATCTTCGCGTCTGCCTTGCGCTCATCGAGCGCACGCGCCGTGTTGCCCTTGTCGGTCTGCGCCAGCTTCGAGCCCTGCTGATCGAGCTGCTGACTGCCTTCGCCGACCTTCTGCTGGTGCTCGCCCTCGTGGCGAGTCGTCTGACTGACGTTCTCGCCAGCGGTGCGGGTCTTGAGCTTCGAGGTGAAGGCGTTCTGCGTCTCCTTCTTGCCCTTCGTCTCGTCAGCCTGTCTGGCCTCTGAGCCCTCGAGCAGCGACGCGATCACGCTCTTGCCGAGGTCTGCCTCCTTCTCGGCGGCGGCGCGTTGCTGAACGTTCGCTTGCGCCTGCTGTTGACCGACGAGCTTCTTGAACGTCGTCTGCTCGTTGGTCTTCTTGTTCTTCTGGAGCTCTTCGTTGCGGCGCGCCTCCATCTGGCGCTCTGCCGCACGGGCTGCCTGGCGATCATCATCGACTCGGCTCATGATGACTTCTTCTCCGCGGCGCGAACGCGAGCCAGGTGGAGCGTGTTGCCGATCTCCTCCTGGTTCATCTCTTCCTTCTGCTGCAGCTCGTAGCGCACCTGCTTCTTCCAGGTGTCTTTGTGCTTCTCGATGGCCTTCTTCTCGACGGTCGCTTCAGCCATCTCCTGGCGGCGCTGCTCGACGAGCTTCTCGGCCTGGGTGACTGACTCCTTCTGGCGTTCGATCTCGAGGGCGAGCTGCGCCTCTTCGTCCTTGAGCCGCTGCTCGAAGCGGTTCATCTGCTGGAATCCCGCGATGCCGCCGCCCTTCTTGGTGACGTCTTCGAGGAACGCCTGGACCTTGGCCTTGCGCTCGACCTTTCGCTGATCTAGCTCCTGCGTCATCGTCACGAGCTTCTTCTTCTCGACCTCGAGCGCTTTGACGGCCGCAGAGAACGCGTCTTTGGCGGCCTCCTCGGCCTTGATGCGAATGTCGAGGAGGGCCTGGAGTCGATACGGGGGCATAAGGCTTCGAAAAGCCTAGCACCCTTCAGGTCACGTGGTGGGCGCGTCGGTGAACATGTCGACCAGGCGCTGCACGGTCTCCTCGAACGGCGTGGAGTCGTGCGTGTCCTGCTTCAAGAAGTTGATGATCTGGTCGTACTTGTCGATCGCATAGTCGGTGCGTGGGTCGGTGCCGTACTGGTACGCGCCGAGCAAGATGAGGTCGCGCTGCTTCTCGTAGGTCGAGAGGGTCTGACGCAGAATGCCCGCGGCCTTCTTGTGCTCGGGCGTCGCGATCTGGCTCATCACACGTGAAAGGGACGCCAGCACGTCCATCGCGGGCCACTGGTTTCGTTCACCGATGGCGCGGTTCAGAATGAAGTGACCGTCGAGAATACCGCGCACTTCGTCGGCGATCGGCTCTTCCATGTCGCCGCCTGCGACGAGGCACGTGTAGATCGCGGTGCAGCGGCCCTTGTCGCTGTTGCCCGTGCGCTCGAGCATGCGCGGCAGCATCGAGAACACGCTCGGCGGGTAGCCCTGACGAGCCGGAGGTTCACCGATCGCCAGGCCAATTTCACGCTGGGCACGCGCGAGTCGCGTCACGGTATCGAGCATGAAGAGCACGTTGCCGCCGCGCTCACGGAAGTACTCGGCGATCGAGGTCGCGACGTAGCCTGCACGCAGACGCACGAGCGAGGGTTGATCAGAGGTCGCGCACACCACCACCGAGCGCTTCATGCCCTCTTCACCGAGCGCGTCTTCGATGAACTCGAGCACTTCGCGACCACGTTCGCCAATGAGCGCGATGACCGAGAGCTCAGCGGCCGTGTTCCGCGCGATCTGCCCCATCAACGTCGACTTACCGACGCCCGAGCCTGCGAAGAGCCCGATGCGCTGGCCTTCTCCGACGGTGAGCAGCCCATCGATGCAGCGCACGCCCAGCGGCAGCGGCCGGGTGATGCGCATGCGTTTGAAAGGGTCTGGGCAGTCACGATCGACCGCCCAGTCCTGCATGCCTTCGGTGGGGAGCGGCTTGCCATCGATCGGCTCACCCAGGCCGCTCAGCACGCGACCCAGCAGCCCATCGCCGGCTCGAATCGTGAGAGGGCGGCCAGTGGGAATGACCTCACTGTCGGGCCCGATGCCCGAGAGCTCACCGAGCGGCATGAGCATGACCTGTTCGCCCTGGAAGCCGACGACCTCGGCGC
Organism: Myxococcaceae bacterium; assembly: GCA_040275325.1. Taxonomy (GTDB): domain Bacteria; phylum Myxococcota; class Myxococcia; order Myxococcales; family Myxococcaceae; genus Xiheimicrobium. Next base: position 13,748 of record JBEOKA010000488.1, on the reverse strand, counting down.
GCACCGACTGGTTGCCGCGCTTGATGATGCAGACCTCGCCGATTCGAACGTTCGGCACCGCGGCCTTGATGACGAGGCCGGTCAGCTCGGTGACGCGGCCGCGCACACGAACGGTCTGCGCGGTCTTGAGCAGCTCGTGGTACCGCCGGAGATCGATCGCCATGGGCTACTTCGACTCCTTCTTCTGACCGTCGGGCATGAGCACGTTCTTCAGCATCTCGAACTGGGTGCGAATCTGCCCGTCGATCACGCCGTACTCGGTCTGAATGATGCAGCCGCCCCGCTCCACTTCGGCGTCGTCGCGAATCGCGATGTCGACGGCTCGGCCGATCAGCTCCATCAGGCGGGGCCGCTTCTCGCGCAGCACCTTGCCGTCTTCGGGGTGCACCTTGAGCACCATGGCCTTGCTGCCACGGGCCGACTCGATGGCGGTGGCGCAGATCTCAATGACGATCTCAGGGTCACGCTCGAGATCGCGGCCGATGATCTTCGCCGACATCTTCAGCGCGAGCTCGAGCACGTCTTTCTCGGCCTCAGAGACGATCTGCCCAGCCTGCATCTTGGCGCGTGCGAGCTCCTCAGCAGCCCGGGCCTGGACGTCGGCCTTGGCCTCTTCGCGAGCCTTGGCAAAGACCTCTTCCTTGAACCGCAGCGCCTCGGCCTTGATCTCTTCAGCCTTCTTCTGGGCGTCGGCGATGATCTGCTTGGCCGTCGTCATCGCTTCGAACTCCTCAGCGTTGACGACACCCCCGCGACGGGGCGGAGGCAAGATCGGCTTCTCCGGAACACCGGCAACGTGCTCACCACTGCTGTCGCTCTTGATGACCTTCCCGAGCACACGGGACGGCGGCCGACGTTCGTCTTCCATTCAGTCGGTGAGTCTAGCTCGATCGTCCGCCTGGTCCACGACCTGAGCCTTTGACGATCGGGCTGCCGTCAGAAGCACGTTCGCGACGCTTCGGCACTTCCTGCACGGCGGGAGAGGTCATGGCACGGCGAAGAGGCTTGGCGGGCTGCTTGGGAGGACCCGCCGTCTCATTGGGGTCGCGGCTCAGCGGCTTGCCGTCGCGCATGATTCGACGAAGCCCCGAAGCTGAAGGGTCATTCGCGTTGCGGCTGGCTGGAACGGAGGAAGACGACGGCGGAGGTCGCGAGCTGGCGACACCGGCGCGTCGCGCGTTCCGCTCGGCGATGGGATCTCGCCGTGGCCCCGGAGGGACCTCGCGGCGCGGCCTTGCGGGAGGGTTCTCTGAGGGGCGCGGCTCCTGCTTTGGGAGCGCCACAGATGGGTTCGCACCACTCCGGCGAGCCGGGGGCGGACCGACCACGGGCTGAACGCCTGGCTGGGGGCCTGCGACCTGGGGGGGCTTCATGGGCGGAGGCAGCCGGAGCGGGCGATCGATCACTCCTCGCTGCGCCAGCCGCTCCATTTGCTCCACGATGTCGAGTCGGCCGCCATCGCCCTTCACGGGCTTGTTCTTCTCTTCGCGCAGCCAGCGCTGGAGCACCTTTCCCAGCTCGCCGCCCTGGTGCCGCTCGACGAGGCGCTGAGCGAACTCGGCGCCCTGCGCAACGGCCGCACGGATGACGCGCTGAGCGCCCGCCGATCGCAGCCCTGTCGACGGCTGCTCGAGCGCCCCGTGGATCTCGAGCACCGTCTTCGCGTCTGCGTCGGTGAGGCGCCGTGCTTTTCCCGCTTCGGCGGCCTTCGTGGCCAGGGCGCGCTGATCGGGCGGGAGCTTCGCGAGGAAGGCCTCACGATCGGCATCTGCAAGACCCGCCACCGCCGTCGCGAGCACCCGCGCCCCCATGCGATCGCAGATCGAGAGCACCTCACGCTGCGGCATCATCAGCAGATCGGTGAACCGGAAGGTGCCGACCTGGGGGGCGCCCTGCTTCAGCCCTTCTTCGAGCTTCCAGCGAACGATCGAGAGAATGTCTGGCCGAACGTCACGCGCGAGCTTGATCGTTGGTCGCGGCCCGAGCTCTGCGCGACAGGCATCGGCGATCTCGGAGGGCAGCGCGCGCAGCACCACCTCGACCATCGCCCCACGCTCCTTCGAGAGCAGCGCCGCCAACCGCTTGGGGTCGGCGTTGGCGAGCTGACGTCGGCGCGCCATGACGATGCGCTTGATCTCTTGAATGACGAGGGGAATGCGCTTGTCGCGGGGAATCTGGAGCAGGCTCTGGGCGCGGTGCTTGAGCAGCTCTTCTTCTTCGGGCGCGAGGTGCTCGAACGAGCCGATGGCGTCGGAGCCACCGAAAGCCAACGAGGTCAGCAGCAGCATCGTCTGCCGCTTGGAGAGTGACGCGAAGAACTGTTCCACTCGTCACCGCCTGACCACGAGGGTCAGCTCTCCTGCGTCTTGGTGGCGCGCGTGGGCCGACCGTTGCTGGCCGGCTTGCGAATCGCGAGGAACGCCGCGACACCCGCGAGGGCGAGGAAGAGCACGGCGTTGACGGCGACCATCACCTTGAAGGTATCGGCGCTGGTCTTCTCCATGCGCAGGCCAAGCACCGACTGGGTGCGCTTCTCGGGGTCGACGTCCATCGTGGTGACCGACTTCGCCTCGGTCATCAGCACCTTCACGTGCTCCTTCTTCATGTCGGTGACCGAGTTGGCGACGAACTCCTGAATGTCCGTCTCCTTGAAGGGCGCGGTGTGCTCGTCGGTCGCGGTGTATTTGATGAACACCGAAGCCGTCGGCAGGGGACGCTTGTCGGGCTGCGTGAGATCGTTGTTCTCGGGGATCATCACGATGGTGCGCGCCTCGAGCACGCCCGGGTATCGGTTGAGCGCGTTCGAGATTTCGCCCGCGAGCGCTTCGATGAACATCGCGCGCTCTTCGGTCTGGGTGGGGATCATGCCCTTCATGCGCTTGAAGATCGCGAGACCGTCGGCCTTCGGGCGCGGAAGCGAGTGATCCTTCAGCAGCTGCGCCGCCGCGGCCACGTCCTGCTTGGGCACGCTGATGATGTAGCGGGGCTCGTTGCCGCCCTCTTCCTTCAGCTTCGCGGCGCTGATGCCGTTGTGCTGAAGCACGACATAGATCTCGTTGGCGTCGTCTTCGGTCAGATCGTGCTGAAGCTCGATGCTGCAGGCAGAGAGCGCGAGCGAAACCGCGACGAGGGCGAGACGGAAGAGATTGCGGGGCATTCGGGCTGCGAACCCTACTACGGCTCTGAATGAAAAAGGGCAGCCACCTGTTTGGTGACTGCCCTTCCCACCTGCTCGACCAGACCTGTTCAGACCTGGGTCTTGAGGGTGTCCTTGAGGCCGCTGGTGGCCTTCTCGACGACCTTGCCGGTGAGCTCGAGCTCCTGCGTGTACTTGTACATGCCGGCCTGCATCGAGAGCATCTCGGTGTTCGAGAAGTTCGCGCCGTTGAGGCCGCCGTTGATGAGCTTGTCGATGGAGGCCTGACCCTTCTCCATGTTCGCGACGAGGCCCTTGAGCAGGCTGGTGCCCTTGTTCACCTCGTTCTTCTGAGCGACCGGATCGGTCCCCTTCGAGGTGAGCTTGTCGGAGACCTTGTTGAGGCCGGCCTTCTCGATCTTGCCTGCCTGCTCGACCTGACGCGCCTTATCGGCGTGCTGGACCTGCTGGGTACCCTGGACCTGCTGGGCGTTCTGGGCCTTGTCGACGCCCTGCGTCTTCATCGCCTGGTCGAACTTGCTTGGGCCCGCCTTGTTGGCCTGTTGGGCCTGTTCGGGCAGCTTCTGCTGGGCGATTTGGGCTGCTGAGATTCCTGCCAGTGGACCCGCCATTTTGAGGCCTCCTCAAGTCGTCTGCAGATTCGTTATCGTCTTCATCTTCCAGAAGTTGCTTGAGCCGTTCAACCGCCCGCGCGTGCAGGCGACTGGCCCAGCTCTTCGACTGGCCGATCTCGGCGCCAGCCTCTTCCAGAGTCTTGTTCTGGAAGTAGTAGCCCTGCAGCAGTTTTCGCTCTTTTTCCGGCAGCTTCTCGATGGCCCCGCGCACCCGTCGGCGCATCTGCTCGAGCTGAATTCGCTCGTCGGGAGGTAGGGCATCATCAGACATCTGCATGGCGTCGGCGCCGTCGAGGCTGGTGCCGAAGACCATCGCCAGGCCCGTGACGGCGCTCGAGATTCGCTCGACCTCATCTTCGAGCCCACCACCACCACCTTCACGATCGGCGAGGTTGCCGAGATAGGCATTGGCGCGTTCTGCGCCGGCGCTCGAGCCCTTGAGGACGCCCATCTTTCGCAGACCGTCGTAGATGGCGCCCTTGATGCGGTAATGCGCGAAGGTGAGGAAGTTCGCGCCGACGCGGGCATCGAAGCGCTCTGCCGCTTCGAGCAGGCCGACCTGGCCCCACGCGACGAGCTCCTCCATCTCGAACTGCGAGTTGAACTGCTTGCGCACCTGGGCGGCGAGCGAACGCACGTACGCGCCGTACTTCTCCAGGATCTGCGCCTTGGATTCCGCGAGAGGCAAAGGGCGGTTACTCCTCTTGCTCCGCCTTGTTCCACAGGCGCTCGAGAGTCTGGGCGAGGCGGGGATCGTCTTTGAGCTGCGCGACGATCTTCTCGGTGAGGTGCTTGGACTGCGTGTGAACCTTGTCGCGAAGAATGTCCTGCACGAGCTTCTTGGTGGCCTCGTCGCGGCTCTTGATCTGGCCTGCCTTCATCTGGCGGGCGATGTCGAGGGCCTGAGCGACGACGGGGTTGGTCGCGGCCGTCGCTCCGACGTTCGAGGAGCCGACAAGCCCCGAGGGCCCGACGAGCGACTCGGCGCGATCGACCTTGGCACCGAAGGCTCCGCCCGCTTTCGCTGGTCCGCTCGCGCCGCCCGCTGCACCAGCGCGGCCCGCACCACCTGCTTTTCCACCTCGACCGACACCGCGAACGGACATGAGCTCCTCGATTGAAGAAGACTAGCGCTTCTTCGGCGCGTCCTTCACCTTTCCACCGGCGACCTCGAGCAGCTTGTCGGCCAGGGCCTTCTCGTCTTCGTTCGGCGAGAGCTTGAGGGCGGCGTCGATCTCGGCCTTCGCTTCGGCGTTCTTGCCGGTGAGCACGTACACCTCGCCGACGCGCAGGCGGGGCTCCGCAGCCTTCGGCTCGAACTTCGCCGCCAGCTGAAACGCCTTGATCGCGAACTCGAACTTCTCGCCGCGCTTCTTGTCGTTGGCTTCCTTGAGCGCGCGCTCGAGATCGCTGATGCCGGCGAACAGCGTCAAGCGATAGGCGAACTCGGCCACGCCACCGTCGTCTTCGAGATCGCGCGCCGACTGAAGCTCCTTGAGCGCCTCACCCGTCTTGCCCATGAAGATGAGCGCTTCAGCGCAGTGAGCGCGAGCGAGGCCGCTCTTGGCATCGAGCCGCTGGGCAGCGCGAAACGCCTGCAGCGCCTTGTCGTACTTCTGCTGATTGAACTCGATGGTGCCGAGGGCGAACTGCGCCTGCTTGGTCTTCGGCATCAGCGCGGCGACGCCACTGGCGAGCTCACGCGCGTGATCGAACTTGCCCAGATCCATCCACAAATAGATCGACTCGAGCATGAGCATCGCCTGCTGCTTCGACACAGGGAGGATGCTGCCGGCGATGTCTGACTTCGTCTCGGCCATGAGGGCGTTGTCCTTTCAGTGGGGGAAACCCAGGCCGTGAATAGCACAAAGGGCGACCGTTTCCGGTCGCCCTCGGTGATCGCTGCAGAAGCAACCTTCGCTTAGCGCGCGTTCTGAATGGTGTTCTTCACCGTGTCGTGCTTGCCCTTCATGACGTTCGAGATCGACGTGTACGTCATGTTCTCACGCTGCATCTGGTACTGCAGCTTGAGCATGTTGCTCATCTCGCCGCTCATGCCGGCGATGGCCTGGTTGCCCATGCCGACGTCGTTGGACGAGACGCCAGCGCCGAAGTTCGCGCTCGGGCCCGCGCCGCCGACCATCGGGCCGCCGTTGTTGCCGCCGACCGTGGTGTTGATGCCAGTGCCGCCGCCGACGTTCACCATGCCCGAGGCCGCGTAGGAACCTGACGAAGCGCCGCCGATGTGGCTCGAGACCGACGAGATGGCTGCCGAGACGATGCCAGCGCCGGGGAGCGCGTTGCCGAGCAGGCCGACACCCGAAGCGAGCGCGCCCGTGGCGTTGCTGAGACCAGCCTGCATGCGCTGACCGAAGTCGACGCCCTGCGACTGCTTGTTGACAGTGAAGTTGGTGGAGAGACGAGCAGGGGTCGAGTCAATGCGATTGACGGCCATAAAACCTCCGGGAGTGCTGCGTGAAGTGTCAGGGTCTTGTTTCCGCCAGCACCTGCCAGCGCCGCCCTGTGCTCTCATTTTCGGCGAACTGCATCGTGAGTTGCGAACCCCCGCCCTTCAGCGCTTGCCCTTTCGCTCCGACGCAATCTTTTCGCGCACTTGGAGCAGGTGCGACATCAACTCCTCAGTCCGCTCGATGGCCTTCGACACCTTCTTGGCCTGTTCTGCCTTGGGGCCCTTCATGGTCGAAAGCCCGTCTTTGAGGGACTGAAAGAGTGCATCGACCTCGGCCTGCTGGGCCTTGTCAACGAAGGTGGCGATGGCGGGGTACTCAGGCTGAGGCATCGGCGGGCGGGACGGCTCTTCGTTCTTGCGGGCGGCCATGAGATCTCCAGTGATGTTCAGGAAGCGAGAAGCTGTTTGAGGTGGTTTTGCCCAACGGGGTCGCCGAAGCCGGCGAGGGCCAGGGCAGCGCAGAACCGAACGCGTTCGTCGGGATCTTTCGTGAGCTTGTGGAGCGACGCCAGCGCCTGATCCTTCAGCACGAAATCGACACTGCCAGCCTGAGCGAGGCGGCCGAGTGAACGAGCAGCAGCAGCACGCAAGGCGGGCAGTTCATGGCCGAGGGCGTCGCAGAGCGGACGCGTCGCGGCGGGGTCATTCAACTCACCCAGCGCAGCTGCAGCCTCGACCGGCGAAAGCCCCGTCTTCATCGCAGTCACCAGCCACGGCACGGCTTGCCGATCTCTGAGCTGCCCCAGCGCGGTGGCGACCGCCGCAGCGATCCTGGGGTGCTCGGTTCGGTAGGCCTTGAGGAGATAGGGGACTGCGGCCTTGTAGCCAGAGAGCCCAAGCGCAGTCGCAGCGCCCGCGACGACCTTCGCGCTGCCATCGAGCAGGTTCTTCACGAACTCCCTCGCGAGGCCTTCGTCTCCAAGGGCAGCCAGCGCGATCGCGGCCGAGCGACGAACACCGGGGTCTGCGTCTGAGGTGAGCAGCGTCTTGAGCTTCGCGACCGCGCTCGTGTCCTTCAGCTGCGCGAGCGCCTCGGCAGCGTCTCCGCGAATGGCGGCGAGCGAGTCATCGAGGCGCGGTCTGATCGCGCCCACGTTCTTCGCGGCGATCTCTCGAACGAAGAGGTTCGGTCGTCCGGCCCACGAAGGCTCGAGCTCGGCGAGCTTCTCGGCAATGGCCTCTTCATTCAGCGTCATCCGTTGGCCTCCCGAAACCCGCGAAAGCTAGAGGATTGCCTGTGGTGCAGCAATCAAACGATCGCGCATCGGTATCCCTGCCCGGCGTGGTCGCGATTTTTCAGGCAGCCATTCGAGATCCACGACGCTAAGGCTCTGCCGCCCTTGTTCATCGGGGCTTCGCAGTTCTTCATCATCGTCAGCCACAGTTGCGCTACGGAACCACCACCATGAACGCCATCGTCTCGATTCGCGAAGTCGTGAAGGAATACCAGCTCGGCACCACGGTCGTGCAGGCCCTTCGAGGCGTCTCGCTCGAGGTGCTCAAGGGCGAGTTCCTGTCGATCGCCGGCCCCTCGGGCTCGGGCAAGACGACCCTGCTCAACCTCATCGGCTGCGTCGATACGGCCACGCGTGGCGTCGTCGAGGTCGCGGGCAAAGACACGGCGAAGCTCACCGAGCGTGAGCTGACCGATCTTCGCCTCAACACGATCGGCTTCATCTTCCAGTCGTTCAACCTGGTCTCGGTGCTCACCGTCTTCCAGAACGTCGAGTTCCCGCTGCTGCTGCAGCGAAAGCTGGGCGCGAAGGAGCGGCGCGACCGCGTGATGCAACTGCTCGAGCAGGTCGGGCTGCAGACGCACGCGAAGCACCGGCCCAGCGAGCTGTCGGGTGGTCAGCGGCAACGTGTGGCCGTGGCGCGCGCGCTGGTGACCGACCCGCTCCTGGTGCTGGCCGACGAGCCGACCGCGAACCTCGACTCCGCCACCGGCAACCAGATCATCGACCTGATGAAGTCGCTCAACCAGCAGAAGGGCACGACGTTCATCTTCTCGACGCACGACCACAAGGTCATGCAGCACGCGAACGCGGTCATTCGGCTCGCCGACGGCAAGGTGCTGGGTCGCGAGAGCGCGAAAGACGCCGTGGCCCATGCGCTCTCGCTCGGTGAAGCGCCGGCGGGCGAAGTGAGGGCGTGATGAGCCGGCTTGGCATGCTGATTCAGATCGCCTGGCGAAACCTGCTCGCCAGCCCGATCAACCTCATCATCGGCGGGCTGATTCTGGCGGGCACGTTTCTGTTCGTCGTGGTCGGCGGTCTGCTCGACAGCCTCAACGAGGCGATGGCTCGCTCGGTCGTCGGCTCGGTCGCCGGCCACATTCAGATCTACTCGTCGAAGTCGAAGGACGAGCTGTCTCTCTACGGCGGCATGGGCGGCGACCCCGATCTCTCGGCGGTCACCGAGTTCCCCCGCATCAAGCAGGCGCTCGAACAGATCGACAACGTGAAAGAGGTCGTGCCCATGGGCTCCTCGGGCGCGTTGATCACGGCCGGCAACATCGTCGACATCACGCTCGAGAAGCTGCGCAACCTGTACAAGGCGCGCGACGGGCAGTTCGACGACCCGCGCCTGAAGGGCCTGAGCAAGGAAGAGATCGAGACCCGCATCAGCTCCACCCGCCGGCACGTGCGCCAGATCATCCGGGTACTCGAGTCCGATCAGAAGAAGTCACAGGCGATTCTGCGCGAACAGGCAGTCGACACCGACGTGGTGGCAGCGCTCGAGCGGGTCTCGCAAGACGCCTTCTGGGACGACTTCGAGAAGGACACATGGGGCTCGCTCGAGTTCCTCGAGAACAAGATCGCGCCGCAGGTCACCGACGCGCAGCTCATGTTCCTGCGCTACCTCGGCACCGACCTCGATCGCTTCCAGGTGTCGTTCGATCGCATGCAGATCATCGACGGTACGCCGGTGCCGAAGGGCCAGCGCGGCTTCCTCATCGCCAAGCTCTTCTACGAAGATCAGATGAAGCTCAAGAACGCGCGCCGCCTCGACAAGCTGCGCGACGCCAAAGCGAACGGCCGGCTGATCGCGAACGACGACGAGCTCAAGCGCCTCGTGAAGGAGAACCGCTCGCAGACCCGCGACATCGTGCTGCAGTTCGACGATCTCAAGACGGCCGAAGCGACGAAGAAGCTGCAGGCCGAGCTGAAGTCGACCGAAGGCGATCTCAGCACCCTGCTCTCGACCTTCTTCGACACCACCGACGACAACTTCGAGCAGCGCTACCAGTTCTTCTACAAAGAGCTCGCGCCGATGGTCGAGCTCTACAAGGTGCGCGTCGGAGACACGCTCACCATCAAGGCGTTCAGCCGCGGCGGCGCGATTCAGGCGGTGAACGTGAAGGTCTACGGAACGTTCGCGTTCACGGGGCTCGAGAAGTCTCCGCTGGCCGGCAACACGAGCCTGATGGACCTGATGAGCTTTCGCGACCTCTACGGCTACCTCACGGCCGACAAGAAGGAAGAGCTCGCGCAGCTGCAGAAGGACACGGGCGCACGAACCATCTCTCGCGAGAGCGCCGAAGACGCGCTGTTCGGCGAGGGCAACACCGTCGTCGCCGAGGCCACCGCGGGCATCATCGACGAAGAGAAGACATTCACCGGCGTCGGCCGTCGGCTGCGTGAAGACGACCTGGTCAAGCGCGTCTACAGCGACGCCGAGATCAACGGAGGCGTCGTGCTCAACGCAGCGGTGACCGTGAAGGACCCGAAGCGGCTCGCGCAGACCATCGACGCCATCAACAAGGCATCTGAGGAGCAGAAGCTCGAGATCAAGGCGATCTCCTGGCAGCAGGCCTCGGGCATTCTCGGGCAAATCATCACCTTCTTCCGCGGCGTCTTGCTGCTCGCGGTGTTCTTCATCTTCGGCATCGCGATGGTGATCATCAACAACGCGATGATGATGGCGACCCTGCAGCGCACGCAGATGATCGGCACCATGCGGGCCATCGGCGCGCAGCGCTCACTGATCCTCACGATGGTGCTCGCCGAGTCGGTCGTGCTCGGCGTGCTCTTCGGAGGTGTCGGCATTCTGCTCGGGAGCGCGGTGATGAGCTGGCTGCACGCGCGCGGCATTCCCGCTCCGAACGACGTGGCCTACTTCTTCTTCTCGGGGCCGAAGCTGCTGCCCGAGCTGAACACGGGAAACCTCGTCGTCGCGCTCGTGATCATCCTGCTGGTCACCCTGCTCTCCACCCTCTTCCCGGCCGTCATCGCCACGCGGGTCTCTCCGCTGCGCGCGATGCAGGCCGACGAGTGACGCCATGACGATCTTCGACCCCATGTTGTGGGTGATCGCGCTGCGCAGCCTGCTCCAGCACCGCGTGCGCACCACCCTGCTCGGCGCGGCCGTCGCCGTCGTCACCGCCCTGCTCGTCTCGCTCGCCGGCATCTACGTCGGCATGAAGACGACGCTCCTCGTGTCGGCCACGACGCTGATGAGCGGGCACGTGAACGTCGCGGGCTTCTACAAGTCGACCGCGAGCTCGTCGGCACCGATCGTCACCCAGTACAGGAAGCTGCGCGAGATCGTGCAGCGCGACGTGAAGGACCTCGACTACGTCGTTCAGCGCGGCCGCGGCTGGGCCAAGCTCATCAGCGACACGGGCTCGATGCAGGTCGGCATCGGGGGCATCGACGTCGTCAACGAGCCGGGCTTCATCAAGGTCATTCAGCTCAAAGAGGGCTCGCTCGAGGGGCTCAAGAACCCCGACGGGCTGCTGCTGTTCGAGGAGCAGGCGCGCAAGCTCGACGTGAAGGTCGGCGACAAGCTCACGTTCTCTGCGCCGACGTTCAAGGGCACCAACAACACCATCGACGTCACGGTGGTCGCGATCGCCGCCAACATCGGCATGCTCTCGAGCTGGAACACCTTCATGAATGACCAGGGGCTGCGTCAGCTCTACCAGCTCAACGACGAGACCACCGGCGCGCTGCAGATCTACATCAAGGATCTCTCGAAGGTTCGCCCGGTGCAGGAGAGCCTGCGCAAAGCGTTCGCCGCCGAGGGCTTCGAGCTGATGGACAACGACCCACGGCCCTTCTTTGCCAAGTTCGACGGCGTGAACCGCGAGTCGTGGACTGGGCAGAAGCTCGACATCACCAACTGGGAAGACGAGACCAGCTTCGTGCAGTGGTTCGTCACGATCCTCACGGTCGCGGCGACCACCGTCATCTTCGTGCTCACCATCATCATCGGCGTCGGCATCATGAACGTGATGTGGATCTCGATTCGTGAGCGCACGCGCGAGATCGGTACGCTCTGCGCGGTCGGCATGCAGCGCCGAAGCGTGCTGGCCATGTTCGTCACCGAGGGCTTCCTGCTCGGGCTCATGGGCACCACGGCGGGCGTCATCATCGGGGGCCTCGTCTCGTTCCTGCTCAACAACGCCGCCATCAAGCTGCCGAAGGGCGCTCAGCTGGTGCTGATGAGCGAGAAGCTGATCGTCGCGCCGACCGCAGGGTGGATCGTCTTCGCCATCGTCTTCATCACCGGCGCCATCACCATCATCTCGGTGATTCCGTCGTTCCTCGCGGCCCGGCTCAAGCCGATCTCCGCCATGTCACACGTGGGGTAACCAACATGCGTACGCTCTTCGTCACACTCGCCGTCGCGCTGACCGCCGCGCCTGCCTTCGCGCTCGAGAAGCCCGAGATGGTGAAGCTGCTCACCGAGATCGACGACCGCCAGCGCAACGGCGGCGACTACAAGGCGCTCATCTATCTGGAGCAGAAGGAGAAGGACAAAGCCGACGTCGTGCGCGAGATGGTCGTGTACCGCCGCGACGCCGACGACAAGCTGATGCTGCTCTTTGCCAAGCCCAAGAGCGAAGAGGGCAAGGGCATTCTGCGCCTCGACAAGAACCTGTGGACATACGACCCCGGCACCGGGAAGTGGGATCGCACGACCGAGCGCGAGCGCATCGGCGGCACCAACACCCGCCGCTCCGACTTCGACGAGTCGCGCCTCGCTGAAGAGTTCGAGCCGACCTTCGTGGGTGACGAGAAGCTGGGCAAGTTCGAGACAGTCGTCATGGAGCTCAAGGTGAAGACCGGCATCGACGTGGCGTACCCGGTACTCAAGCTGTGGGTCGACAAGGAGAACCACAACATCCTCAAGCGGCAGGAGTTCGCGCTCTCGGGGAAGCTGGCTCGCACGTCGTACTACCCCAAGTGGCAGAAGCTGTTCTCGGAGTCGAAGAAGGCCGAGCTCTGGTTTCCCGGCGAGATCCGCATCTTCGACGAGATCGAGAAATCGAACTCGACGCTCGTGCTCTTCAAGGCGGTCGATCTGAACTCGCTCGACCAGAACATGTTCACCAAGGCGTGGCTCGAGTCGAAGAGCCGCTGAGGAATCGTCATGACGCCGCTTCGGGGGTTCGTCTTCGCGCTCTGTCTCGCGCCGCTCAGCGCCATCGCTCAAGATCGACCGAACGAGGCTGATCTCTTCGGAAGCGCCGAGCCTGCTGCAGATGCGGGTGCCTCACGCCCTGCAGAGGCCGACATGTTCGGCGGCGGTTCGGACTCGCCGACGCAGCCGTCGCTCACGCCCGATGGCGGCGTCGATCGTGATCTCACCGAGCTCTCTGGCACCAGCAAGAGCAAGTTCGACACCGACGAGGTGAAGAGCGACACGCTGAAGATCGGCGCGAACCTGAACATGTTCGGGCAGGTGTTGTTTCAAGAGGGCAAAGCCGCCGCGAAGGAGCCGGTGAGCCTGCCGATTCTGCTCGAGACGTACATGGATGGGCGGCCGACCGATCGGCTGCGCGCCTATGGCGTTGCGCGCGTGCAGTACGACCCGTCACGCCCTGCAGCCGCGAACACCACGACCAACACGTCCACCATGACGTCGATGAACGACATGATGAACATGGGCCTGTCGTTGCCGGGCGTGAGCGGCGTCGGCCTCACCGCAGCGACGGCGCAAAACCCGACGGTCGCGCTCGATCAGCTCTGGCTTCGCTTCGACATCGCGCGCACCGTCTACCTCACCGTCGGCCGCCAGAAGATCCGCTGGGGCACGGCGCGCATCTGGTACCCGACCGACTACCTGAACTCGCAGCCGCGCGACCCGTTCAACCCGTTCGACGTGCGCCTTGGCGTCAACATGGTGAAGGTGCACGTGCCCATCGAGAAGCTCGGGTGGAACTTCTACGGCTACGGGCTCTTCGACAACATCGGCACCGGCAACAGCCAGCTCACGCTCGGCAACCTCGGTGGAGCGCTGCGCGCCGAGTTCGTGGTGTGGCAGGCCGAGCTGGGCGTCGGCGCGGTGTGGATGAATGGGCGCCGCCCCCGCTACGCCGCAGACATCTCGCTGCCGATCGGCCCGTTCGACGTCTACGGCGAGATCGCGATTCGCAGTGGGAAGGACTTCGTCATCACCCGCGCTCCGTCGGACACGAAGTTCCAGTCATTCCTCGACGCCGCTCAGAACGCGGGGGTTCGCAACGCGATTCTCGGAGAGGACTTCCTCACCGCGTACT